>NZ_JARFVR010000002.1:0-304931 GCF_055818025.1 Gardnerella sp. c11Ua_71 | reverse complement strand
AAAAAAGTTTAAATACTACAGATTGTCATTGTATATTTTCTCTCTATCATCTTTGATGGAAATAATGTTAAGTGAAAATTTTGCGGAAGAGTACATTAGCAATGCAGAAAATGAGATAAAGAAATTGTCTGATGACTACTGTGAGAAATTTGAAAAAAGCTCTTTATATTTAGAAAAACTTGGTAATTCGGAAGTAGAAGTCAACGTTGTGAAAGCTATAGGTACTGCTGGTACGGCTGTTGGTAAGTTAATTGGCGGTATTCCTTTAGCTAAATATCGTTCTGTTGGTGAGTCTTTACAAAATAAAGGAAACGGATTACATGAAAATGCTAATGTAATTGGAGTAAAAGCAGTGAAGGAGTTTGCTGTTTTGCGTGATCCGGAAACAAAAGTGTTTCTGGAAAAAATGGAGGATATAACTCAAATCTACAATCGTACTTCGCAAATATGTGTTGATAAAGAAAAAATATATTTGTTGTAAGTTATATATTGTTTCGTGTTGTGAGCAAACGTTGTGTTGATGAGAGTAGAAAAAACTTCAAATACTCGCGGTTATTTACGCTAGAAGAGAACAGGCTAAGCGACTGGAACAATTGTAATGTAAACGTATTATCAAGCCAATCTTAAACCTTTTAACGATAGCCTTTCCTATCGTTAAAAAGTGCACCCAATATCCATAGTGTGCACTAAAAAAGTATAGCTATACTACCCATTCTCTCAATCCAGATTGAAGTACTGTTTTTAGTAGTCTTTAGTGTTAATTTATCATAGCATTTATTACCATTTTTGCTTAATTCTCAATCATTAAGAGTTGATGATACCCCGTTGCATATGTCAATTAGAGAAGCTCTTGCAAACACGTTGATTCATGCTGATTATTATATGCGAGGAAACACGGTTATTACATATAATAATGTTGTGAACACTTCTGTTGACGGTTCTTCACAATCTACTACAGAAACGAATAGCTTGAACGCTGGTTTTAAGCTTTATTTTGCAAACCCTGGGTGTTTACGTATGCCTATAGAAGTGGCTTTGGCTGGAGGTTTTTCTGATTCTCGAAATCCCGCACTGCTTAAAATGTTTGCACTGATTTCTGTTGTTGAACGTGCAGGAAGCGGATTTGATGCTATGAGAGCTGGATGTGATTGGGCTGGAATACCTCATCCAAGGTTAAGTGAGTCCTTTAATCCTGACCGTACCACTCTTGAATTTTTTGTAAATGATAAGAATAACATTGTATCTAGTCCTGAAAATCACAAAACGAATCTTAGTGTTCATTCGTCAAATCTAGTGAATAATACTTATAATTCAGGACTTACTGCAAATGCACTTTCACAAGATTCTAATAAGTCATATAAGCGTATGAGCGTTGACGATTGCTATAAAAAGATTATTGAAGCAGTGCATAATCATGGAACAATAAAGCGTGAACAAGTGCAAAATATTCTTAACGTGGGTAGCACCAAAGCTAAGCAATTGTTATCTGATTTAGTTAGTAGGGGAGATATTTCAGTTTGTGGAAAGGGTCGGTCTACTACTTACGTTTTTAACCGCTAGTTAAACGAAAACCGCACATGTGTGAATTAATCCACGAACATGTGCGGTTTATATTTAGCTATTACTGATTAATCGAATCAGGCGTTTACGCGATCGATGCCAGACTGTACGTCTGCAATCACGGAATCCCAAGACTTGATGAAGGCGGCAACACCGTCGGCCTCAAGCTTGTCGGTAACATCCTTGATGTTGATGCCAAGCTCAGCAAGCTTGTTCATAACAGCGTGGCTCTCTTCGTAAGTACCTTTAACGGAAGCAGCACCGTTGCCGTGATCAGCAAGAGCGTTCAAAGTCTTCTCTGGCATTGTGTTAACAACATGCTCAGCAACCAACTCATCAACGTACTTGCAATCGGAGTAAGCCGCATTCTTGGTACCAGTAGAAGCCCAAAGTGGACGCTGCTTCTTAGCACCCTTGGCCTCAAGCTCAGCCCAACGTGGATCAGCTGCGAACTTCTTCTCGAAGAGTTCGTAAGCCAAGCGAGCGTTAGCAACAGCAGCCTTGCCTTCAAGAGCCTTAGCTTCTTCAGAACCATTAGCTTCGAGGAGCTTGTCAACAGCGGTATCAACGCGGGAGACGAAGAAGGAAGCTACGGAGCCGATGTGCTTCAAGTCGTGGCCGTTAGCTGCAGCCTGAGCGATACCTTCGATGAAGGCGTCGATAACCTGCTCGTAGCGCTCGAGGGAGAAGATCAAGGTTACGTTCACAGAAATACCCTTAGCAAGGGTAGCGGTGATAGCTGGAAGACCTTCCAAAGTTGCTGGAATCTTGATCATAACGTTTGGACGATCAACCTTTGCCCAAAGCTCTTCAGCCTGCTTCTCAGTGTTAGCAGTATCGTGAGCCAAACGTGGGTCAACTTCGATGGAAACGCGACCGTCAACGAAATCGGTCTTTTCAGCAATCTCGCGGAAGATATCAGTTGCGTTACGAACATCGGTGGTGGTCAACTCGCGGATAGCGGTTTCAACGTCAACCTTGCCGAGTTCCTTAAGCTGTGCATCGTATGGACCAACCTGGCTCAAAGCCTTCTGGAAGATAGATGGGTTGGTAGTAACACCAACAACATTCTTGTTAGCAATCAAATCCTGCAAAGAACCAGACTCAATGCGGGTACGGGACAAATCGTCCAACCAAATAGAAACGCCGGAATCGCTAGTGCGCTGCGTTGCTTCAGTCATGTTATCTCCTTAACACTGTGCTCCACCAGTTGGAACACGTTGGTAGTGTTGGCGTTTTACAGGAAACAGCGGTTGATGCTAAACCAGCTGTAGCTTAACATCAACACGCCTTTGCTGTTTCCAGTGAAGTTGCTAAATTAGCACTTCGAGTTTTGTGATGAATCAATTTTATTTTGATACATCAAGTTTTTATTTTGCTTAATTTCTATCTTAAGCGCGTGCTTCTTCGATAGAAGCCTTAGCAGCTTCTACTACGTGCTCAGCAGTAATGCCCAAGTCGATCATGTTCTGACCGCCGTCACCCTGCAAGCCGTACTGTTCGATAGAAACAGCCTTGCCGCAATCGCCAAGATACTTGTACCAAGGCAATGCCAAGCCGGCTTCGATGGAAACGCGAGCCTTGACGGACTTTGGAAGGATTGCTTCCTTGTACTCTTCGTCTTGCTCTTCGAACCACTCGAGAGATGGCATAGAAAGAACGCGAGCCTTAATGCCTTCTGCTGCCAAAGTCTTGGCGCCAGCAACAGCCCACTGAACTTCAGAGCCAGTAGCCATGATGATTACGTCTGGAGTGCCTTCGCAGTCAACCAACACATAACCGCCGTGCTTTACGCCTTCGCGAGCCTTCTCAGCAGTTTCTGCGAGGGTCGGCACGCCCTGACGGGTCAAAATCATAGCGGTTGGGTAGTTGTTCTTCTTCTCGAAGAAGTAGCGGTAAGCTTCAGCAGTCTCATACTCATCTGCAGGGCGTACAACCTCAAGCTGAGGAATAGCGCGGAATGCAGCCAAGTGTTCTATTGGCTGGTGAGTTGGACCATCTTCGCCCAAGGCTACGGAGTCGTGAGTCCAAACGTAGAGGTTTGGAATCTCCATCAAAGCAGCCAAGCGAACTGCTGGGCGCTCGTAGTCAGAGAACTGGAAGAATGTGCCGTTGAATGGGCGAGTGTCAGAACCAAGCAAAATACCATTGGTAATAGCACCCATTGCGAACTCGCGCACACCGAAGTGAAGCTGGCGGCCGTACTCGGAAACGTTTGGCCAAGTACGAGTTGCGTCTTCGGATGGACCGAAGGAGTCAGCGCCCTTAATGTTGGTGTTGTTGGAGCCGCCCAAATCAGCGGAGCCGCCCCAAAGTTCTGGCATAACAGCAGCAATTGCGTTAAGAACGGCGCCAGAAGCCTTACGGGTAGCCACCTTGGAACCGACTTCGAAGCCAGCAACCAAGTCGTCAATAGCCTTGTCGAAGCCTTCAGGAAGCTTGCCAGCCTTAAGGCGCTCGTAGAGAGCAGCCTTATCTGGGTTTTGAGCAGCCCACTTTGCAAGAGCTTCATCCCAAGCCTTGTGAGCAGCCAAACCGCGTTCAGCAACCTTACGAGCATGAGCCAAAGCTTCTTCGTCGATTGGGAACGAAACTTCTGGGTCGAAACCGCAAAGTTCCTTCAAGCCCTTAACAGCTTCTTCACCAAGCTTAGAGCCGTGAGAAGCTTCATTGTTGGTCTTGCCTGGGGTTGGCCAAGCAATCAAAGTATTAACCTTAATGAAGTGAGGCTTATCGGTAACTTCCTGAGCCTTTTCGATAGCTGCAGCCAAAGCCTGAACGTCTTCCTTGTAGGAGCCGTCTGGCTGAATGAAGCTAACTTCGTCGGTGTACCAACCGTATGCACGGTAACGAGCAAGAATATCCTCGGAGAAGGTGAGCTTAGTGTCGCCTTCGATCTGAATGTGGTTTGCATCGAAGATTACAGTCAAATTGCCAAGCTTCTGGTTTCCAGCCAAGGAAGCAGCCTCGGAAGAAACGCCTTCCTCAACGTCGCCTTCGCCGCAGATAACCCAAACCTTGTGATCGAATGGGGAAGTGCCAGCTGGAGCTTCTGGATCAAGAAGACCACGCTCAAAACGCTGACCATAAGCGAAACCAACAGCAGAAGCAAGACCCTGTCCAAGAGGACCAGTGGTCATTTCAATGCCTGGAGTTAAGCCATATTCTGGGTGACCTGGAGTACGCGTGTCTGCGCCGCCACGGAAATACTTGAGATCATCAAGAGTCAAGCCGTATCCAGAGAAGAACAGCTGCACATATTGCGTAAGCGAAGCGTGGCCGCCAGAAAGAATAAAACGATCGCGACCGGCCCACTTTGGGTCAGCTGGATCGTGCTTAATGAAGTGCTGGTACAAGGTGTACGCAATCGGTGCCAATGAAACAGGGGAGCCAGGATGTCCGTGTCCTGCTCGCTCAACAGCATCAGCCGAGAGAACCTTCGCCATCTTTACGGCGCGCTCGTCTAATGCAGACCAGTTGAATTCGGTCATGTGATCTACTTTCCTTCCAATAATTCGGGTTTTTTGCGCACAGCTTACGCTGGCCATCACCCTCACATTGCCATTTAATCCTATCTTTTATATCAGACGAATTTCTAACAAAGTGTGTCAAAACTTAACAAAAGTTTATATTTATAGTTAGTTGTTAAGATAACAAAAAATAGTTAATCACATATTATTCTGGAATATATAATAGTTGACAGTAAAAGTTACATTACCTAAATAAAAGGAGGATCAATGCAATCACGTCGCATGATGATACTCCGTGCGGTTGTTGAAGATTATATTCGTTCACACGAGCCAGTTGGATCAGCGTCTTTGGCTAAAAATCACAAATTAGGTGTTAGCTCTGCAACAATTCGCAACGATATGTCAATACTAGAAGAAGAAGGTTATTTAATTCAGCCACACACATCTGCTGGTCGAATTCCTACGGAAAAAGGATACAGATATTTCGTTGATGGATTGGCGGCGCTAATACCACTTTCTAATGCACAAAGAAGAGGAATACGCAGTTTTTTAAGTGGATCTGTAAGTTTGCAAGACACACTTCAACGTTCAGCTCGTCTTCTTGCAAGTATCACTGGGCAGGTTGCTCTTGTTGCGTCACCTGCATTATCTAGATCAAAAGTAAAAAGAATTGAGATTGTTCAAGTATCGTCATCAACTCTTCTTGTCGTAGTAATTACAGACGCTGGAGGGGTAGCGCAACATATGATTCAGGCTTCTAATGTGAATTCAGATGATTTGTTGCATTTAACAAATATGATTAATGAAGATTGCATTGGATTGTCACTTTTGAATGCATCTAAAAAAGTGTGTGCATTGTCGGAACGTAAAGATTTAGTTTCTTCGTTACAAATAATTAAACAATTGTCTAATGCTATTGAAGATATGTACGATGGCGATCGAGCACACGAATTATACATGGCTGGAACCTCCCAGCTTGCTCATAGACAGAATATTGGTGATTTTGCTGCTCTTTTTGATGCTTTAGAAGAGCAAGCTGTTATTATGCGTTTGATGACTTCGCTAAGTGAGGAGGCAAGTGATTGTGCAAGTGGAGTCAGTGTTGCAATAGGTTCGGAAACTCACACGCCTGGTCTTTTGAATGCTTCTGTTGTGACGAGTGCTTACGGATATAATTCCGATCCTGATTCCGCATTCATTGGTTCAATCGGACCTACGCATATGGATTATGCTGCAACAATGACTGCGGTTAAAGCAGTGGCTAAGTATCTTAATGCGTTTATATCCGAAAATTCATAAAAATATAACTGGCTGTGCCTTATGCAAGAATTATTTTATTAAGGTAAAAGGGGAGTTAAGTGACTGACTATTACAAGATTTTAGGTGTTGATTCTAACGCTAGCGATGATGAGATTCGAAAAGCATATAGAAAATTAAGTCGAAAGTACCATCCAGATATCGCAGGTCCTGAGTTTGAAGACAAATTCAAGGAAGTTAATGCTGCATACGACGTTTTGTCTAATCCAGAAAAACGCAAAATGGTAGATATGGGTGTTGACCCAAACAATCTATCGGCATCGGGTGCTGGAGCTGGCGCTGGCGGATATGCCAATATGAATATGGATATGGGAGATATTTTAAATCAGTTCTTCTCTGGATCCTTTGGAACAAGTACGGGTTCTCCTATTCCGCGCGTGAATCGTGGTGAAGATTCACTCACAGAAGTTAAAGTTGATCTTAAAACAGTAGTATTTGGTGGGAATGCTAAGGTTCATGTAGTGACTTTTGGCTTGTGTCAAGATTGTGCTGGAAAAGGCTCTGCAGATAAATCAGACCCTATAACTTGCCCGCAATGCAAGGGCGCTGGTTTTGTACAAAGGGTTACTAGAACAATGTTTGGTCAAATGATGTCATCTGAGCCATGTAGAGAATGCGAAGGTCACGGAACAATCATTAAGAATGTTTGCCCAAATTGTCATGGACATGGTCGAATTCGTACATCAAGAGAAATTGGGATTACTATTCCTGCTGGTATAAAAGATAATTCTCGATTGCGACTTGCTTCGCAAGGAGCAGTAGGTGAATGTGGCGGTCCTGCTGGCGACTTGTATGTTGATGTACATATTCGAGAAGATAAACAGTTTACTAGGAATCTAAACGATTTACATTGTTGGATTGACATTCCAATGACCTGGGCTGTTTTGGGACATAAAGTTGATATAGATACTTTTGACGGCAAAAAGAGCGTGGAAATCCCTTCTGGTTCTCAAAGTGAAAATACTATTTCTGTACCTAATTTGGGTGTAACGGTTCTAGGCTCTAAAGAACGCGGAAATCTTGTTGTTCACATTCTTGTTAATATTCCAACAAAGCTGAGCGATGAAGAGCGTAAACTTATTGAAGAGTTTGAAGAATTGCATGATGGAAAAGATAGTGTTATTGTTCAACGCGCTATCCCAGATTCGACTACAAATCACAAAGGATTCTTTAGCAAGTTAAAGGATGCTTTCTGCTAATTCGCTAATTCTTAGTATTTTCATGACTATTCTCGTTACTGTTCGATTGTTGAGAGTATATGATTTTTGAAGATGCTAGGAATAATGAAGATATTTTTTAAGGGGGTTTACGTATGGTGCTACCTATTTTATTTGCTGGAACACCAGAGGTTTCTGTTGCGCCATTGCGTGCTTTAGCTCAAGATAAAGAGCATTTTGATGTTCGTGCTGTTCTTACGAGACCAGATGCTCCGACAGGCAGAGGTAGGAAAATTGTTCCTAGCGCTGTTAAAAAAGCTGCGATTGAACTTGGGATTCCTGTTTTAGAGGTTAATCCTAGTGATGAAGAGGAGTGCATAAGAGCTTTAAAGGCAACTGGCGCTAAACTTGCTGCCGTGGTTGCTTATGGAAAGATTCTTAGACAATCTGTTTTGGACGTTCTTCCTCTAGGATGGTACAACTTGCATTTCTCGCTTCTTCCACAGTGGCGAGGGGCAGCTCCTGTTCAGCGTGCGATTTGGGCTGGAGATGATATTACCGGTGCCACTGTTTTTAAGATTACGCGTGGAATGGATGAAGGACCTATTCTTGCACAAATGACTACCGAGATTGGTGCTCATGAAACAGCTGGCGACTTGCTTATGAGACTAAGCAATGATGGTGCAGATCTTCTTTGCTCTGCTCTTGTTGGGATGGAATCTGGTCAAATTATTCCTGCTGAGCAAGATCCTACACCTTGCCAAATCGCGCAAAAAATCACTGTTGAGGATGCTCATATTCGTTTTGATATTCCAGCATTTGCAATCGATAGGCAGATTCGTGCTTGCACGCCAAATCCTGGAGCTTGGTGTAATCTGCATGTTGATTGTGGCGATTTGCAAATCATTAGTTTGCATGTTCTTTCTTGTGCATTGGCAAAAGATGAGGATATTTCAATACATAATCTAAGCGAACTTAAGCCTGGGCAGATTTTTGCAGGTAAGCGAAATGTCTGGGTTGGTTCTGCAAGTGGTGTTCTTGAGCTTTTAGAAGTTAAAGCGCAAGGTAAAAAGGCTATGAAGGCTGCAGATTGGGCTAGAGGAGCGCATTTAAGTCAAGAGTCCTATTTGGATTGAAGCGATAAGTGTAATCTTGAAAAACGCAAAGTAAAATTTGTATAAATTCTAGTTAGTTAAGTTTAGTTTAGTAGATCTAAAACTAGGCTTAGGTCTCGCGTATCTATGCTTGCTTTAGCTTGACTTTTTAATAACTGCTTTGCGCAAAATGCGACGCCTAATCCTGCTGTTTTAATCATATCTATATCGTTCGCACCGTCTCCAATCGCAACGCTTTGACTAATGTCAATATTGTTTTTTCTCGCCCAATTAATCAATGCTTTTGCTTTATATTGGCGATTTACTATAGGCTCAATAACTTTCCCACTTAGCTTAGAATCTACTACTTCTAGATTGTTTGCTACCCAAAAATCTATGTTTAGATTTGGCAGAAAATCATCTAAAACATTATTGAATCCTCCAGAAACTGCTCCTATTTTCCATCCAAAGGAATGTAATGTGTCTATAAGTTTTTTGGCTCCACTGGTTACGTGGATACTTTCAATAGCTTTTTTAAAACAAGTGCATTCGAGTCCTTTTAACATTGAAACCCTTAGTTTTAAAGATGTGTCAAAGTCAATTTCTCCTTTCATTGCTTTAGAAGTTATATATGCTAAATTTGACCCGACTCCAGCAATATCTCCTAGTAAGTCAATCACTTCTTCTTCAATAAGAGTGGCGTCTACATCTAAAACAAGAAGCCCTGGTTTTTTTAGTGAAGGAGTATGTGAAGGAGTGTTAATTAAGTTTTGTGTTTTTAAGTCTGGTACTTTAGTCATGTTATAATCTTTTAAGAGAGATGTTAGGTTTATTAATTAATTCTAAGGCTGGTTTAAGAAATTTAGGATTTTGTTTCGCTACGCGTTTTTGCATGTGAATCTTTTCTATAAAACTATTAAATGTGAAAGTTTATTGATTTTATTTGAATATTGCGTGTGGAAGTTTGGTTTAATTTGATTAGTTGAGTAAAATAGTTGCAGATTTATGGATAGTTGCAGATTTTTGGAATAGATAAATAATCAAAATGTGGGGAATTAAAGAGGTGAGTAAAGTATGGCAGGTATGAATTTAAGGGATGTAGCTCTTGAAGTTGCTAGAATATTAGAAGATGTTGGTAAACATGCATATCAGGATCAGCTTAATCCTAGAGATATGGCAAGTATGATGGTTCTAGGTGATCCTAATCAATCCGATTCAGCTTTTGGAGATAAGCTAGTACGTTTTATTGAAAATCGTCTTACTTATATAAATACTTTTCAAGGATTCTGGAGAAATAGACCAGATGATTGCAAAACAGGTGATCGTTTTTGGTGTGTAGGCAATATTGACGGTGCTATTAACTTTAACCGCGATATGGCTGAATGGACTTTAACTGTTTCGCTTTTCGAGTTTAATGATCAAGGCTCTGCTAGACCTGTTCTTGGTGTTGTTCATGCCCCAGCTTTAGGGCTTACATATTTGGCTGCTAAGGGTCAGGGTGCTATTCGTATTCGTAAAACTCCTAACGGAGAGAAGCGAGAGAAAATCACGCCTTCTACAACATCAACATTGCATGGCTCTGTTGTTTGCTATGGAATGTCTTATATTCCAGGTGAATCTAAAAGAGCTTTAGACGTTGTTTCTTCGCTTGAGGAAGAATGTCCAGCAGATATTAAACGTATTGGTCCTGCTTCGCTTGACTTGTGCAAAGTGGCAGATGGTACTTACGACGCATATTTTGAGCCACATCTTCATAGGTGGGATATTCCAGGTGTTTCAGCTGGTGCCGTTGTTGTTAAAGAAGCACAGGGGCATGTTCGACAATGGAATGGTGACTCAATTCATTGGAGACGCGAAAATGACGTTATTGCTTCAAATGGTTTAATAAACAAAGAGCTTCAAAACTATTTGCGATAAATTAGAGTTAAAGATTTTAGCAATTGTTTGCATGATTTTTAATATTAAAGCTTTAATTTTGAGAAAAACATTTATGCAATCGTTATCATTAAATAGACAATATATAAGCGTGTCGCTTTAGCAATATTGTAGAATGAACATGATATCCCATTGTCCGACATTCAGAGGGGAGTGTTAACGATGATTGACACTGCACAAGCATTTGGCGTAGATATTGGTGGCTCTGGTATTAAGGCTGCACCAGTTAATTTGGAAAAAGGCGAGTTTGCAGAACCGCGATATAAGATTCTCACTCCAGCGGTTTCCACACCTCAAGCTGTTGCAGATATTGTTCGTCAGCAACTTGAGCATTTTGATGTTCCTGCAGATGTTCCTGTTGGAATCGCTTTTCCGGCTCCTATTAAGCCTGGAAAGAAGCTTGAGTTTATGGCGAATCTCGATCAATCTTGGATTGGTGTGGATGTTACAGAAGTGTTCAGCGAAGCTTGCGGTCGTCCTGTTACTGTAGTGAATGATGCCGATGCTGCTGGTCTTGCTGAGCAACACTTTGGTGCTGCAAAAGATAAAGATGGTTTGGTTATTGCTACTACGCTAGGCACTGGAATTGGCACAGCATTGATTTATAACGGTACTCTTATTCCTAATACAGAGCTTGGCCATATTCAGCTTGAAAAGGGTAAGGGAGATGCAGAAAAGTATGCTGCTTCTTCTGTTCGCGAAAAGTTAGACATGGGTTATAAAAAGTGGGCTAAGCGTCTTACTAAGTATTATGGTTTGATGGAAAAGTACTTTAACCCAGACCTGTTTGTTGTTGGAGGCGGTGTTAGCCGTGTTAGCGAGAAGTTCTTGCCTCATATCGATATTAAGACGCCTATTGTAGTTGCGTCTTTGCATAATGAAGCCGGCATTATCGGTGCAGCTTATTATGCAATGCAGCAAAGAAACAATTAAGGATTTTTGATATTTTATTTGCGCTGGATGCTTTTGCGTTCAGCGCATTTTTTATATTTGCATATTTTTGTATTTTTATATATTTGGTTTATACAATGCGCTAGTGTAGTCGAGTGCGATTTTCTTCAAGAGTTGATGTGAGTGAGCCAAATCCAATTATTCTGGCTCAACGTGTTGCTATATCTAAAGGTATTAAACTTACAAAACTTAACGATTCAAACCCAACGGTACATGGTCTTTCTCCAGAGTGCTTAAATGCAAAATATACTGCTGATCCTAGAGGACCTGTCGAAGTTAGGCGTATTCTTGCTAACTTTATAAATCATAGAGATAATCGCGTAGATCAAAATATTGTAAATAAGAAGGGTAGTTCAGCTAAGGTTCTTAATCCAGATAATCTATACGTATTATCATCAACTTCTCAAGCATACGCATGGCTAATGATGCTAATGTGTGATTGCGGTGATTCTGTTTTAGCTCCGACTCCTGGATATCCTCTTATAGAATCGATTGCAAGACTAGAAGGCGTAAAATCTATACCTTATCCGCTTGTTTATGATGGCTCTTGGACTATTGATATTCCTAGGGTTAAAGAACTTTTAGAGAATACGGATAATCGTATTCGTGCACTTGTTTTAATAAATCCAAATAATCCAACAGGATCTTATATAAAGCCTCAAGAAAGAGAAGCATTATTGCAATTATGCAATAAAAATAATGTGGCAATTATAGCTGATGAAGTTTTTTATGATTATTGTCTAGAACCTTTTGATGGAAACTGTAGGTTAGCAGGTGAAGAATCTACGTTAGTTTTTGCTTTAGATGGATTCTCAAAGATGCTTGCAGCTCCGCATGCAAAGGTTGGATGGATTGAGGTTTCGGGTCCTAGTCAAGACGTACAGGATGCTATGAAACGCCTTGATGTTATTGCTGATGACTTTCTTCCAATTGGTGCAACTGTATCAGAAAGAATTCCAGAATTATTGCAATATGCTAAAGAACAAACTGATCTTGTTCAAAACAGAGTGATGTCGAATCTTAAAACTCTTAGAACAATTCTCGCAAACTATTCAAATTGTTGTGTTAGTGCATTGCGTGCAGAAGGCGGATGGAATATTCTTATCCGTGTTCCATCATGTTTAGATGATGATGATTTAGCTCTAAGACTTATGCAAGATTATCATCTTGTATCTCAGCCTGGCTATTACTTCGATATGCCAAATAATGGATATTTGGCATTATCTTTGTTGCCAGAAGAAAAACAATTTGTGTATGGTGTTAAAGCGTTGCTAGATACTGTTCATACAATGCTGGAAGAATTAAATTAATGAAAACAAATTAGATTAATGTGAACCAGCATCTCACAGTATGCCACATTTGAGGATTAAAACGTAGTATTGAGTCTTCTCTGCCTGGTACGAACCAGCTTAGAAAAGCTATTGCTATGGAGAAAAATAGAAGACCAAAAATAACGAATCGCAGTAAATAGCATAATGTTTTAGTTTTCCAAGTGTCACATACT
Organism: Gardnerella sp. c11Ua_71; assembly: GCF_055818025.1. Lineage (NCBI taxonomy): Bacteria > Bacillati > Actinomycetota > Actinomycetes > Bifidobacteriales > Bifidobacteriaceae > Gardnerella > Gardnerella sp. c11Ua_71. The sequence continues at coordinate 291,943 of NZ_JARFVR010000002.1, read as the reverse complement.
GTAATATCAGCATATTTTTGTAGCAAAGAATTAATACCTATTATTGCGCTTAAAGCGAAAAGCCATGCAAAATCCGCAATATATCGCCATCCTATCCCAGCTTTTAAGCTGTCAAAAACAATAACGATTATGCCAGAAATTACAGATATTATAGCTAATCTTGTAGCGATTTTACTCATGTTTCTAGCCATTGTGAAAACGCATATAATTCCTAGTAATGCGAGTGGAGATAATGTAAACATTCCACCAATCATTGGCTCTGCATATTGCCATTTTTCAAAAGCAATAGGTTGAATTGCTATCCAAGGGAAAGTTGATATAAAACGTATTGGCAAAGCTATATAACTTAAAATGGATGGAATGATGTTCTGCGAAGGGAGACGCATTGAAGTCATATCTGTAATCGTAATCTGATATTCATTGCCAAAATTAAAAGGGGACCCAAATCTTAAAGCATTATATAATCCGATTGGTATTGCAACTATTATAAATGGAATAATTATGCAAAGAATTAGCTTTAATAAGTTTTTAAGATTTTCTATAGATTTTTTGTCACTGATAATAATATTTTTAATATATGAGTAAAAATGAGTATAAAATAGCGGAATTGCGAATAGAAAAGCGATTATAAAAGTTGGTCTACAACCAAGATTAAAAGCAATAAACAATGATCCTGCTGCAATATGCTTAAACGATATTATTGATGATGGTTTTAATTGTTCCACTATTTTATGCGTTTTTGTAGTTTCTTCATCTTTAATAGATCCGAGATAAAACCATAATCCAAGTGAAGTGAAGAATAATGATGCGGCCATTGGAACTGAATAAAAGGATGTTCTAAACCACAAGTAAACGGTGTTTGAAGTAATAAAGAATAAGGTTAAACAAATTGATACACAAGCAAGAGTTGCCTGATGATTAACACGTTTAATTAGACGAATAACCAATAGTGAGCCAAAAATTAAAAATCCAATTAAGCATATGAAAGTGGCTATTGTTGTAGGGAGCATGGCTCCACCAGGAATCCACAAATTGGATATAATCTTATACGGTATAAAGAATAAAACAACTGGTATTACACCAAAATACGAATACCAATGACCCTTATAATACGCATGATCCCAATAAATATTGTGTACACAATCAGAAAGAAGATTATTTCTTGCAATTGGGTCATACGGATTAGATAATTTTTGCATTTGCGGTGGAACAGGTAAATCAAGATGAGTCTTACCTTTAAGTAGAGCGTCTGCTGTACGTGCGTATTGATCAAAATCGTAAGTGTAGTTTCCAGCAACATCAAAATGCATTGGAATACCGTTAAAAACATTCCAAAATATTGCAAAAATAGCAATCAAAAGGAAAGGCGTCCAGAATAAAGTGAGTAAAAGCCTTTGATTAATACTCTTTGTATTAAGTTTGATTTTCCATAATTTAGACCAAGGATTCCACAAAGAAATCAAAATTGAAACGACTATAAGAAGAAAAACGCGACCCCAATTCCAGCTAAAAGGTGCTCTAACATTTGCTTTAGCATCCTCAACGTCTACAACATCTCCTTTAGGATGTTGTATCCATAATCTAAGAGTGCTTTTAACTCCAATTGCTTGATCTGGAACTGGAAGCATAGCAAAACTAATGGCTCTAGGATTGGTGCTCAACGGCTTTCCAGCGATTTTATTAACATCAATTCGTACATGCACATCCGTTTTGACAGGACTTTTGCCAATTTTTTTCGGCGTAATTAGTGAAGGCTTAAGCTGAATATATGGTGAAGATCCGTCGGAATTAACTTCTAAATAAGATTCCGAAGGATCGGTAATTAAAAGTCCTCCAGAAGAAAGTCTTTCAATACCTGGACCAGTTGCATTGTGTGCAAACATGCTATCTGTGCTGCCAGTAACACTATTCCAAAATGGAATATTTCCAACAGTGCATTCAAACAATGCTATTAACAGCAAGATTGCTAAAGGCGCGCGAAGAACATGGAAAATGTGTTGTAGCGTAAAATTAGCAAATCTAGCTGTTGTTTTCATAGCAATCCTAAAATCCTATTCTTCTGCAACCAAATCAAGATAGTCATCACTCCACAAATCTTCATCACCGTCTGGCATAAGAAGAACTCGTTCAGGGTTTAACGCAAGAACTGCTCCTTCATCGTGAGTAACCAATACAATAGCGCCTTCGTATTTTGCAATGGCTTTAAGAATTTCATCTCTAGAAGCTGGATCTAAATTGTTAGTAGGCTCATCGAGCAAAAGCACGTTTGCTTTTGAAGTTACAAGAGTTGCCAAGGCTAGACGAGTTTTTTCGCCTCCCGAAAGCACTTTAGCTGGCTTCATTGCGTCATCTCCAGAAAATAGGAAGCTTCCTAGCATAGATCTTGCTTGAGTGTCATTTAAATCTGGAGCAACATGCTGAAGATTTTCTAATACTGTCGCATCTAAATCCAAAGTGTCGTGTTCCTGAGCAAAATAGCCAATCTTGCAGCCATGCCCATAGTTTACGCTGCCAGTATCTGCACTTTCTTCTCCAGCTAGAATACGCAAAGTGGTTGTTTTACCAGCACCGTTATATCCAAGAATAACAACTCTTGAACCTTTATCTATAGCCAAATTTATGCCAGCAAATACAATATTGGATCCATAAGCTTTTGAAATATCTTCAGCCATAATAGGTGTTCGTCCGCAAGGAGCAGGTTCTGGAAAACGAATATCTGCTACTTTCTCGCGACTTTGTGCTTCGCTTGTTTCACTTAACAGACGTTCAGCCCTACGCATCATGTTTTGAGCTGCTACTGCTTTTGTTGCTTTTGCATGTAAACGAATACCTTGTTTCATAAGGCGTTCAGCTTTTTTTTCAGCCACTTCTCGTTCTCTGCGCCTGCGTTCTTCGTCTACAACGCGTTGATGTAAGTATGCTTTCCAACCCATTGAATACATGTCTATTTGAGCCAATTGTGCATCTAAATGCCAGACTTTATTTACAACCTCATCTAGCAATTCTGTTGAATGGGATATCACTAAGAATCCACCAGAGAATTTTTTCAAATAGTTTCTCAACCAAATTATAGAATCTGCATCTAAATGGTTAGTAGGCTCATCTAAAATCAGCGTGTCTGCATCGGAGAAAAGTATTCGTGCAAGTTCAATTCGTCTACGTTGACCGCCAGATAGAGTTCCAAGAGCTTGCTTCATAATTTCTTGTGGAAGCCCAAGGCTATTTGCCATCGATATTGCTTCCGATTGCACAGCGTATCCACCAGCTTTTTCAAAGTCTTCAATGGCTTTGTCGTAGCGATTCATGGCTTTCGTCATAATATCTGGATCTGGATTCGTCATCTCTTTTTCTGCTTTTCGTATACGAGATACAATTGACGAAATGTCGCGAGCGCTCATAATCCTATCTAACGCGCTTTGTTCTGGATCTGCTGCATGCGTATCTTGTGGTAGATACCCCAATCCACCACTTACTCGTACAGTTCCGCCAGCAGGGAGCATTTCTCCTGTTATTACTCGTGTAAGAGTTGTTTTTCCAGCTCCATTCCTTCCAACTAAGCCGATTTTGTCGCCTTTTGTAACGTGAAAATCTGTTGGGTTTAATAGCGTGCGCGCACCAATTTGTATAGTAAGTCCTTGTGCGTCAATGGCCATTTGCACCCACTCCTTAAAACAATGCTTTAATCTGAATATCTTCAAAATGTGTTAGCCAAACTCACGATTATACAGTTAGGCTTGCATAGTTTTTGCTAAAGGATTTTATTCTTTATTTTTCTATGTATTTCGACAACACGCAGAAAATTATCTACTTCGAACAAGTGTTCTATAATTAATCGTATTGTATAATTAATGCTCAATCAAGAATGGGTTTGGTGCAAAATCTTGATTCTTAAAATAGCTCTTAGGGAGGCAGAATGCAAAGCAAATCAGATTCTTCGCAAAAGATGCAATTACCTTTATCCCAAGATGCAATTTTAGATAACAAAAACCGTGAATGTAATAAAAAAGCTGACATCTTGCAATCTATGCTCGATTCTGCTCATCCTGTAAAAAACAATGACAATTTAGTATATGATTTGTCTTCTGTTCCTTCAGATTTAAAGATAACCATACAAGGAGCTAGAGAACACAATTTAAAAAATGTTAGTTTACAATTGCCTAGAAATCGTATGATTGTTTTTACTGGATTGTCAGGATCTGGTAAATCTTCTCTTGCTTTCGATACTCTTTTTGCAGAAGGTCAAAGGCGTTATGTGGAATCCTTAAGCGCGTATGCCAGGCAATTCCTTGGAAGAATGGATAAACCAGATGTAGATTTTATTGAGGGATTAAGCCCAGCTGTATCTATTGACCAAAAAACTACTAATCGTAACCCTCGTTCTACTGTTGGAACAATCACAGAAGTTTATGATTATTTAAGGCTTCTTTTTGCTAGAGTTGGAATTCCTCATTGCCCTAAATGTGGCGAACTTGTCAGTGCTCAAACACCACAACAAATGGCTAATTCTATACTCTCTTTACCAGAAAGAACAAGATTGCAAATATTAGCACCTGTTGTTAACGGCAGAAAAGGCGAATTCAAAGATACAATTACTCTTCTTAGATCAGACGGCTATTCGAGAGCGCTTGTAGATGGGCAAATGCGCGAGCTTTCTGAAGATATTACTTTAGAAAAACAAAAGAAACACACAATCGAAGTTGTAATAGATAGGTTAATTATAAAAGATGGCATACGTACTCGTTTGACTGATTCTATAGAAACGGCTTTAAAACTTTCTAAAGGAATTGTTATAGCTGATTTTGTAGATGAAGTTGCTGATTCTAAATGCAGACGCCGAAATTTTTCTGAGCACAGAGCTTGTCCTAACAATCACCAGCTTAATTTATCAGAAATAGAGCCTAGAACATTCTCATTCAACGCTCCTTATGGGGCGTGCCCCGATTGCTCTGGAATCGGTTACAATCTAGAGATTGACCCTGCTCTTGTTGTTCCAAATACAGAAAAATCACTTAATGAAGGCGCGATAGAACCTTGGGCACTAAATAAAGCTGCAGGGGAATACTATAGGCATGTGCTACAAGGGCTAAGTGTTGAACTTGGTTTTAGTATGGATACACCATGGTGTGAATTGTCGAAAGATACGCAAAATTCAATACTTTATGGGCATGATTTCGAAGTAAAAGTATCTTATAAAAATAGATGGGGTAGGCAGAGAGAATATTCAACAGGATTCGAAGGTGTAGTGCGCACTCTTATGCGCAAGCATGATGAAACAGACTCAGATCAAATGCGCCAATACTACGAGTCATACATGCGAGAAGTTCCATGCTTAACATGTAACGGTAAACGATTGCGTCCAGAAGTCTTAGCAGTAACAATAAACTCATACTCAATTGCAGACATATGTGATATGCCAATAGAAAAAAGTCTTGAATGGATTAATTCTTTAAAACTAGAAGGATCAAGCAAGATAATTGCTAAAGAAATTGTAAAAGAAATCAAGGCAAGATTAGGATTCTTAAATGATGTTGGCTTAAATTATTTAACTCTTTCTAGAGCCGCAAAAACACTTTCAGGTGGAGAGGCACAAAGAATAAGATTGGCGACTCAAATTGGATCTGGACTAGTTGGAGTCATGTACGTTCTTGACGAGCCTTCAATAGGATTACATCAAAGAGACAATGAGAAACTCATATCAACATTGCACAATCTTCGCGACTTAGGTAACACTCTTATAGTTGTTGAACATGATGAAGATACAATTCGGCAATCCGACTGGTTAGTAGATATTGGACCCGAAGCTGGAGAAAACGGTGGAGAAGTAGTATATTGCGGACCAGCAAATCACATAAAAGATGCAAAACGTTCAATTACAGGAGACTATATTGCAAAAAGAAAATGCATAGAAGTTCCTAAAAATCGTCGAAAAATAAACAAAAATCGTTTACTAACTATTGTTGGAGCAAAAGAACACAACCTTAAAAATATAGATGTAGAAATACCTTTAGGCATATTTACTTGCATAACAGGAGTATCTGGATCTGGAAAATCTAGTCTTATAAACTCGATACTCTACCCAGTTTTAGCAGATAAGCTAAACGGCGCTCGCATTGTTCCAGGACTTCATAAACGAGTTGATGGTATTGAAAATTGTGACAAGGTTGTTCACGTAGACCAAAACCCTATTGGTAGAACTCCAAGATCAAACCCTGCGACTTACACTGGTGTCTGGGACAAAATACGTACACTTTTTGCTCAAACACCAGAAGCAAAAGTTAGAGGTTATGGTCCTGGAAGATTCTCGTTTAACGTAAAAGGCGGAAGATGCGAAGCTTGCAGCGGAGACGGAACGCTTAAAATCGAGATGAATTTTTTGCCAGATGTATACGTACAATGTGAAGAATGTCATGGGAAAAGGTACAACAGAGATACTCTAGACGTAACGTATAACGGTAAAACTGTTTCAGACGTGCTGAATATGCCAATTTCTGAAGCTGCTGTATTCTTTAAAGCATATCCATCTATTTCAAGATATTTGGATACTCTTGTACAAGTTGGTCTTGGATATATTAAACTTGGACAAAGTGCTCCAACATTATCTGGTGGAGAATCACAAAGAGTAAAGCTTGCTACAGAGTTGCAAAAACGTTCAACTGGCAAAACTGTTTATATTCTTGATGAGCCTACAACTGGATTGCACTTTGAAGATGTTCGTAAACTTTTAAGCGTTCTTCAATCTTTGGTAGATAAAGGCAATACTGTAATAGTTATTGAACACAATCTTGATGTTGTAAAATGCGCGGATTGGATTATTGATTTAGGACCAGAGGGAGGAGACAAAGGCGGCGAAATAGTGATCACTGGCACTCCAGAAGAAGTTGCAAAATCGACAAAAAGTTGGACGGGCAAATTCTTAAAGCCTATGCTCAAATCTTAAAGGAAATATTATTAAAAAGTATTTTTATGAAAGGAGGTGAAAACATAATGGAAATTGTGAATAATAACATAGATATCAAAGAAGATGCTATAAGCAGTCAAGGCAAATGGAAGAAAACTCATCTGTCTAATAGTGATATAAGCACTACTGACATTTTGAACAATTCAGTTAAAAATAATTTTGGAGCATCACTTTTAGGTGACACGAGAGACTTATTTAGACCAAAAACTTCCGATATTCCAAATCAACCTGGAGTATACAAGTGGAGAGATGATAAGGGGAAAGTAATATACGTTGGAAAAGCAAAAAGTTTAAGAAATAGGTTGTCTAATTATTTTCAACCGTTAAATCAGCTTCATCCTAGAACTCAGTCGATGGTTTTAACAGCTCGAAGTCTAGAATGGACCGTTGTAAACACTGAGCTTGAAGCTTTAACACTAGAATACACGTGGATTAAGGAGTTTAATCCACGTTTTAATGTTGTTTTTAAAGATGATAAAACATATCCTTATCTTGCTGTATCTGTGAATGATGATTTTCCAAGAGTCTGGATCACAAGAAATAGGAATTCTAAATCAACTAGATACTTTGGTCCATATGCAAAAGTGTGGCAGCTAAGGCACAGTCTAGATTCTTTGCTTAAGACTTTTCCTGTAAGAACGTGTAGACAATCCGTTTTTGTAAAAGCTCATAAAACTGGTAGACCTTGTCTTCTTGCAGATATTGGCAAATGCTCTGCACCTTGCATTGCAAAAGTGGATCGTAAAACTCACAGAAATAATGTTGAACAATTAGTTGGTGTACTAACTGGTTCTATAGGTGATTCTTACATTAACGATTTAACAAGAGAAATGAAAGAATCTAGCGATAATCTTGATTTTGAGAATGCTGCAAAAATAAGAGATAAAATAAACATTTTTAAAACTGTTATGCAACAAAATTCTGTTGTTTTTGACGAGAATGTTGAAGCTGATGTTTTTGGTTTTAGTGGAGATTCTCTAGAGGCATGCGTTCACGCATTCTTTGTTCGCGAAGGCTTATTGCGAGGAGAGAAAAATTGGCAGGTTGAAAGAAGCGAGGATATTAACGATGCAGATATAATAGCGAATTTGCTTATGCGAGTTTATTCAGAATATGAATCAAATAATAATTTGCAATATGAAGACTCTTTGAAAATAGAGCAATCAAGAAATGCATTGCAGATTGACTTGGAGAATACCAAGAGTAAATATATTGACTCAGCGTATCGTGCAAAAACAACAAAAGAGCGTAAAAAAAGGCAAGAATCAACAGGAAGGGGAGATTTACTAGACCCAATTACCCCAATCCCTAGAGAAATAATCATTCCTTTTGAAATATCACAGAATCAATGTGAAAATTTGGAAAATTGGTTAAGCAAATTGCGTGTATCTAAAGTTAGCATTAAGGTTCCTGAACGTGGCGATAAACGAAATCTTATGAATCAAGCAAATGATAATGCTAAACAATCATTAATGAGACTGAAGTCCAGCAGAATCAGCAGTTTAGATGCAAGAAGTAGCGCCATGAACGAGGTTGCCGATGCTCTTGGAATGAGCGAATCTCCTTTGCGTATTGAATGTTATGATATTTCCAATACGGTAAATGGAGAATATCAGGTTGCATCAATGGTTGTATTTGAAGATGGTATTGCTAAACCTAGCGAGTACAGAAGATTCTCCATAAAAGGGTCTGATGGCAACGGAAAACTTGATGATTTGAGCGCATTGTATGAAACTATTTCTAGGCGTTTTAAGCACACAAGTAGTGGCGATGTAGATGATGATTACGGAGAAAATCTTGAAAAATCAAAATATAAAAAATTCGCTTATACGCCTAATCTTATAGTTGTTGACGGGGGTAGAGAACAAGCCAGAGCAGCACAAAAAGCTATGATAGATTGTGGAATAAAAAACATAGTCGTATGCGGTTTGGCTAAAAAGCTTGAAGAAGTTTGGCTTCCTAATAATGAATACCCAATTATTCTTAAACGAAGCTCCCAAGGATTATATTTGCTACAGAGAGCTAGAGATGAATCGCATCGTTTTGCTATAACTTATCATAGGCAGAAACGAAGAAGAGCCATGTTAAATTCGTCACTAGACTTGATTCCTGGTATTGGAGAGTTTTACAAAAAACGTCTTCTTTCCGTATTTGGTAGTGTTAAGAAATTAAAAGATGCGAGTATTGACGATTTACAAAAGGTCTCTGGCATCGGTCAAGCTAAAGCTAAATCTATTTACGAATCATTGCATAAGTAACATTGATATTCAATAGAATTATCTTATAAATTAGTTAAATAATTTTCGGCATGTTGATTCGTCATGATAAGACACTAGCCTTGTAAGTATGTCTCAGGAAATTGAAATAGGATTGGGCAAAAAAGCCCGAGTCGCTTACTCACTTGACGATATTGCTATACTACCTTCGCGTCGTTCTCGCGACCCGCAGGCTGTTTCTACGTCCTGGCAAGTCGATGCTTATAGTTTTGACGTACCAGTGATTGCTGCGCCAATGGATTCTGTTACTAGCCCAGATACGGCTATTGCAATGGGTCAGATGGGCGCCTTGGGCGTACTTGATTTGGAAGGTTTATGGACTCGTTACGAGGATCCAGAACCACTTCTAAAGGAAATTTCGGAGCTTCCAAACGAAATTGCTACGAAGCGTATACAAGAAATTTATTCTGAACCAATTAAGCCTGAACTTATTGTTAAACGTTTGCGCACTATTCGTGATTCTGGAGTTACTGTTGCAGGTGCTCTTTCCCCTCAGCGCACTCAGGAATTCTACTCTACTGTGTTAGAAGCTGGAGTAGATCTTTTTGTTATCCGTGGAACAGCTGTTAGTGCAGAACATGTTTCTAAAGATCATGAACCACTTAATCTAAAGAAATTTATTTATGATCTTGATGTTCCAGTTATTGTAGGAGGCTGTGCTGATTACACTTCAGCTTTGCATTTAATGAGAACTGGTGCAGCTGGGATTCTCGTAGGTTTCGGTGGAGGTGCAGTTTCTGCAACTATGAACACTCTTGGTGTTCAAGCTCCTATGGCAACTGCAATCTCAGATGTTGCCGAAGCTCGTCGCGACTATATGGATGAATCTGGCGGAAGGTATGTTCAAATTATTGCAGATGGCGGAATGGGAACATCTGGCAACTTTATTAAGGCTTTGGCTATGGGAGCAGATGCAGTTATGCTTGGAACTCCTTTAGCGCGAGCAACCGAGGCTCCAGGCCGAGGAATGCATTGGGGTGCAGAGGCTCGCCATCCATCTTTGCCACGCGGAATGCGTACAAATGTTGGAACTGTTGCTCCGCTGGAGAATATCTTGTTTGGTCCAAGTCATATGGCAGACGGAAAAACAAATTATGTTGGTGCGTTAAGGCGCACAATGGCATCCACTGGGTATGTTGATGTTAAGAGTTTCCAGCGTTGTAGTGTTGTATTTAACCCATTCCATCAGGATGTTCGGTAATTTTTAATACTATTTGTTTACTTCCTTGTGAGCTTAAAACTAAAAATTTAAGTGCACAAGGAAGTAAAAACTATAATGTGCATAACTTAACACTAAATAATCCTTGATTTTTCAACAAAAATCGAGGATTTAATTTTATTTATGCACACTTAGAAATAATACTTTGAATTTTTGAAATAAGTTGTATGCTTTATTTAAACCTTTGCTAGACATTGGTTTTAAATTAAAAATACAAAAAATAAAATAAGGAATTTAAAAATAGAAAATGGGATAAGTAACAAATTTTAACGGGAAAGAGCAGGAAAATGAATAATACTCTTGGTACCATAGTCAGCGATAACTATGACGAAAATGATGCATTCTGGGAAGTTGTAAAAAACGACTTTGCTGCAAATGATGATCATCCTACGTTCAAGTGGAATGATCGCAAGCCATTGCCAGTATACGAAGGTTCATTCCCAGTGGGTTCTTCGCATTTTATGGCAACATATCATGTATCATCATGCTTTAATAATTCGGCAGATGAGGAATTGTACTTAGACCTCGCTTTAATAGCGTGCAAGGTAGCATGTATTGCTAGTGACATTTCTAGAGGAAGACCGATATCGTCACAAATGCGTAAGGTTCTTAGCGAAGAATGTATTTTTAAGCTTGAAAACATGTGGTATCTAATATCTCAATGTTTCTCAGACAAACACGATGAATATACAAGTTGGCAACTACGTTGCAAACCGACTATGCCAAGAATGATAAATGGAATGCTAATTAGTCCAACTCGTTTTGAGGCAGTTGTTTTATTTTCTATTGGAAGCTTAAATTATTGTGCGTCTTTGGCATTTAAATCTCAAAACGGGAGTTGGATATGTACATTAGTTGACTTGGGATGATTGGGAGGAAATATACTAGCCTTTAAATTCCATTGTCAATTAAATAATAGTTAAATACAAAAATATGACTCTTCTGGTTTAGGTAATCATTATTAGTTTGCTTCTAATTATCTAACCAGAAGAGTTTATTTGTAAAAACCACCAATTTTAGGTTGACATTTTTGTACGACTTTCGTTTGTGTCGTGTTAGATATACCGTACAATTAAGACTATGCTGCGAGAATTTGCTGTAGAGGTCATTCACCCAACAAATGACGGTGACACAATTTATTCACTGCTTGCCAATAGGGCAATGCGAGATCCACAAGGCGTAATAGCCCAATGGCAAGACGATGATACTCGTCAATGGCATGATGTTACTGCATCGGAAATGCTATTAAAAGTTCGTGCAACAGCTAAGGGGTTGATTGCTCTTGGCGTTAAACGAGGAAGCAAAGTTGTTATTTATTCCCCAACCTGTTATGAGTGGGGTGTTACGGATTTTGCTTGCGCGTGCATTGGTGCTGTAAGCATTCCAATTTATGAAACAGATTCAGCAATTCAAGCTGCTGAAATTATTTCTGAAGTAAAGCCTGTTATAGCTTTTGCAGGTGATGATGAACATGCGCAGTGTTTAGAGCGAGTCCGCCAAGACAATAAGCGTATGTCTTTAAAGACTATTTTTAACTTTAAAGCTGCTGGAATAGACGCAGTGATTGATTTTGGAAAATCAATCAGCGACGACGAGCTTAATAGAAGCATAGGTCAAGTAAAAGCTGATGATTTAGCGACTATTGTATATACCTCTGGTTCAACTGGAAAACCAAAGGGTGCAATGCTTTCCAATAGGAATTTTACGCATATTGTCTATGCGGCTTATGACGTTTTAAATGATATGCTTTATAAGCCAAGTAGACTATTGCTGTTCCTTCCATTAGCTCATTGCTTTGCCAGATACATACAATATGTGGCAATAGGTTCTCACGGCGTTATTGGATATGTGCCAAATGCGAAGCATTTATTAGCAGATTTGCGTAGTTTTAAACCTACATATTTGCTTGGAGTTCCAAGAGTGTTTGAAAAGGTTTATAATGCTGCGTCTCAAAAAGCTGGAGCAGGTATACGCGGTAGGATTTTTGCGAAGGCTGTACAACATTTTATTGAGTGGTCTAAAAATGAAGTTGAAGGCAGAGCACATTCAATTTATGCAAAACTTCAGCATGACTTCTATATGAAAACTGTTGGATCTTCCATAAGGTCTGCTTTGGGACCTAATCTATCGTGGTTAGCTTGCGGCGGAGCTCCAATAAATGCTGAACTTGCTCATTTCTTTAACGGATTGGATGGAATAACCTTTATTCAAGGTTATGGAATGACAGAAACAGCAGCTCCTTGTGTTGTTAATTTTGAACATGCTAATCAAGTTGGTTCTGTGGGTCGCCCTGGTCCTGGAATTACTATCCGTATTGCAGATGATGGGGAAGTCCTTGTAAAAGGTCCTAACGTTTTTATCGGATATTATGATAAGCCAGATCTTACTGCGGATGTTATTGACGAAGATGGATGGCTCCATTCTGGAGATTTAGGCGAGATAGACGATGAAGGATTCTTGTCTATTACTGGCAGAAAGAAAGATATTATTATCACTGCTGGTGGGAAAAATATAAGTCCAGCGCCTTTGGAAAGTATTATCTCTAAGTGTCCTCTCGTATCTCACGCAGTAGTTGTAGGAGACGGTAAGCCATTTGTTTCCGCTTTGATTGAGGTTGAGCCAGATATGGTTCGTTCTTGGCTTAAGAGTCAGGGAATGGATGAAAATCTTTCTATGAGTGCTGTTGCGGAAAACGATGCTATTCGTTCTGTTGTACAACAGTTTATTGATCAGGCAAATAGCACTGTTTCTAGAGCTGAGTCTATTCGTAAATTTATTATTTTGGATGAAGAATTTTCACAAGATGCTGGCACTTTGACTCCAAGCATGAAAGTTGTGCGTCCTAAGGTTTTGAAGAGGTATTGTGATCTTATAGAGAATCAGCTTTATGCTCCAAAACCAAACAGTAGACCATTACCTGCTACAGTTAAGATTTTAGATAAGACAACTGAGACTGTTAAGCAAGCGCAAGAAACTGTTAAACAGGCTCAAGAAGCGGTTACTCCTAGAGTTAAACAAGCAATAGATCAGGCTGCTACTCATCTGAAACGTTTTGGTGAGGATTTGCCTACACAGGTTAATGTAAAAGATCAGCATACTGAATATGCTGATAAGAATAATAATTCTAACGACAAAGAATAGTTATTGAAATTAAATTAGCTATAAAACGTTAAATAGGCTGATTAAAATTGCAATTTTAATTACACTAAGTCTTGTATAATTGCATTGCATTTTTAATTAGCCTTTTAGAATTTTTAAGGAAGTACTGTGACTATTAGACAGATTCGCATTGTTCCAGATCCTGTTCTTCGAACACCATGTGACCCAATTCGTGAGATTACTCCAGCAGTTAGAAGTCTCGTAGAAGATTTATTAGAGACTGTAAACGATCCAGGTAGAGCTGGGCTCAGTGCAAATCAAATAGGTATTAGCCTTAGAGCGTTTTCATACAATATTGAAGGCCATATTGGCTATATTCTCAATCCTGTTATTGAAGAATTGAGTGGTGAACAATATGGGGATGAAGGTTGCTTGTCCGTTCCAAGATTATGGTATAAGACTCGCAGGGCAGATTATGCTAGGGCTAAAGGCATTGATTTAGACGGTAAAACTATTGTTCTAGAGGGCAAGGGGTTAATGGCTCGTATGATTCAGCATGAGTGTGATCATTTAGATGGACACGTTTATTTGGATCGTTTAGAGAAAGATGTTAGAAAACAAGCTTTGCGCCAACTTCGTAATGGATTATCTAAATAATATCTAGATAAGAAATATCAACAACTATAGTATTAGTTCCTAATATTTATTTAGTATTAAGCGTCTGATATGATTATCTTTTGCGTGTCCATTGAGCATGAATGTTGTCGCGTTATATGATTGCTCGTTTTTTATTGTCTACTCGGATACGCGAATACGCGCCATGTACGCGTCCGTTCGTGTCGGTCGGCTTGGATTTAGACATATGTTATCCAAGTTGCATGCGAACAGGCATGGCCAGGCAAGAACCGACAAGAAAGGTATATAGATATGGCACAGATTACCATGAGTGAAATGCTGAAGGCAGGTTTGCACTTCGGACATCAGACTCGTCGCTGGAATCCAAAGATGAAGCAATTTATTCTAACCCAGCGCAATGGTATTCATATCATCAATTTGTTCAAGTCGCTCGACATGATTGACAAGGCTTATGACTTCATTAAGCAGACTGTTGCTCACAACGGTACTGTTTTGTTCGTGGGTACCAAGAAGCAGGCTCAAGAAGCTGTGCAAAATCAGGCTACCCGTGTGAACATGCCTTACGTGAGCGAGCGTTGGCTCGGCGGTATGCTGACGAACTTCCAGACTGTTTCCACTCGCGTAAAGCGTCTCAAGGAACTTGAGGAAATGGACTTCACTGATGTTCGTGGATCTGGTTTGACTAAGAAGGAGCTTTTGCTTCTTGAACGCGAAAAGGACAAGCTTTCCAAGCAGCTCGGCGGTATTCGCAACATGAACCGTACTCCTTCGGCAATGTTTGTTGTTGATATTAACAAGGAAGCTTTGGCCGTTGAAGAAGCTCACAAGCTTGGTATTCCAGTTGTGGCAATCGTTGACACCAACACTGATCCAGACTCTGTTGAGTATCCTATTCCAGCAAATGATGATGCAATTCGTGGTGTCGAGCTTCTTACTAGCTTGATGGCTGACGCTGTTGCAGAAGGTTTGCTTGAACGTGCTGGAAAGGGCGCAAAGTCCGAAGGTTCTGACGCTCAGCCAATGGCAGCATGGGAAAAGGAACTACTC
Organism: Gardnerella sp. c11Ua_71; assembly: GCF_055818025.1. Lineage (NCBI taxonomy): Bacteria > Bacillati > Actinomycetota > Actinomycetes > Bifidobacteriales > Bifidobacteriaceae > Gardnerella > Gardnerella sp. c11Ua_71. The sequence goes on along the minus strand of NZ_JARFVR010000002.1, from coordinate 276,708 downwards.
ACTAAGGAAACTGAACAGTCTGAAGACGAAGCCAAGGCTGAATAAGTCTGTTGGCGGTTAATGAGGAGAACAAAATGGCAGCAATTACTGCAGCGTTGATTAAGCAGGTGCGCGAAGAAACTGGCGCTGGCATGATGGACGTTAAGAAGGCTCTTACCGAAGCCGAAGGCGATGTAGCTCGCGCTAAGGAAATTATCCGTGCTAAGGGCATTCAGGCCGCTGGCAAGCGTGAAGGTCGCAAGGCTCAGGAAGGAACCGTTGCTTCTAAGGTTGTTAAAACTGCAGAAGGTGAAACTGGCTATGCAGTTGAATTGAATTCCGAAACCGACTTTGTTGCTAAGACTCCAAAGTTCGTTGAATTCTCTGAAACCGTGTTAAGCAATGCTATTGAAGCTGACGCTTCTAGTGCAGAAGAGCTTCTTGCAGCTAAGGCTGGAGATGCTACGGTTAAGGAAGAAGTAGAAGAAGCAGCAGCTTTGTTTGGTGAGCACGTTAAGGTTGGGCAGATTGCCAAGATTAGCGGTCCTCACGTTGAGGTTTATGCTCACAAGAAGTCCGTTGAATTACCTCCAAGCATTGTTTCTATGATTGCTACCGACGAAGCGGGCGCTAAGGTTGCTCACGAAGCTGCTTTGCAGATTTCCGCTATGGGCGCTCAGTGGCTTCGCCGCGAAGATGTTCCAGCAGATGTGTTGGAGTCTGAGCGTCGCGTTGCTACAGAAAAGTCTTTAGCTGAAGGCAAGCCAGAGAAGATTGTTCCAAAGATTGTTGAAGGTCGTTTGAATGCCTTCTTCAAGGAAACCGTTCTTCTTGAACAAGCTTATGTTAAGGATCCTTCCAAGACTATTGGCGACTTGTTCAAGGAAGTTGGCGGCTCTGCTTTGGCTTTCGCTCGCGTTGAGGTTGGCAAAGGCTCTGCTGAATAATTTTTAAGCGAAAGCTTATTAAAAATTCATAAAACAAGAATGGGTTTGCGTGATAAGTCATGCAAACCCATTCTTTTAATTTATACATTATAAAATCGTGTTTTGCTGTGTCGTCATTGAAAGATATCATGGCAAAGATATGCTTGCGTTCGCCGTTATGACTGGAGGAAAGTTTTATGACTATCGCACAAGCGGGGGAAAGCAAGTCTCGTAGAGTTTTATTGAAGCTCTCGGGAGAAGCATTTGGCGGTGGAGCCGTTGGTATTGATACTCATGTTATTCGTAGAATTGCTGGAGAAATTGTAAAAGCAGTGCATGAAGGCGTGCAAGTTGCAATTGTTGTTGGCGGTGGAAACTTCTTCCGCGGAGCAGAACTTCAGCAGGCTGGAATTGATCGTAGCCGTGGTGACTATATGGGTATGCTCGGTACTGTTATGAATTGCTTGGCTTTGCAAGATTTTCTTGAACAAGCAGGGCAGGCAACGCGTGTGCAAACTGCTATAACAATGGGTCAAGTTGCAGAACCTTATATTCCACTTAAGGCAATTCGACACCTTGAAAAGGGTCGTGTAGTTATTTTTGGCGCTGGTGCTGGAATGCCATATTTTTCAACCGACACTGTATCAATTCAGCGATCTTTGGAAATACATTGCGATGAGGTTTTGATGGGCAAGAATGGTGTAGATGGCGTTTATAGCGCTGATCCACGGAAAGATAAGAACGCGAAGAAATTTGTAACGTTAAATTATCAACGTGCTCTTGTCGATGGTCTTGCTGTTATGGATGCTTCTGCACTATCTATGGCTAGAGATAACAAGCAGAAGATTCGCGTATTCGGATTAGAGGGTGAAGGAAACGTCACTAGAGCACTGGTTGGTGAGGAAATCGGAACTTTAGTTTCGGATGCTGAACCTACATTTGCTTAAATATGCGAATATTCATAATTTGAATATTTAAAATTTAATAAACATGAATAGATAGTTAAATAATAAATTTTAAAATTGGCACATACCGATAAAGGAGAATACATGCCAGCGATTATCGATCAGGCTCTTGAACAGATGAACAAGTCTGTGGAAGCTACTAAAGAGAACTTCATGGGTATTAGAACTGGACGTGCTAATCCTGCTCTTCTTAATGGCATTATGGTTGACTATTATGGTGCTCCAACACCTATTAAGGCTGTTGCTTCTATTGGTGTTCCAGAGCCTCGCACTCTTTCTGTAACTCCTTTTGATGCTTCGCAAGCTAATGCTGTAGAAAAGGCTATTCGCGATTCAGATTTAGGAGTAAGCCCTAATAGAGATGGAAATGTAATTCGTGTTACAATGCCAGAACTTACAGAAGACCGTCGTAAAGAATACGTAAAACTTGCTAAAACAAAAGCTGAAGAAGGTAAGGTTGCTGTTCGAAATATTCGCCGTAAAACCAAGGAGAATATTGATAAGTCTGTAAAAGATGGTGAAATCGGCGAAGATGAAGGAGAGCGCTTACAAAAAGAGCTTGATAAAGTTACGAAGCAAGTAACTGATTCCTTAGACGCTTTGCTTGATGGCAAGCAGAAGGAAATAATGGAGGTCTGATTCTTCAGAAACTTTTAGGTTGAATGGGTGTCGTATGAATCAAGAAAATCTTGGAGAATTGTCTAACAAAGCTGATTTGTTAACTAATAACAATTTAGTCGATAATAATAAGTCGGCAAAATCTGATTCTTCACATGAAAAGACCATTAACGGCACCCATGATACTTTAGACGATATAAATCGTCGTACTGGCAGAAATATGCCTCAGGCTATAGCGACTGCGATTTTATTGGTTGCTGTGATTGTTGCTTGTCTTGTAATTAGCATCGATACTTTTGTTATTCTTTTAACCATTTTTATGGTTCTCGCGTTGTGGGAGTTGCATGTAGATTTTGCTACGGCAGGTTTTAGGATCCCATTTCTGGTATTGTCTGTTTGTTCAGTAATCACTATTCTTTCTGCTTTTTATGCAAGATGGCATACTGTTGCTATGGCTAGTGGCATAACAGCATCATTGCTTTTAACTGTTGTTTTTGCTACATTGAATAGCACTGTTTCGCAAAGGACTTTACGCGCTGTAGAAAAAAAGCTCCAGCATCCTACATCATCTAAAAGTGCAAAGGCAAATACTTTCACTAATACGGCAGTCTCATTGTTTGTTGTATTGTATATTCCTTTGCTTGCCTCATGCATTGTTTTGTCTTTAACAAATACTAAGTATGCTATAGCGCATGCGATGCTGCTTGTGTTTCTACCAGCTTTAAGTGACACTGGTGGTTTGTTTGCTGGTGCGTGGCTTGGTAAGCATAAGCTCTCTCCTCGTATTTCTCCTAAGAAATCAATAGAGGGTCTTTTAGGGTCAATGCTTTTTGCTTTGATAGGTGCTTACGCTATCATATCTGGCTTCTATGGATCTTCTTGGATAAAATTCTGGTGGATGCCAGCAATAATGGGTGTTGCATCAGGCATGGTTGGTACCTTTGGTGATTTATGTGCTTCAATGCTTAAAAGGGATATTGGTATTAAGGATATGGGGCATTTGCTTAAAGGTCACGGTGGCGTTTTAGATAGAGTGGATTCTATTTTGCTTTGTGCGCCTGTTCTTATGGCATTGATTAAGGTTGTAGGGTTCTAATTTATAGGTAATATTTTAGATATTAATCGTTTGTTTTGTCATAAAAACATTACAAGTAACCGTCATGGTTTTCTACTAACATGAGGATTTATGACGATTTGTTCTATTCCTAGTCCTAGTATTTCTCAGATTACATTAGGACCTATAACGTTAAGATTTTATGCTTTATCAATTCTTGCTGGTGCACTTGTTGCAATGTGGATTACCACTCGTAGATGGAAACGAGAAGGCGGAGATTTTAATCAGATATTAGATGTTGCACTGGTTAGTCTTCCGTCAGGAATAGTTGGAGCACGTCTTTATCATGTTATTACCACTCCCGAAAAGTTCTTTGGACCTAAGGGAGATTTGTTGGAGATATTTAGAATTTGGAATGGTGGTTTAGGAATCTGGGGAGGAGTAATCCTAGGATCTATTGCTGCAAGCGCACTGTGTGCCTATAAAAAATATCCAATAAGCTTGCTTGCAGATGCAGCTGCACCTAGCTTGCTTATTGCACAAGGTATAGGGCGGTTAGGTAATTGGTTTAACCAAGAACTTTATGGTGCTCCAACTACTTTGCCATGGGGCCTAAAACTTAATTATTCTGCTGCAAATGCTATAGGACACAGTGAAAGTTGCTACGATGGTCTCACATGCCCAGAGGGTACTCTGTTTCACCCTACTTTCTTATATGAAATGATTTGGAATTTTGCAGGCGCAGCCTTGCTTATTTCTTTCGGCAAAGTTCTTAAGAGAAAACTTAAATCTGGATCTGAGTTTGTTCTTTACGTAATGTGGTATACGGCAGGAAGAATGTGGATTGAGTCTTTAAGGATTGATTTTTCACATACTTTTCTTGGAGTAAGAATTAACGTATGGGTTTCTATAGTTATATTTATTATTTCAATTATTGTTTTTATGATTTTGCAAAATACCCACAAGTCACGAACAGATCTTGTGAATCGTCTTATTGATATAACTGCAGATGAACGTGAGCGTGAATCTCAATCTAATTCAAATATTAAAACAAAAAGATTATCCTAAAATATTCTTAAATAATATAGATATTTTGTTTTTCTAGTCGCTTGCTTTTCTTAGAATGGAACACATGAATATACAAATAGCACCTAGCATTCTTTCTGCAGATTTTTGCAATCTTGAAAGAGATCTTATAGCAATTTCAAATGCTGATCTTGTTCACGTTGATGTTATGGATCATCATTTTGTACCGAATTTAACTTTAGGGGAGCCGATTGTAAAACGCATTTGCGAAGTTACTAGTCTTCCTGTAGATGTTCATTTGATGATTGAGGATCCTGATCGTTGGGCTCCAGAGTACGCAAAACTTGGTGCTGATTCTGTGAGCTTCCATATGGGTGCCACTCATGCGCCTGTTCGTCTTGCTCGTCAGCTGCGAGACATGGGTTGCAAAGCTTGTTTTGCAGTCCGCCCAGCTGAGCCAGTTGAACCTATTTTCGATATTCTTGATGAATTCGATATGATTCTTATTATGACTGTTGAGCCTGGTTTTGGTGGACAAAAGTTCTTGAGCAATCAAATGGGTAAGGTTCGTCGTTTACGTGATGAAATTGCTTGTCGTGGATTGGATACTCATATTCAGGTTGATGGTGGAGTTAGTCCTTCTACAGCTGCTATAGTCGCAGAAGCTGGCGCTGATGTGCTGGTTGCAGGATCTGCTGTTTATGGAGCTGAAAATCCATCAGCTGCTATTGATTCTATTCGTAATATTGCGCAAGAGGCTTGGCAAGCATAAAACTTTTATTGGGGCATTTTTAGAATAATGCCCCAATATTTTATATATGCAAAATAGAATACAATTGGTAAGTCTTTTAAATTGTTTTTAAGGAAATAGGTATGGTTAAGTTCATTTCTAATCAGGAGTACAGTCCTGAAGCACTTGATCGAGTTTTTACTGTACCTAATGTGATTAGTTTTCTGCGTATATGTTCTATACCATATCTTGCCATTTTAATTGCGCAAAATAAAATGGGAGTTGCTCTAATCGTTCTTGCTATATCTGCTTTTTCAGATTGCGTTGATGGTTATATTGCCAGAACTTTTAATCAGGTTAGCAAATTAGGGCAGATTTTAGATCCTGTTGCAGATAGGCTTTTAATAGCATGCAGCATTTTAGCTTTAGCGTTTGCCAAGATTATACCTTGGTGGGCGTTGGCTCTTGTTGTTTTGCGAGATATAGTAATGGCTATTTTGATTGTTATTCTTGCACAATATGATTATGGACCTTTACCAGTGAATTTCATGGGTAAAACTGGAACAGCATTATTGATGATTGCTATCGTATTATTTATGATTGTTTATGCTGTTGCTACTGAACCAATGCTTATTTTGTATGCTGCAGCGATAGCTTGTGCAATTTGGGGAATAACACTTTACTGGTTTGCTGGAGTATTGTATTGCATTCAAGCCTATAAGCTATTAATAAAAAAGTTTAAATAAGGATTATAAGTATTATAAACTGGTTTAAATAACGGACATATTATGGTGCAAAAGACTTCTAATCTAAATCATGATGTGAATAACACTGATAATAGTGTTATTCCAGAGTCTTTTCCTGCTCCAACCGTTATCTTATTTTCAAAACGCAGAGCAGTTTTTTCCAAATCTGTATTTGCTCTTGGTCCTCATCATGTGACTAATTCAAGTTATAGCTTTTCTAACCATAATGAAAAAAGACGTCGTATTGAAGACTATTCATTACGCTTAATTGACGATTTAAGCAATAGACCGGTGGATCCTCTTTTTATGGATTCCCGTCTTAATAAGCAGAATGTTAGTAAGATTAATCTCTGGATTACTAGAATAATTGTTTTTATTATTTGTGTTGCTCTTGGTACTGTGGGAAGCCAATTTGTGCGAAAATTGCATACGGATTCTCGTAAAGCCATACGTTTATCGTTAGCTAACGAGCTTACTTCTCACGCAAGCCGTTTTGACAATCTTGTTAAAGATGTAACTAGATTGCGGGCTAGTGTAGATCGTGAGTCAAAAAGAATTAATACTCCTTATGAAAATCAAGTTGATAAATCTGACAATATGACGAATGGTACACATGGCGTTGTAGGGTCTGGAATTGTTTTAACTATTGCTAATCCTATTTCTACAAACAATGACGTCTCTAGCGGCAACATTCCTAGAGAAATGGCTAAAGGAGAAAGAATTAGGGTTGTTACAGATAGAGATATTCAGATTTTTGTTTCCATTCTTTGGGATGCAGGCGCAGAAGCAATATCAATAAATGGTCATAGAATTGGCGCTCAAACGTCCATCCGTACTGCTGGGTCAACTATTCTTATAGGTGTTAATCAGACTCAAAGCCCTTATATGATTGAGGCTATTGGAGACAGTTCTAGTCTTATTGAAAAGTTAAATTCTCAAAAGCGTTCTCCGTGGTTTGTTTCTCTTAGCGACGCAGGTATTAACCCGCAAATTTCTAAGTCAAATACGCTTAAACTTTCTGCTGCGGGAACTGGTGAAATTAATTTTGCAAAAGAATTATTGAGTAGGAGATAGGAAAATAGGTTATGACAGCTGTTCTTGGATTGATTTTAGGTGCGCTTATTGGGATTGTTGTACATCCTGATATTCCAGTAGTTATTCAACCTTATCTGCCGATTATGGTTCTTGCAGCCTTGGACGCTCTGCTTGGAGCTGCTAGAGCTTATTTTGAGCGTAGTTTCTCTGATAAGGTGTTTGTTATTTCATTCTTTTCGAATGTTATTGCTGCTACTCTTTTAGTTTTACTCGGAAACCAACTTGGAGTTGGAGCACAATTGCAAACTGCTGTTATTGTTGTATTAGGAATACGAATCTTCTCTAACGTTTCTGCAATACGTCGTTTTATATTTAGAGGCTGATATGCGTCACCCATTTTCTAATACATCAAAAAATAGCATAAAAAACGACAATTTAGACGATACTTTTGATAAAAATGTTGACAAAAATATTGATAAAAATATTGACAATATCGTCAGAAAATTGCATCTTCAGCATGCTAAAGATCGCGAAAGTGATCGTACACAAACAGGTTCTTTCCCGATTGTTAAACGAAAAAATAAGCCTTCATTGCAAGGTCATATTACGCGTACTCGTATTTTAACTGGCTTACTTGTTATGCTTCTTTGTGCATTGCTTGGATTTGCTTATATGATTCAAGTTAATAGAAGTACACTTGTATATCAGACGATGAGTGAGGATGAGCTTACTCGTTTAATTACAGAAACTAATTCGCAAATACAAAATCTAGAGCAGCGAAAGTTTGAGTTAACTAGCCAGCTTAATTCTTTAAAAGCATCTGTTAACAAACAGGAGGAAGCTGCTAGGATTGCTAAGCAGAATTCTCAGACGAGTGGTTTAATATCTGGTCGTCTTCCAGCTGTTGGTAAGGGAGTAATTATTCACATTACTGCTGGAGAAAAAGAGCGTGTGGATGCTGCTACAATGTTTCAACTGCTTGAAGAGCTTCGTAATGCTGGAGTGGAGGTTATGTCTGTTAACGACATACGTATAGTAACTTCTAGCTATATTTCTGACACTAAGCATGGGTTATTGTGTGATGCAATTGAGATTAATCCTCCATATGTTGTTAAGGCTATTGGCGAGCCTCAGAACTTGCAAAACGCCGTAAATATTGCTGGGGGAGTTGGGTCTAGATTAAAAGTCAAATTCGGTGCTTCCGTATATGTTTCAACGCCTGAAGAGGTTGAAATTCGCTCGACACGCGAACCAAAACAGTATCAATATGCAAAACCGGTCGAATAAGAAGGTAAAATAGCAATTATGACTGAACCGATTCCTACTGCTGGCGAAACAACCATTATTGGTATGCCAGCTATTACCATTCCAATAAACTCTAATGCAGATCGTCCTCTTAGGCAGGATGATTTAGATACTATAGCAAAGCTGCTTCCTGGTACCGCTTTACTTATTTCTACACGTGGAGCAGTTTCTGGATCGCGTTATTTACTAGATGAGGACGTCGTTTCTGTTGGGCGAGATTCTAGAGCCGATATTATGCTAGACGATTCTACTGTCTCTAGAGCTCATGCTGTTTTTCGTAGAAATGGTACTGTTTTTAGCATTGCTGACGCTGGAAGTCTAAATGGAACGTATGTTAATCGTAACCGTGTTGATGAAGCTATTCTTCATAATGGTGACGAAATTATGATTGGCAAGTTCCGATTAATGTTCTTTACGTGTGACGCTGTTACTAAACGATAATGACTTTTGAAAACTCTCCTGAAGATAGTGCGTTGGTTGATTCTTTAAAATATGATCATCAGCCAACGCAGGGGGAACTGTTTTCGTTTTCGGATGATGAAGAGTATTCCACAGGATACCGTGGAAGTGTTGCTATGAATATCGCTGGTATTACATATAGACAACTTGATTATTGGGCTCGTAAACACATAATTGAGCCTTCTATTAATCCGTCTCATGGTTCTGGGTCTCGTCGTTTATATTCATTTAAAGACATTGCAATTATGGCGGTTTCTAAGCGACTTTTAGACGCTGGAGTAAATCTTACTAATGTGACTACTGCTATAGTGTTTTTAAATTGTTTTAGTGTAAAGCATCTCGAAAATATGACCATAATTTGCGATGGTCAATCTGTTGTGGAATGCGATAGTAATCAGAAAAATATGCGAGATATGCTTGAATGTGGCACAGCTGTTTTTGCTATAGCTGTTGGTCGTATTGTCAAACAGGTTAAAGCTGATTTAGACTCTGAATTATCTAAGTAAATTTCTAATCTATTTGTATATTTTATCCCTAAAATATATCTAATCTGACATAACGTACATTATCGGATAAATACTCATATATTTTTTAGCACGAAAAACAAATAATATTTCAAAATTATTCAAAATACTCGTTAATGGCATTATTCAAATCAGAAACACTGTCGATAATACGATATGCTCCGTGAGTTTTAAGCTCACCAGGCTCGGCATAACCCCAAGAGCAACCCAAACAATCAATATCGCATGCTAAAGCGCCATCAACATCTGTCCAACGGTCGCCAACCATTAAAGCACGATCCCGTAAAGGATTGAATCCAATATTTTCAAAAACATAGCGAATAACTTGATCTTTATTAATCCTAGACATATCTTTGCTAGCACCATAAATACCATCAATCAAGTTTGTCAATCCAAAATGATCACAAATTGGTTTAACTTGATATTCAGGCTTGCAAGATGCAGTAGCAAGATAATAACCAGACTTTCGTAGCAACTTAAGCTGTTCAGGAATGCCATCATAAACTTTGTTCAAAAAATTCCCAGTAATCATATCGCCATTTGGATTATCAGGATCTATAAAAGTTGCAACTTCGGAATAATATTTCCTATACAATTTAACGCCTTCAGATTGCAATTCTTTAGGCATATGATTCCTCTGAAAAGATTCAAGTATAGACGGTCCAACAAAACGCAACATTTCAGTATCATCAGGTATCTGCATACCAAGATCAGACATCGCTTTTTTAGCGCACGCAATAATACCAGTATGCGATTGTGTTAAAGTACCATCTAAATCAAGAAGAACAACTTTCATGACAGCTTATTTCCCTTAGAAGTGTTTTGTTTGTAAAAATAATTCTCACTCGTAATCAGGAATCCAACCCTCATGATGCATCTTTAAACGCTTATCAAGTAAAGCTTTAAGCTCTTCTTCACTTCTACGCTCTAAAAGCATATCCCAATGCGTACGAGCTGGCTTATTAAAATCATCATCTGGTCTGTCTGCATCGCCTTCCTTATGTGCTAATGCACCACAACGGCATTCCCACTCTTCAGGGATCTCGGCACCTTGAGCAAATGGAAGAATCGTTCTGTGACCCTTAGGGCACACATATGCAACATCGTTACGAGCAGCGAAATCAACATTATCGTCGGATTCCAATGATTTAGCTCCAATGCTCATTCCACGTAAACTGCGCTCTGCCATAATATATTATTCTCCTTTTTGTTTTCATTATAAAGCTAGCGAATTGCACGGACGATACACAAAGGTATACCATGGTATATCAATAACATATCAAACATCACAATAAGCAACTACCCCGCGATTAATAAGTTTAGCTGCTTCATAAGCATTGTGAGCTAAAGAATCATCTACGTTAGGCAATATTTTCAAATATTCGCTAGCAACAGCAAGTTGATTAAGTAAGTCAATAAGTCTTTTTGCAAATCTGACAAAATCGCCACCAGTTATGTCAGTATTTTGCAATATGTCGAGTAAATCAGCACCTTGAGCCCAATCATAAATCATATCGATTGCACCAAAATCAAGAGGTCTTAAAGCATCAAGATGATTATTCAAGCACATATCACTTATACGAATAAATAATTCTTTCATCTTTAAAACTGTATTGAATACAGGCGCATTTAATCCTCCAGGATACCTACGCGGCCCTCCCCCAGCAGGACCCCTAGATTCATACACTAATGCAGATAAACAAGACAATAATTGAATAGGAGTTAGATTATTAAAAATTCCTTCACAAATTGATTGAGCAAAAACAACATCAAGCTCGTTGTAAAGTCTACGAAGCAACTGACCCTTGTCTGTTAACACTAAAGCATCGTTCGTATTTTTTAAATAATCTAATCTACAAAGTACTTCACAAATACTATCAAAACATCTTGCAACTGAGCCAGTACGAGAATTATAGCGATCCTTAACCTGATTTAGTTCACGCATTTCTCGAGCCCAATAATAACCCCAGTGTAAATGTTCTTGAATATCTGGGCATCCTGCACAAGGATGGTTACGCTCCTCGTTGCGTAAGGTATCGATAGTTTTATCTAATTCTTTAAAAGCTTTAGCACGCTCAACTTCACTAGCAAATATTGTGTGCTTAAGTTTTCTGCGCTGATCATGTTGAGCATCTTTAAGACACATTCTAAGAGTCATAAACTCAGAAAAATCACCTTGAGTGCAATGAAATGCCTGTTTGTAACCGCTAATAGCTTCTTTAAGATCCTCAATACGACTTAAAAGCCTTTGAGCAGAAGCATTGGCTTCCCATTGAGCAAAAGAACTGCTTAGAGTTATGCGAGCAGTTTTAACATCACTATTATTTAGAAGATTAACAGCCATGTTGAATGTAGGAACAAAGCTAGAATGAAGAGGATACACACGTTTACTAGACAAGGATGCAGCCTTAGAAGGATCAAAATCAGGATTGTCAATTAACACTGCATGACCAATATCATCTATGCCACGTCTGCCAGCGCGACCAGTAAGTTGTGTGAACTCACCAGGAGTTAGCGGAACATGACCTGTACCATCAAATTTAACAAGTTTTTCAACAACAACACTTCTCGCAGGCATATTTAAACCTAAAGCAAGAGTTTCTGTAGCAAAAATAACCTTAATAAGACCGCGTTCAAAAAGCGTTTCTACAATATGGCGAAAAATAGCAATCATACCAGCGTGATGAGCTGCAAAACCTTGTTCAAGAGCATACCTAAAACGCTCAAATCTAAGTGCCTTTAAATCGCTTTTGCTTAGCTTATTTTCCGCAATCATAGAATCAACTATTCTGCGAATTTCATACATTTCTTCATCGCTAGTAAGAGATAATCCAGCGTTTAAACATTGTTGAACAGCCTGATCGCATCCTGAACGAGAAAAAATAAAATATATTCCTGGTAGCATATCAAGGTAATCAAGCTCATCTATAACAGCCCACCTTTTAGGGGTGTGTCTAACAGCAACTTCTCCCCTATTACTTTTAGATGAATTAGAAAACTTATTCTTAGAAAACTTGCCTTTGCTAAAACGTTTATTTACATTACGATAAGATGCTTTACGTCGTAAAGAGGCATTCTCCCATTGAGTGATTTTTCTTGTTAAAGCAAGATTTACATGATTGGTGCTATTACCATTTTTATCAACATCATATAAGTTAAGTAATTCAGGCTCTGTGCGTCCATCCTTTTGGATAATAACATGTCTTTCAAGTGGAACAGGACGATGCTCATCTACAACCAAATGTGTTTCTCCGCGCACAGAAGAAATCCATGCACTAAAATCTTCCACATTAGAAACAGTTGCAGAAAGACCAATAATCTTAACGCTCTGAGGAAGATGAATAATAACTTCTTCCCACACAGCACCCCTGAACTTATCTGCAAGATAATGAACCTCATCTAAAACAACAAATCCAAGAGATTTAAGAGTAATTGAACGTTCATAAAGCATATTGCGTAAAACTTCTGTAGTCATAACAACAATATCAGCCTCTGGATTAACCGAAGTATCTCCAGTTAAAAGTCCAACTCTATCTATTCCATAAACTTCACAAAAATCATGATATTTTTGATTACTTAAAGCCTTAATAGGAGTTGTGTAAAATGTTTTAACTCCACGATTTACGCCTAGAAAAACAGCAAAATCAGCAACAACAGTTTTACCTGCTCCAGTAGGAGCTGCCACAAGAACATTATCTCCATTTTCCAGTGCATCAATTGCTTCTGCTTGAAAATCATCTAAATCAAAACTTAAAGATTGTTCAAATTTTGCAGCCATAGTTCGAGAGTGCTCAATAGTTTGCTTAAACAAATTAAACCGTTCAGCTGGAGATAAAGGAATTTCAGAATCATTCTTGTAATCGTTTGAATCAACAAGAATATCATTTTTCTTTTTCTTGCGATATGACGTCTTAGACATAAAAAAGTTTAGTTCTTTCTTCTTAAATCAAAATAATTTTAAGTTCGCAATTCACTAAGATTCTTTTGACTCTTTAAAATTAGGATTATCAATATCTTCTTGACGCAACGACTTTGTATTCCAATTTTGCCAAATGGACTTATGGGTTTCTCTTATACGATTATGACGATCATTAACCTTAATTCGAGTATGCTCGTATCTACGTGCCGCATCCTTTATAGGACGAGTGAATAGCGGGCTTGTATCATTATCTAAAGAATCATCATTGTCTTGAAGTCTTTCAAAGCAAGAAGAAACTTTTTCAAGAAAACTTGAAGAATTTTCAAAAATCCTAAAAGCATTTCTAATAGCGAAAACAGTCCCGCATGCAATCATACAAAGCATGAAAAGCGTAATAATAACCCAAATCCACCACGGCATTTTAATTCTCCACAATAGGAGAATCGCTATGATCAACACTCAATTCACGTTGAGCACGAGCAATAATCATAGTACGCAAAGTTTCTGGAGAAACAGCTTTAATATGACGGGCATGCGCAATACAGAAAGCAACAAACCAAGAATCTGAGCAAACAGTCAAATGAACTTTAACCCCACTCCCACAAGGCTCAACCGTAGCACCTGAAAGACTCTTTAAGAAGTTTAAATCAGGTTCATCAGTGATAAAGCATGTTTGCGTACCATTGTCAAAACTCCACTTACGAAGTTCGCTAATAGGAACATCTGGAATTTCTACAGGGCAAACAGGCGTAATTACCTCTGCATGCTCAATGCGAGCAACGCGAAGAACTTGCCAAATTCTAGGCAAACCATTTGCCTTATTGATAGAAGTATCCTTCGCAACTAGACTACGTTTATCTTCTGGAGCCTGATTTTCAACATCAGTCCAAACTGCAACGTAATAAACGCCTTCATCAACAAAAATCTTAGAAGGTGCAACAACTTTCCTACGAGTTCTGCCAGCTCCGTCCGTATACTCCATGTCAATTAGAGCACCAGCATTAATAGCGCTACGAACTATAGAACAGTTTCTAGGCTCTACTTCATAACCAGTAAGGCTCAGCCAAGGAGTTTCACCTGGACGCACATGCCTACGCAAACGCATATACAAAGCCTTAGCCTGGTCTCTCTGTTCAACAGGAAGAAGCGGAGAATGAGCAAGATAATTAACTGATGCGGTCAACATGCTCATATACTGTTGAGAAACACCAGCCAAACGCTCAAGCCCTAATGAATTTGTTGCAGAAACAATTCCTTCAGCTTCTAGCAAAGACCAATCAATATCGAAGAACTGACTACCAGCCATCTCTCCATCATCAGATACAGTCGTAAGAGTATTGATATCTTTGTGCAAAATAGCAACAAATCTACGAAGTTCGTCTTCACTCTTTGGCTTTCCTATAAATCTAACAGCAAGCTCATCCAATGGGAACTCTTCACCAAGATGTGCAGAAAGGAAGAGCATTAATCGAAGTCTGCGATCAACCTCACTGCCAGTTTGGAAAGATGCTTTCTTTTGGCGTGATTTGTCTGGCTCAGAGTCAGACAAATCCTGATTATCGTCAGAGCTATTTTGCGATAAATCGTCTTGCTCAACATAATCTTCATCGCAAGACACAAATTCCGTTGCAGCATTAAGTCTACGATGGAATGCATCTACTGCTTCTTGTGGACTTACAACACAAGAACCTGGATGTTCAAGAACGAACATCGCTAAATCATCTGAATCAGTATAAGCAACATTCAAATGCTCGCCATCAACATCAACTGTTGCGGCGAATCTACGTGAATCAATAACCTTAACTAATGCATCTGGAATTGTCTGAGTGCCTAAACCTGGAGCGATAGAATCAAGACCTAGTCCAGGTATAGGAGTTTGAGGAACTCTTGGAGCTGTGCGAGACGCAGAAGAATGCTGATGCTCAACTTTACGAGATTCAGAAGAAGAAATGGACATAGACCTAGCCAAATAATTGGCAGCAGCCAAAACAGGAAGTTCTTCTTGCTCGAAACGTATACGAACTCTTGGCTCATCGCCAAGCTGCAATCTATAAGATGCAAAATCTTGCCCTTCGGATTTGGAAGAATATTCTGGCTGTCGTGACTCAATTGCAATTCCCATAGCCGCAAGTTTTGCACGATCCCTTTGGAACTGCTTGGCAAAAGCTGCCTTAGCAGCCTGATCAGCAAGCTCTCCATATGAATCAGCATAAGCTTTAACTCGTTGTGCAATCTGACGCGAAGTCAGCCATTGTGGAAATGCGGAAGACAACACCGCTAGCACATCTAGCTCATGTTTGCCCCACTTATCGGAAAAACGACGCCTTCCGTTACTTCCTTCTGCCATTGGTCCTCACGTATCGTTTCTTTTGTAGTTTCCTTCCATGCATAGAGAATCTGCGATTAATGTAAGACGCTAAATCCTCCACACACACTTTATCTATTTTAATGGTGTTTTGCTATACGTGTGGACATTTTTAAAAAAACTCATGATTTTTCTTATTTTATTATTTTCAAGGGTAAGAGAACCCTTGAAAACAAGCCATTTCACGCGCGACACGCCATAAATATTTTTTAATTCTCAAATTTCACACGCTATTTACACCCATTCATCTGGTTCAATACCCTGAGGCCCAACAAATTCCCCATTTGGAACGTAGCTTGGCTCTCCAGTATCTTCTAAAACAGCATCGGAGAACATAGAAACCTGATTACCAAATGTCCAATCACCACGAATAGTAACTGACTTTGCAGCAGCTAAAGCAGGCACCGAATAAGGGAATCTTTCGTTGAAATCATTGATATTTCGATAATAACGAGGATCGAGATCAATATCTGGGAATATGTAGTTGCCATCCTCCATCTCATAAGAATCAGTAAGATGGAATCTGTCTGAACGCATTATAAACAAATCATTAGTTGTCTTGACAGGCAAGAATCTCATTCTATCTACTTCTACACAAATAGCATCATTAAAAAGCGAAATTGCAGCACCCATCGCAGTTTCCAGCTGAATAACTTTCTCGCTTTTTTCATTTGTAGGATCAATAGTTTTTCTATTGCAAATCACAGGAAGAGGAAGAACTCCATTGTATTCTTCCAACTTTTTTTGTAATGCGTCAACGCGAACCCAAATATTATTTGTATTAAAATAGGGATGTTTCTTAATACTTTGAGCACTTCTTCGATCTTCTGGATGAACTTGAGTCATTTCTCGAAGCATCATTCTTCCAGTTTCGAGATCTCTAACAATATGACCACCTTTACGATCGGCTTGAGTACGCTTAGCAACCTCAATCATTATTGAAGCACCCGTGTTTTCAAAGTGCTGAGCAAGAGTACGAGAAGGTCTAGCGCCTAAATTATCTGAATTTGAAATAAATAAATATTCAATACCATTTTTCTTCAAAACGTTTAACAATCCTGATTCCCAAATTGTAGAGAAAATATCTCCATGACCTGGAGGACACCACTCTAACTCAGGATCTTCTGGATAAGAAACTGGCTCACAGGTTTCCTCTAGCAATTTCGGTTCTTGATGCTGAATAATTTCAACAGGAATGTTTTCTTGAGAAAATTTACGATTACGCTTCAGCACTTGTAATGTATCTTTAGATGTGCGGAAAGAGTTCATAAAAATAAGAGGTAAATCAACACCTAAGCGTTGGCGTGCTGTAAGAACCTGACCGATTATTATATCTATAAATCGCATTTGTCGAGCTTTGTGCCTACGGACAGGCAACAAAGATTTTGCGCACGACAATCCCATAGACGTTCCCAAACCACCATTAAGCTTAATAAACGCTGTTTTTGCAAAAGCGTTTACAGCTTTATCATGATCAATAGTCTCATAAATTTCGTGAAAATTTGGAACACTCTTAATAGGCTCTACAGTGTTTTCGCGAATAAATTCACCAGACTTATCATTAATCCACGAGTCATAAAGATGCGCAAATTGATTAATCGCAATCTCACTCATACCTTGTTCGCGCATCTTTGCAGCGGACAATTCAAAAGTGTCGCCCATTTAAGACAGCCTCCTTGTATGCATTATGTTTAATAGTTTATCTATTCAATCTATATGTTGCAAACAAGGTGAATGGATTTTATTACTAAAAATCAAAAAAATAGCACAACAGGCGGAATCAAACCCATTGCGCTATTATTCATAATTAATCTAAAAATTAGAATTAATCATGCTTTTTATTATTTTTATCTTGGTTAGTATTTTGACTATCATCTAAATTCTCGTCACCAGTTTCTAGATGATGCTCATCGTAGCCTTGCAAGTAACGAGTACGACGCCAATGGTGAATAGAAGCGTTTGTACCGCGGTGATGCACGTGGTACTTTCTAGGAGTTCCACCGTACGGAAGCTCTTTAACTTCCTTAGCAACAGCAATCTGATTCACGTTAGAAGGATCCATAATTGCGATTGGCGCAACAGGTTCTGGTTCAGTCGGAGCTGCCGTTCTGCTACTAAGCTTTGATGGGAGCCATTCAGCAAACCAAGAAAGCGCCCAGCAAATCAAGAAGTACACAACTGCAGCAACAGTCAAAGTTTGCAAAATATTAAAGTACATTGATCCAAGTCGTCTAGATTCTTGGAGCAAATCAGTGTACATGATTATGGAACCCAATGCAGTATCTTTTAACACGACAACAAGCTGAGTTACAGCTGCTGGAAGCATTGCGAATATAGCTTGTGGCATTTCGATTTGTGTTAAAGACTGATATTGAGATAGTCCAAGAGCTAAAGACGCTTCACGCTGACCGTTAGGAAGATTTCCAACGCCAGATCGAACTAGCTCTGCGACCACGGAACCGTTGTACAAAATCAAAGACAACACAACGGCCCAGTAAGACGCGCCACTTATTCCAGCAAACGCAAATCCTCTCCAAAGGAAGATCATAAGCAAAAGCACTGGAACAGCTCGGCAAAACTCAACTACAACGGCAGAAATGCTACGAAGAATCAAGCTAGGCAATAGTCTTAAAAGACCAAACAAGAGTCCAAAAACTATTGAGCCTACAACAGCAAGAAGTGAAGCTTTAAGAGTCATCCACAATCCTGGAAGATAAAAATCAGTCCACGCTTCCGATTCCACAGCTGGATTCCACAAATCCCACGAAAGCTGATTTTCGCCTTCGGGAGGATTGCTAAGTCTTAAAAGCAAAGCAATAACAATAAGCGCAAACACAACGCACGCAACAATATTTGCAATGCGAATCTTTTTTAAAGCCTTAGGCCCAGGCGCATCAAATAACAGAGATTTTTCTTGTTTTTTTGCCATTTTCATCACCTTCTAACCGCAAGCTTATTAGACAAATAAGTTGTGAAAATACCGATTGGAATAATCAACACAATGTATCCGCACGCAAAAATCAAAAAGATTGGAACAATCAAATCTGCATGCCTTTCAATCATCTCACTCATAAGAGTAGATGTTTCAGTCGCAACAGATGCAGCTGCAGCAACAGTGGAATTTTTAAGCAACGCAATAAAAGTGTTTCCAAGAGGTGCTACAGATCCGCAAAATGTTTGAGGCAAAATCACATTAAAAGCTGATTGGAAGAAGTTAAGCCCAAGCGCCCTACATGCTTCTGCTTGACCCAAAGGTACAGTGTTTAAGCCAGATCTTAAAGATTCGCAAACAAATGCTGAAGTGTAAAAACTCAAGCCAGCTATAGCAAGCCAGAAGAAGTTTACGCTAAAAACAGTTGAAAAACCGAGCTTTAGCTGAGCATACACGCCAAGAACCATAAATACCATGATTATTGTTAGAGGCATATTCTTAAAGAACTCAACGTATGCGCTTGCAATAATTCGAAGCGAATGAATTGGGCAAATCCTCATCATAACTAGAATCACACCAAGAATCGTTGAAAAAAGCACGCTCCACAATGTGATTTCAATATTCACCAAGAATGCTCCTGGAATATTGTATGAAGTAAATAATTGCACAAAGTCTTGCATTTTACTCCTCCCCCTCATTTGGTACTGGCGGATTATACTTTGCGTTTGGCTTAAAACCAGTTCCGCGCATGTTATCGTCTAAAGCTCTTTTCCATGAACCATTTTTAATCATGTCTTTAAGAGCATTATTAATGCGCTTAGCTAGCTTAGTGTTTCCTTTTTTAATGCCAATGCCGTAGTGCTCTTCAGTAAATGGCTTACTAACAAGCTTTAGTCTGCCTCTAGATGCTGTAGCAAGACCAGCGAGAATAATATCGTCTGTTGTAACAGCGTCTACGATTCCAGAGAATAATGCTGTTGCACATTCTGCATAGCCAGGCTGTTGCATAAGTTGAACTTTTGAAGAGTACTTCTCTTTAATAACTATTGCAGACGTAGAACCAGTTACTGAGCATAAACGCTTTCCGTCTAAATCGTCTGGACCGCTTACTTTATGCTCGTCTTTGCGAACTAATAAATCTTGACCTGCAATAAAGTATGGTCCAGCAAAAGAAACAGTGTTTTTTCTAGCATCTGTTATAGAATATGTTGCAACAATCATATCTACATCGCCATTTTGAAGCATTGCTTCACGCTGTTTTGAAGGCGATTCCTTCCAAACAATCCTATCTTCGGAGTAACCCAACTTTTTGGCAACGTACTTTGCAACGTCTACATCAAAACCAACGTAAGTTCCAGACTTTTTAAAGCCAAGACCAGGCTGATCAAACTTAATGCCAATGCGTATTACATCGTTGCGACTATTTTTACTGCAAGCGCTAAGTGGTAGAACGCAGCACAATGCGCAAATCATAGATAAAATTGCGCGATATGTATGTCTTAATCCCAGTTTGTAACGCTTACACTTAAGCGCAATATTGTGTAAATATTTCATAACTACCTCTTAAAGATTTAAAAAATCGCTATTAATGATTTAAAAACGAGTCAAATTAATGAGTCAAAATCTTTGAAAGGAAGTCTTTTGCTCTGTCTGTCTTTGGATTTTCAAAGAACTCTTCTGGTGTATTTTGCTCAAGAATTCTGCCATCTGCCATAAACACGATTTTGTCTGCAGCTTTACGTGCAAAACCCATCTCGTGAGTAACGCAAATCATGGTCATTCCTTCTTTTGCAAGCTCAACCATAACATCAAGAACTTCGTTAACCATTTCTGGATCAAGCGCAGATGTAGGCTCATCAAAAAGCATAACCTTTGGATGCATTGCAAGCGCGCGAGCAATTGCCACTCGCTGCTGCTGACCTCCAGAAAGCTGAGAAGGCATTTTGTTAGCTTGATTATCAACACCAACTCTAGCAAGAAGATCCATTGCCAAACTTTCTGCTTCTTGCTGCTCCATATGACGAACCTTAATAGGAGCAAGCGTAACGTTTTCTAGAATCGTCTTGTTTGCAAAAAGATTAAAAGACTGGAACACCATTCCTACTTCTGCACGCAATGCGGCAAGTTCTTTTCCCTCTTGAGGAAGAGGCTTACCATCAATGCGAATGTCTCCAGAGTCAATAGTTTCAAGACGATTAATCGTCCTGCACATTGTTGACTTGCCAGAACCAGAAGGTCCAATAATAACAAGCACTTCGCCTTTATTAACAGTCAAGTTAATATCTTTTAAAACGTGAAGCTTACCGTAGTGTTTTTCAACATGGCTAAGTTCCACCAACGGCTGTGCTACTTTTTTTGTGTTGTTTAATTTAGTATCCATAAAAAGGATTCTAATGTTCTTTTGTTACATGCGTTTATCGTAATAGTTACTTTTAAACGCTTATAAAGTTACGGAAAACAATAAAAATGATACCAAAATGTTAATTTTAGTTTAAAAATGCCGTTAAGTTCGGATTTCCTAATACAATCACACAACTTAACGGCATTTATTAGCAATATTTAAATTGTAAATTATTGCATTCTATTATATTTACGATTACTCGTCTTCTTCTGGATCGTAATCGACGCCAGTTTCAGCACGCTGTTCGTCAGAAATTGGAGCAGGAGCGCCAGTTAGAGGGTCGCGTCCGCCGCCAGCCTTAGGGAAGGCGATTACGTCGCGAATCGAGCTTGCGCCTGCAAGAATTGCAGCAGTACGATCCCAGCCCAAAGCAATACCAGCGTGAGGTGGAGCACCGTACTTAAAGGCTTCAAGCAAGAAGCCGAACTTTTCTTCTGCTTCCGCTTTGTCGATTCCAAGAACATCAAGCACGCGATCTTGAATATCGTCGCGGTGAATACGAACGGAGCCACCGCCCATCTCGTTACCGTTGCACACGATATCGTAAGAATCGCTCATTGCATGCTCTGGATCTTTATCGAACTTATCAATCCAATCAGCAGATGGCATTGTAAATGGATGGTGCATAGAAGTCCACTTAGAATGGCCAACTGCAACATCATCATCGTCTGGATCATCTGTGCGCTTAAACAATGGGAAATCAACAACCCAAGTGAAAGCAAACTCGTCTGGGTGAAGCAATCCTGCGCGGCTAGCAAGCTCTACACGAACTGCACCAAGCAAAAGCTGAGAAGATTCACGGCTTCCTGCTGCAAAGAATACAGCATCGCCATCTTGCGCACCAACAGCTTCCTTAAGTCCTGCACGCTCTTCTTCGCTAAGATTCTTAGCAACAGGGCCTTTTAGCTCACCATCTTCACCAAAGACTACATAAGCCAAGCCCTTAGCTCCACGCTGCTTAGCCCAATCCTGCCATGCGTCAAACTGACGACGAGGTGTATCTGCACCGCCCTTAAAGAGCACAGCGCCAACATAAGGAGCTTGGAACACGCGGAATGGAGTGTTCTTAAAGAAGTCAGTCAACTCAATAAGTGGGTTTCCAAAACGCAAATCAGGCTTGTCGGAACCGTACTTATCCATAGCTTCCTGCCAAGTGATTCGAGGCAAAGGAAGAGTAATCTCGTGACCAGCTTCCTTCCAAATAGCAGCAATAACGCGCTCTGCCATATCCATAACATCTTCTTGGCTTGCAAAGCTCATTTCCATATCAAGCTGAGTGAACTCAGGCTGACGATCAGCACGGAAATCTTCATCACGATAGCAGCGAGCAAGCTGATAGTAGCGCTCAACACCAGAAACCATAAGCAACTGCTTTAAAAGCTGAGGAGACTGTGGAAGAGCGTACCAAGATCCTGGAACCAAACGTGCTGGAACAACAAAGTCGCGAGCGCCTTCTGGAGTGGACTTAATAAACGTTGGTGTTTCTACTTCTGTAAAGTCCATATCTTCCAAAGCGTGACGAGCTGCCTTAGCCATATCAGAGCGAAGCTTTAGATTACGCTGCATTGATGGGCGGCGCAAATCAAGATAACGATACTTCAAACGAACATCTTCGCTAGGAAGCTTGTTTTCAGACTCGTTTTCCAATGCTGTAGAAACCTGGAATGGTAACGCATCGGACTTAGCGAGAATTGTCATTTTATTCGCAACGATTTCGATTTTTCCTGTTGCTAAATGGTCATTTTCATTGCCATCTGGACGCAGGCGAACTTCGCCAGTAACCTGAACAACAAATTCACTACGCAATGGTCGCGCAGTTTCCTCATCGTAAATAACAACCTGCACTAAACCTGTGTTGTCACGAACATCTACGAAAGCGACGCCACCGTGATCACGGCGACGATCAACCCAACCAGCAATGGTTACGTTCTGTCCGACCAAGGTCTCAGTCACTTCAACGGCATGGTGTGTGCGATACGCCGTCTGGCTCATAAGTCCACTTCCTTGTTTAAATAATTTTGTTAATTTTTGTTTTGACTTTAATAGTTTACCGCATGAATCGCGCGTTCAAATATTGCAAAATATATTCTTAAAATATAAAGCAAATTATTGAGCGCAAGAAACAGTCTGCCGGGCATAAACAGTATCTGGTTGCCAAGACGTGGCGTCTGCAGAAACTTGTTCCCCAGTAATAATATTCTTCACTTCATCATGGTTAGATTCAGAATCTGCACTATCAGCTGGGAACCACACATAAGGAATACCTAACTTATCTGCATATTTTATCTGCTTACCAAGTTTTGCTGCACTTGGAGAGACATCGGCAGCAATTCCTCTAGCACGAAGCTTTCGAGCAATCTCGTTACAAGCAGACCTATCTTCCTCATTCCAAACTGCCACCAATACTGCAGCAGGAGAAACACGGGAAACAGTGGCACCAGCTGTGTGAAGCATATAAGAAAGTAAACGCGAAAGTCCTATAGAAAGACCTACGCCTGGATACTTTTTATTACCTTGAGAAACAAGATTATCGTAGCGTCCGCCAGAGCAGATTGATCCAAGGGATTCAGCACCATCCAAGAATGTTTCATACACAGAGCCAGTGTAATAATCCAATCCTCGCGCAATCTTCAAATCTGCCACAACAGCACCTGGACGAATTTTTGCTGCATCGTCCACAATCATTGCAAGAGTTTCAACACCTTGTGAAGCTAAAGTGTACGATTCGTTATCTTCACTGCGAGAAATATCATGCTTATCGCATAATTCATCGAAACGAGACTTCAACTCATCTCCTGTTTCAGCAGTAAGTTCAGCCAATTCTAAGCATGCAGCAGCTTGGGAGTCCGTAGCTCCGCACTCTTTTACCAAAAGCTTAGCAACTTCTTCAGCGCCAATTTTGTCGAGTTTGTCGATTTCTCGAAGAACTCCCTCAATATCGCTTAAACCAATACCTCGATAAAAACCTTCAGAAAGCTTACGATTATTGGCGTGAACAGTGGCTTTAGGTAATCCAAATTCGCGCAAACGTTCAAGTGCTTCTACCATGACAAGAGGAAGCTCCACTTCATAGTGAGACGGCAAATCACCATTTCCCACAACATCAATATCTGCTTGAACAAATTCACGGAAGCGTCCTTCTTGCGGACGTTCGCCGCGCCAAACTTTTTGCATCTGCCAGCGCTTAAAAGGAAAAGCTAAATCGCCAGTGTGTTCAACAACATAATGACTAAGAGGAACTGTTAAATCAAAATGCAAACCTATTCGATTTTCAACAGGAGTGTCGCTTTCATGCCCCACCTCTTGCAATCTAGACAAAAGATAGATTTCTTTGCTAGTTTCGCCTTTTTTTAACAGACTTGAACCCTGCTCAACAGCACGAGTTTCAATGCCTATAAAACCATTTAATTCAAATACTTCCCGCAATGTGTCCATAACACGCTGTTCAACAGCGCGCTCACTAGGAAGCCACTCTGGAAAACCAGATATTGATGAGCCTTGTACCATGTCCACTATAATAGGTTATGTTGCGGAAAAATCATGGCTTACCGTCATACTTATTCGTAACACTGTTACCGTGCATTTGCTGTAAGGAGTCGACCCGTGACCGAACAGACTAAACCTGAAGAAACTACTAAACAAACTACCCCAAAGCCGCATGCGCCGTCGCCTGCAAACTTTGCTAACAAGGCTCGCGTTGTTGCTGCTGTTCCAACTATCTCGTATAGCGACGAAGATGTTAAAACCGCTAAAACCTTTGGGCGAGTTGATGAAAATGGAAACGTTTATGTTCGTGAAGGAGCTGACGAACGCGAAGTAGGTCAGTATTCTACTGGTACTCCAGAAGATGCTTTGACTTTCTACGTACATCGTTATCTTGACTTAAAGATTAAACTTGATCTCTTCGAAAAAAGACTTGAATCGTCTAATGTGAGACCTAAGGAAATTGATGAGACTTTAGCTACTTTAGAGGCGGATCTTAAGGAACCATCGGTAGTTGGAGACATCGCTGCTTTGAATGCTCGACACGCCGAATTGCAGGCTAAGGCTGCATCTAAAAAAGAAGAACTTGCAAAAGCTCGCAAAGATGAATTAGATAAAGCTCTTAAAGAACGTACTGCTATTGTTGAACAGGCAGAAACATTAGTTGCTCAAATAGGTGATTCTACAAATTGGCGTTCGCTTTCAGATAAGCTTCGTTCCCTGTTTGACAAGTGGCAGCAACATCAGCGCACTACGATCCATCTCAATAAGGCGGATGCTGACGCTTTGTGGCAGCGATTTTCTAAAGCTCGTTCTGCTTTCACTCAAGCACGCAACGCTTGGGTTAAGGAGCGTGATACTGAAAGAAATACTGCTAAAGAAATTAAGGAAGCCATTATTGCTGAAGCTGAAAGCTTGAAGGAATCAACTAAATGGCGTGAAACTTCTATGAAGTTTAATGCTTTGATGGATCGCTGGAAGAAGGCTGGAAATGCTGGTCGTCAGCACGACGATGAGTTATGGGCTAAGTTCCGCGAAGCTGCAGACACATTCTATCATGCTCGTCAAGAAGATAGAGAAAAGATGAATGCTGGTGAAAAAGAAAATCTTTCCAAGAAGGAAGCTTTGCTTGTTAAGGCAGAAGCTCTTCTTCCTGTTAAAGATGAAGAAGCAGCAAAAGCAGCTCGTAAAGCATTGTCTGAGATTCAAGAAGAATGGGACAAGATTGGTTTTGTTCCACGCGAAGATATGCGCAGAATTGAATCCCGCTTAAATGATGTGGATAAGAAGATTAAGGCTGTTGAAGATGCTGCTTGGAAAGATGCTGACCCAGAGGCAGACGCTCGTAAGTCTAGTTTTGCTACGCAATTGAAGGCTCAGCTCGAGGAACTTGATTCTAAGATTGCAAGTGAAAAAGATGCAAAGCGTAAGGCTAAGCTTCAGGCTGAAAAAGCTACAAAAGAACAATGGTTGAATGCTATTAAGTAATTAATCATTAATCATTTCAATATGGGGTTACTTAAAAATTAAGTAACCCCATATTTAATAGTTTTATTTAACAGTTTCCATTAAAGCTTTAGCAAGTTGAATAAAGGTGTTAGCTAATTGTGAATTAGCTAGACTTCCGTCATCTTTAAGAACCGCAGGTCTGCCAGACTCTCCAATTTCTCTAATACTCGTATCTAATGGAATTTGTGCTAAAAGAGGCACATTCTTACCAAGAGCTTTACAAAGCTGGTCACTAACGCGTTTTCCACCACCTGAACCAAAGATTTCCAAGCGCGCTCCATTATTTTCAAACCAACTCATATTTTCTACAACTCCACGCACATTAACTGGAATTTGCAACGCCATAAGACCTGCTCTAACGGCAACATCTGAAGCACTAGGCTGAGGAGTTGTAACAACCACAAGCTCCACATTAGGCAATGATTGAGCAACAGCCAGAGCCATATCTCCAGTTCCAGGCGCCAAATCTAAAAGAAGCACATCTGGGTCTGCCCACCAAACGTCGCAAAGAAACTGTTCAAGAGAACGTTGCAAGCGAGGACCACGCCACAAAATCGCACGATCTGTTCCAGCAAACATTCCAATAGAAATCAGTTTAACCCCCCAAGCTTCTACTGGCATAAGCATGCCATTCAAATTAGTAGGCTGACTTGTAACACCAAACATACGCGGTAGAGAAAATCCATAAACGTCTGCATCTATTGCTGCTGTTTTGTATCCAAGAGCCGCGAAAGTGGCTGCTAAATTGGCAGTTATGGAAGACTTTCCAACTCCCCCTTTTCCAGATGCTATAGCAAAAATTCTTGTTTTAACGCCATTTTTATTAAAAGGATTTTCTTTACGTTCCTCTTTCAAATCCGAAACAAGTTTTGCAAGTTTATCCTTACTCATAGCGCTTATATTTACGTGAGGAACGAGATTTGCATTAGGATATTTTTTTACAGTTGATTGAATTCTCTGTGTAATTACTTGTGCTAGAGGACAATCTGGAACAGTAAGTTCTATTCTTATAGTCACATCATAAGTTGGATAAGAATTATCAAAATCGCATACACTAGTGACATTTTGTTTTCCACTTACGTGTATGCCAGTTACCATATTTAGTTCAGTAACTGAACGACCTAATTCTGGATCAATAACACTTCCTAATAGATCGTAAATGCGAGTTTCGAGTTCAATAGTGCTGCTCATTTTTAACTTTTACGATTCGTTCTTAAAATCAAGTTCGTATTTGCTATCTAGAGCAGATTCAATACTGCCAGTATTAAGCAAAATCTTAAATTGATTCTCATCTAGCATAGGTATACCAAGTTCTTCTGCTTTAGTGGCTTTAGAACCAGCATTTTCTCCGACAATAACGCAATACGTCTTTTTGCTAACAGAAGAGGCTGCTTTTCCTCCCCTAGAAGAAATAGCTTCTTTAGCTGAATCTCTGGTAAAGCCTTCTAATGATCCTGTAACAACAACCGTTTTGCCACTAAGAGTCTGTTCGACACTGTCCGCATTAGAAGAGTCAGAAGATCCAACTACTCCAGCTTCATTCCATTTACGTAAAACTTCACTACGCCAATCTTGAGGATTCTTCGATTTTTCAAACCAATCGTATACTGCTTGGGCAATTTCTGGACCAACTCCATCAATTTGTGTTAAATCTTCAACAGATGCTTTAGAAATATTCTCAATTGAACCAAATCTTGCCGCTATTAGTCGTGCTGTAGGCGGACCAAGTCTACGAATAGACAAAGCCACTAGCACACGCCAAAGTGTTGCAGACTTACCCTTTTGAGCTATTTCTTCTAACATTGCTCTTGTTGTTTCACTTGGACGAGTGTATTCAGGAACACTCACTGTTTGAAGAACATTATTTTTACGAATTTTCTTTTCAACTAACCTTATTACATAAGCGTCAGAAGGAACTTCAAACATTGGGTAATCTGGATTTAAAGATTCCTTAAGCTCATCACTGTTGGAATCATCATTGGATTTTCTTCTTGTAGCTTCTAAAGGTCTAGTCCAGAATGCAGAAACCTGTCTCCACAATCCAGATCCGCCTATTTTTTTAGTTCTTTTCTTTAATTTTCCGTCTTTTCCTAATTCTTTCCATTCTTCAACAAGAGGTATTTCTTTCCAAACTTTAATATTTCGCAAATCGTCTGCAGTAATGTTAAAAATATCCGCTTCGCTTCTTATAACAGGTTCTTGAGATTTTGGAAGATCAAACACGGATTCTGGAATAGTTGGTTGCAAAGAAGAACCGCGCTGAACTACTATTTTGTCAATATCAGGATGATAGACTTCTGCAGTTGTAGGTCTAGAATCTTCTGGATTTGTTAAAGCTAGTGCAGAAGATTCTCCAAGATTTTCAATGTCGAATGCGTGCCTCGATGCAAGATTAATTATTCTCTCTGTTAATTGTGCTGGGCAGTTTTCTACATTTGGACAACGAATATCCTTGTCTCCCTCTTTAGCAGGTGCAAGCTTAGATCCGCATGATGGGCAATACTCTGGCATAACAAATTTGCGTAATTTGCTTTCATTCCCATCCCTATACTTTAGTACTGGACCAACTAATTCTGGTATAACATCGCCAGCTTTACGAACAATAACAGTATCGCCTATAAGAACACCTTTATGCTCAACTTCGTAAGGATTATGCAATGTTGTGCGCGATATTGTAGATCCTGCAACGGTTACTGGGTCTAAAACAGCAACAGGGGTGACTCTACCTGTTCTTCCTACTTGAACAACAATGTCTTTGAGAACAGTATTTACTTCTTCTGGAGGATACTTGTACGCAATTGCCCATCTTGGTGCTCTAGATGTAGACCCCAGTTCTCTTTGCAAAGCACGATCGTCTACTTTAACTACAATTCCATCTAAGGCATGAATAATAGAGTTTCTGTGTTCTCCATAGTATTCAATCATATCTTCTATTTGTTCAAAAGACGTGACTTTGCGAGTATAAGGAGATACTGGTATTCCCCATTTTTTATACAGCTCGTATGCGTCTGACTGATTAAACGATGTTTGCGTATGTGATTGATGCTCGGAATCTTTTTTTACTGAATCTTTCCACTTTAAATCGCCTAATCCATGCGCTATAAAGCTTAATCTTCTTGTTGCAGTGATTCTAGGATCCTTTTGCCTTAAAGACCCTGCAGCAGCGTTTCTTGGATTAGCAAAAGCAGGCTTTCCTAAATCTTCTTGTTCAATATTCAGCTTTCTAAAATCCGCCCATTTCATAAAAACTTCACCACGAATTTCCACAAATTCCGGAATATCGTCTGAATTTTCGCATTTAAGCTGAGTCGGTATTTCTTCGATTGTTCTTACATTCAGAGATATGTCTTCTCCAGTAACGCCATCTCCTCGAGTTAGTCCTTGTTCCAAAGTTCCATTTCTGTATATGAGATTTAACGCAAGTCCATCGATTTTTACTTCACATGTCATTGGCAATGGCTTATTTTGGGGCCATTTTAAGTCGCGAATAATGCTATCGTACCAAGATTTTAGCTCTTCTAATGAGAACACATCATCCAAACTCATCATTCTTGATGGATGTTTAACTGACGCAAAATCGTTCGAAAAAGTTCCGCCAACTCTATGTGTTGGTGATTGAGGCGTATCTAATATTGGGAATGTAGATTCTAGTGAGCTTAAAACTCGCATTCTTGTGTCATAAGCAGCGTCAGAACTACTTGGTGAATCATCAACATAATAAGCTATCTGGTCTGATTGAGCCCAGGCAGCTAATTTTGCCCATAATCTAGCAGCCTGCTCGCTTGTTAAAAGCGAAGGTTCTAGCTTAGATAATGCAATAGCGTCTACATCTGTTGGCTCTAATTTAGAGATCCAATCATTAAAATCTGTAGTTGAACTAAACTCGTGTGATGTGCTAGATGTATTATTCTCGCTTGGCTCATGAACATTTTGGTTTTGATTATCGACTTTGTTAATGCTTGAAGATAATGAATCGTTGTTAACACTTGATTTATCATTATTTAGCGAATCATCAAAATCGTCGAAAAGAGATAATTGTTCTCCAACTGCGTGTGAC
This sequence comes from Gardnerella sp. c11Ua_71, assembly GCF_055818025.1. NCBI lineage: Bacteria > Bacillati > Actinomycetota > Actinomycetes > Bifidobacteriales > Bifidobacteriaceae > Gardnerella > Gardnerella sp. c11Ua_71. The sequence goes on along the minus strand of NZ_JARFVR010000002.1, from coordinate 246,675 downwards.
GACTTATCGCTATTAGACGCAATCATAAGCTTTCCCTTCAAAACCTTTTAACTATCCTATCTACCAGACAGGCGTCAATAACTGATTATAATTACTGTTTAATAAGAGTTGTTTATGAGTTAAGCGAGCGCAAAAACTGCATTTGAACAACGTTATCTGATGAATTGTTGCTGAACAGCATTCTCGCTCTTGCAACGGAAAGCGTTCGTGCAATAACAAACATTCCCTCGTTTACTGTTATTTTTGCAGCTTCATCGATAATCTCATAAGCTTCAACATCTGGCCATTTTGGAACATTGTTTATTTTTAAAACTTCTTCTACTTGAGACATATCATTAGGAGCTGGAATGCACTGTGACTGCATGCGGCTCAGTAATTCATCAAGCTCTATTTCAATAGACTCAATTTTTCCAGAAGATAAATTGTCTGCCATTTTATATGCTGCTACAGCAAGAGGGAAATTATCTTGCATCCATTCTGCGTAAGCAAGTCTGTAGTATATAAAAGCGGCGTCTTCTCTATCAAAGCATACTGGTAATGCGTTTAGACACACTGCTTCTACAGAAGTCCAATCTTCTTTCTCTGTAAGTTGTGAAGCTAACTTGAGATGAGAAATAACATATGTTGGAGCGTATGAAACCATTGTGTTTAAGTGTTTTAGTGCATCCTCATGCCTGTTGAGTTGAGTTAGTAAATCTGCTAACTCCATATGTGCGTAAAAAAGACCATCTGGTATAAGTATCATACGTTCATTTTGTGTCGCAAATATTCGATTGTAGACAACTCGCTCTGCATAGGAATTAAAGTATCTTGGTACAACATCGTTGAAAGAAAACATGGAATCGAAATGTTTTACTGCATTTTCGTATTCTTCGATGGCATTTTCCAAGTCTCCACTCATAAATTGTTCATGAGCATGAAGTCTCATATTATAAATATCTTTTGAAACTTTAAAAGATATTTCTGGTATTTCTTTTTCGTCTATTAAAGCGCTTGTTATAAGATTGGCTTTCTCATTTAATTCTGGATCGTCAATGCTTTCCACAATATCCATTGCCATACGAGCTTTTTCTGCATTAGATATCATTACTTCTGACGATATGTGATGAAAATCTGCAACAGCCTGTTGTAATAAATCTTCTCTTTGAATTGAAAGACCTTTAGAGTTGGTAGTACCTAATGCTTTTTGAGATTTAATGTCAAAAATTACATCTGAAAACTCAGGTTCTTCCTGTGCTCCATGAGGAGAAAAACAACTATCTCTCAGATCAAAGCTTGGTTCAATCGGGTTTAATGCGCCTTCTCCATCTATTTTCATATTTGCGTTAAATTTTTTGTATGCGTCAAGAGGATTATTCAACCCATTTGCACGAATATGTTTTATAAAAGATCCGCGATTGAATGTGACTGTCAATAAAGACTTTACAGTTGGATATTTGCTAAAAGCATCCATAGGATCAGGTTCAATAGAGTCCGATTCAATATCGTTCGTATTGCTATTACTAATCTCAGTACCACTGTAGCTATCACTAGAGTTTATCGATTTGCCAGCAGTGGCTTTATTGCTACTATCAGACACAGTCACTTCATCTTCGTGAAGAATAGGATGATTAGTAAAGTTTTGTAAATCTTGAACATTCGCTAGTCCGTTATTAACATCTCCGTGAATATCTCCATCTTTAGGATCGCCTTTAGAACGAGCTGCCTCACGATTCATATTATTCAAAGCATTAATTGTTTGATTTAGGATTTTACTCATAGCATCATCTTGAGCAGCAACCATTTCTTCTAAGCCTATTGAATCTAATCTTATAGATACATTCTGTACTTCTTCACTTGCTCCAAATGCAAGGGTTGCCATTATTATTCCAAGTCGAAGATTGTAATCAGTTGTCATACGAGACTTATCTGCATTAGTTAAAGTAATCCATTTTTGGTTAACAGAATCAAATCTTCTAGTTGGCATCATCGAATTGCCAGTTGCCATAAATGCTAATGCAACATTACCGTCTTCTAGATTAGAGCGAAAATCAGTATCAAATCTAAATGGTAAATAAAGGCTTCTAATTAATCCAGATAATCTTTGCCTATAAGACCATTCACAATTAGAAGATCCATCTGACTTGTAAATATACAGGTCGTTAGATTTTTTTGCAGTATTCCACAAGTGCATTAATGGGCGAATATTGTCGTCTTGTAAAGGATTACCAAAACTATTCATATCCAATTCGCCGTTAGCACAAAACGCTGGATCTTCTATAAACGATAAATCTATTTCAGATATTTGACCAAAGTTTACAGAATTTTCCGTTAAATTACCGCCATTAGCGCAATTTTCTTCTAAACAACTACTAATGGACTGGAAACGGTTAATAGCACCTTCTATTCGCAATACTTTCAACGCAGCTTTTGCTTCTAAAGAATCATCCCATACTAGGAAATTAGCGTCTGAAACTTGCGACTTTTGCAAATGTAAGCGTTCTGCTCCATGAACAGCTTCAAGCGGACCACTATGTTCTAAAGCGCCAGAATCTAACATAAGATAAGCAAAATATTTTTCCATTGACGAAACACGCAAACCTGCTTTTTCCGCCACTTTTGAATCCATAATGCTTCTTCTAATAGCTCCAAGAGGGGCTTCCTTTGTAAGACGCCTAAAAATATTGCCAGATCCGAAACCGCTAAACGCTCTAGTTATATCTGGAATAAAGAACGATGCAAAGAAAGATGTTGAAATAGCATCGCAGTATGAAAGATTGCAACGGAGTCTGTCAGGAAGCAAAACTCTAGTTTCTTCAAGAGTATATGCTTCTTTTTTGTCATTAACTTTACGAATCCAAGATGATACCCATTGCATGCCTTCATCTTGTGATAGCTGAACAACTACATCTCCTCTTATAACAACTAAATCAGATTCACGATTATTTTTATTGATTGAATTTACTTTTTTACGCGCATGACTCGCATGAGTAATTTTCCTATCATCAACACCATAGAAACGTAACGAATCTTTAAGAGTCATAGAATTTTGTTCTACAAAAGATAACTCTGGTATTCTTTCCATCGTATCTTCAATAGAAATGTCATGTCCTGTATAAACACGACCTTCAAAATCTGCAACAGCAAGCTGACGAAAACGTTTGCAATCATCGTTGAATAATCCAATAGCTATACCATGTTTTTTCCCAGAAAGTTTAATCCAACCTAACTTTACGTTTTTTGGCATCATTGGAAAATCTTTAAAAATATGCTTTTTAGAAAATATCCTGACTGGAATAGATTCTCTATTTTCCCACAATGTTTTAATGGTTTCCTGCACAATCTGCATACTATCATCTGCAATATCTGAGCGATTTTTTTCACTACTTTCGGCAGAATCTATTTTCTTGCTAGATTGCACTTCGTCTTGCATATTCCTCGTTCTTTCGTTTTAAAGCCAACTACTATTTTCGTAAAACCCGTAAAACTAAATATTTAAGTGATTTCCATACGTGTTGCATTTATTCTTACTCAAACATTTTAAGTATAGCTGATTATCGGTTCGAAAAACACAATTAGAAGTAGAATATGTTTTAACTCTTTTAGAACAAAATCAAATTATATTTCATTTCAATCTTGTTTTAATCTAACATGTGAATGCTTTAATTGCTTTTAAAGTTTAAAAATATAAATTTTATTAACTTCACTTATGCAAATTCACGCATGCACCAGAAATAATCTTAGCTAAACCGTCCATAATTTGATCCACTGGAGAAGCTGCTCTCCAGTTTAAATACAGCGAACGATATGGTTTTGGATCTTTAAACTCGCGAATTGTTAATCCTGATGGCTGAACAATTGGAGGAAGAATAGAAAGACGCGGAAGCAAAGTCACATCTTTACTTCCAACAACCATGTATCGTAAGGTTTCCAAAGACGTAGCATAAAATTCAGACTGTTTTGCACCAACTTTTTGACATACATCTATCATGCTTCTACGCATGCAATGACCATCTTCTAAAAGTAGCACTTTTTGGCTAGACAATTGCGAAACATCAATCGGAGTTTTTTCATGACCAAACTGCGAATTTGTAGAAGCAGCCAATAAAAAGTCCTCGTCAAAAATATGTTTTACTTTCAAAGAAGATTCATTTAATTGCTCGCTTAATATTGCGCCATCAATCTGACCACTATGCAACATTTCTACAAGGCTAGCAGACTTTTCTTCAACAAATCGAATATTAAAATTCGGCTTAACTTTACGCAAAACTGGCATTATTCTTGGCAAAAGATAAGGGCATAATGTTGGAAAAACGCCTAAAACTATAGTAGATGACCATGGGTCTTCTAATCGCCTTGCTGCTTGATAAATACTTGAAACGTCGGCATGAATACGCTTTGCATAATACACGACTTCTCTGCCTGCTGGAGTTAGAATTTGCTTTCCAGGAGTTCTTTCAATAAGACAAACTCCAAGCAAATCTTCTAACTTTTTAATTTGCGTAGACAACGTTGGTTGAGAAACGTGCATACGTTCAGCTGCTTTTGTAAAACTTTCCTCTTTTGCAAAAGCAATTAAGTATTCAAGTGATTTAATGTTCACGTAATCATCTTTCTTATTAAAAGTAGTAAGAATATAATATATATAAATTTTAAGTATCAAAAGCTTATGCGTTAAAAGTTAATCTAGTTTTACACATTTCTAATTAGATAGTCGAATGCACTAAGAGCCGCGTTTGCTCCAGATCCATATGCTGTAACAATTTGCTTATAAGGCTCATCTGTGCAATCGCCAGCAGCAAAAATGCCATGAACACTCGTGCACCCTTTTCTATCTGTTACTATTTCCGAACGATTATTTAAGCTTAGTTTGTTTGAAATCCATTTAGTATTTGGCATTAAACCAATTTGAACAAACACGCCGTCTGTGTGCAAAATTTTCTCACTATTTTCACCATTATTAGCATTGCGATCTTTATAACGTACTGCAATAACCTTTGTTCCGTCTCCTTCTATAGAACTAAGAGCAGCACCTGTTATTACAGTAGTATTAGAAAGATTATTTAGAGCATTAACTAATATTTGATCTGCTTTAAGCGTGTTCATATACTCGATTAGAGTAACGTGATTTGCAACACCTGCTAAGTCTATTGCAGCTTCGACTCCAGAATTTCCTCCGCCAACAACTACAACATTCTTATTTTTAAATAATGGACCATCGCAATGCGGGCAGAACGACACTCCCTTGTTTCTATATTCGTCTTCCCCAGGAATGCCAAGTGTTCTCCATGTAGCGCCTGTTGCAATAATCACTGCTTTAGCTTTTAAGCTTCCGCCAGATTTAGTACTAATTGTGTGCAATCCGTAAGATTCTTCAGCAATATCTAAAGATGTAGCCCAATCGGGAGTAAATACGTCAATGTCATATTGAGCAATGTGGTTTGTTAAATCGTTAGCAAGCTTTGCGCCTGTTGTGTGCGTTTGCGAAATATGATTTTCAATGCTTTCTGTTTCAACAACTTGACCGCCTCTGTGGTCCATAATCATTGCTGTTTTAAGGCCTTTTCTAGCTGTGTAAATCGCTGCGGCGCTTGCAGCAGGGCCTCCACCTACAAGAATAACGTCGTACGGATTTTTGGCGTTCATTTTTTGCGCTAGTGAAGAATCGCCAGAAACCTTAGAATTGCTTGAATCGCTATTTTCCTCTTGACTTAAAAGAATCGCAACTAATTCGTCTATAGATGATCTTCCAGAAGAAATCATTTTTCCGTTTTCAAAAACTGCAGGAACACTCATTACGCCAAGAGAATCTACCTCGTCTTTAAAAGCGCTCCCTTCTACAGCAATATGTTTTACTTTAGGATTAATAATCGAAATTGTATTAAGCGATTGAACAACCTCTGGGCAATTAATGCAAGTAACAGACATGTATGTTGTAACTTCATGACTTCCAATGCTCAAAATTGCTTTGCGCTGACCATCGCTTATTTTGGGAGCGTAACCGCTTACTTGCAAAATCGCTAAAACTAAAGAGCTAAACTCGTGTCCAAGAGGTAAACCAGCAAAGCTTACAGACACATTAGTTTGTGGATTAAGTACTGCGAAACTTGGTTTGCGATTTACGCGACTTTTATCACCTTCTATAACAGTGATTTTGCTGCTTTGATCTGCTACTTCATTTAAAAGCTCAATAACTTTTTGAGAATTTTTACTACTATCAACATATGCAACAAGATTAATAGGATTAACCATTTTTGTTAGTAATCCAGCAAGTTGAGTAGTTAAGTTTGAATCCAATAAAGACATTATTTTCACTTTCTATTCTTAAGTAGCAGATCTTTAGCAGTAAATTAATTATTAGAAAATCAGACTTTTAAAAAATCAGATTTTCCCAACCAAGTCAATAGATGGAGCAAGTGTTTCTTCTCCCTGCTCCCACTTTGCTGGACATACTTCTCCTGGATGGGCTGCAATAAATTGAGCAGCTTTAACTTTGCGAAGCATCTCATCTGCATTTCTGCCGATTCCATCTGCTGTCATCTCGTAGAATTGAATATTTCCTTGAGGATCAACCAAGAATGTTGCACGGTGAGCTAAACCAGATTCCTCATTCAAAGCATTAAAGTTTTTAGAGAGCGCGCCGTTTGGATCTCCAAGCATTGTGTATTTTACTTTTGCAATAGCTTTAGAGTCATCGTGCCAAGCTTTGTGAACAAAATGAGTGTCTGTTGAAACAGAATAAACTTCTACGCCTAATTTTTGAAGATCTTCGTAGTGATTTGCAAGATCTTCAAGCTCTGTTGGGCACACAAACGAAAAGTCTGCTGGATAGAAGAAGAATATAGCCCACTTTCCAAGAACATCATTATCGCTTACTTCTACAAATTCCCCATTCTTATATCCGTTTACTTTAAACGGAAGAATATGCGTACCAATAAGGCTCATAACAACTCCAATCTTTAATTGTTTATTTAAAAAATTTTCATTTCTTGCAATTAGCAATATTTTGACCTATTTGCTAAATCTAATTATTTAGAATCAGAATTCAGCATTAAAATCATGATAGATTATTTATATCAAAAAGACTATATGTATAGACAACATCTATAGCGCTAGATGTCGTATATCAATAACTCTTTAATAAATTTATATTTTCATAAAACAAATATGACTAAAACAAACTAAAAAAAAATATAACAAAAGCAGAAGAAAAAAAAATGGAGCGGACAACGGGACTCGAACCCGCGGTCTCAACCTTGGCAAGGTTGCGCTTTACCAACTAAGCTATGTCCGCAAACAAAATGTCATAATAGCCTGATTTCTTTATAAATGCAAGTTATGAGTAAAAATAAAAATTTATAGTGATTTTTCTGCAATATACATGCAATTTTACGGAGTGTTGAATAAAAGAAAAATATTGATTACGATAATTATTATCATTAAGCCATAAATTTTTATAAAATTTTTCTTAAAATGTGATTTTTATCATGAAAAATCGTAAAAATAATGTAGAATAAAAGATAGCTTTTACCAAACAGGTAAAAGAAAACTGAAAAGGTAATGTTTTTCAAAAATGAAGCATAGAACAAGGAGGTTTCTATGAAGGCTATTGTTGCAACCAAAGATAAGAAGGCTCAAGTTGTAGAGAAGGAACTCCGCCCATTGGAATTTGGTGAGGCCTTACTCGATATGGAGTGCTGCGGCGTATGCCACACCGATCTTCACGTTAAGAACCAAGATTTTGGCGATAAAACAGGCGTTGTTCTTGGACACGAAGGTATTGGCATTGTTAAGGAAGTTGGCCCTGGTGTTACAACATTAAAGCCAGGCGACCGTGCATCTGTAGCATGGTTCTTCAAGGGTTGCGGACATTGCGAATATTGCACCACAGGCAGAGAAACACTTTGCCGTAGCGTTTTGAACGCAGGATACACTGCCGATGGTGGCATGTCTCAAGAGTGCATCGTCGCAGCAGACTACGCAGTAAAGGTCCCAGAAGGCTTGGATCCAGCTCCTGCAAGCTCCATCACTTGCGCTGGCGTTACAACCTACAAGGCTATTAAGGAATCTGGCGTACATCCAGGCGAATGGCTTATTTTATTCGGTCTTGGCGGTCTTGGTAATCTTGCGTTGCAATATGCAAAGAACGTATTTGGTGCGCACGTAATCGCAGTAGATGTTAACGATGCTCAGCTTGAATTTGCTAAGGAATATGGCGCAGATTTGTGCGTGAACCCACTTAAGGAAAATGTTCCTGAATTTGCTATGAAGAAGGTAGGCGGCGCTCATGGCGCTGTCGTAACCGCTGTAAGCAAGGCTGCTTTTAACAGCGCAGTTGACTCTGTGCGAGCAGGCGGCACTGTTGCAGCTGTTGGTCTTCCACCAGAAGAAATGGAACTTAGCATTCCTCGCCTTGTTCTTGACGGAATCCGCTTGGTTGGTTCTCTTGTTGGAACTCGTAAGGATTTGGAAGAAGCGTTCCAGTTTGGTGCTGAAGGCAAGGTTCTTCCACAGTGCCATATGCGCAAGATGGAAGACATTAACGATATCTTCGACGAGATGCTCAGCGGTAAGATTCGCGGTCGAATGGTAATCGACCTCTCCCACTGAAAAAGAGATAAAATAAAAAAAAAACTAAAAGCCACTTAGCAAATGCTAGGTGGCTTTTAGTTTATGTTTTAAGATGTTTTAAGACTTAATTTTTGTACACTATTTCAACGGAGGCATTGGCTTCCAATTAGGATCATGCAAAATTTTTCTGCTTGCAATCCAACCAGTAAAAAGCTTTTTAACACCACTTAAAATATGCTCACGATCTACAGCAACAAGCCTAATAAACTCTTTTGCAGCAGTTAATGCTGTTCCAAGAGCAAACATAAATGGTCGATAATCGCCATGAATCATAAAGTATCGCGCCATAAAACCACGATTTCGCATAATATGGTAACGATTCATGTCAGAAGTAGAATTTAGTTGACGAACGCCAGCAATATCCCAATTAGGAATATTACGAGTTCTACGAAGAATAACATCTTTTACAACAATCGGATTCGTAACTTTGCTAGCAAGGTATCCGTAAGTTGTGTCATCCCAATAAATAAAATAATGCGGATCTGGCAAACCGATTTTCTCTACAATATTGCGCTTAAACAATCCGCCTTCAAAGCACATAGTGTTCATAACGCGATACCCAGATGGTCCAAATGCTGCTGGAGCAATTGGATTAGGGATTCCAAGAGAAACAATAAATTTATATTGCCAATAAAAATCGCCACCGTCGTAGTCTAAACGGCTGCCTTGAATCACATCGTGGCTTTTAGTCCACTTTGAAAGACGTTCAATAGATTCTGGAACAGTTTCAACATCATCGTCCATAACCCAGAACCACTGCGCGCCAAGTTCATACGCTTTTTTAACACCAGCACTAAAACCGCCAGCTCCCCCAAGATTGCTGCTTTGAGGCGCGTAAACAACGCGGTTTGAATCGCCAAAATTATCCACGCTAGCAGAACCCCAGCGACGTGTAAGAACATCATCTAAATCTTGCACCATATCACGAGTTTTTTCACTCTTCTCATTGTCTACAACAACAATCCTCCATGGGCATTGATTTAATCGTTCAAAAGATTTAAACAGATTTTCAAGCAACTCCTGACGCTTATAAGTAACTACAACAACAGCAAGCTTATCAATAGTATTATCATTTATAACTTCGCTCATATTTTTAATATTACACTAGCATTGCCATCAATATTATTAATAAAATTCAAATTTTTTAGTACAAACTTCATTTTCAGATAAATGTTCATAGCATAAGATAAAAATAAAGTGTAGTTTCAGGGAAGGTGAAAATCCTTACTGGCGGTAACGAGGTAATTCTTGTATTAGTGAATTTTCTCGAAGCCCGCGAGCGGCAACGCGCTGCTGATTCGGTTAAAATCCGAAGCCAACGGTTAAAGTCCGGATGAAAGAAACGGAGGCTCTAATGAGCATTTCACGCGAAAATAATCATAAAACAAGCAATCACACAGCAAATAATCACGCAACTTACTCTGGCACAAACTATTGGTCAAGCGAAAAAATTGCTAAATACGCGCTATTCGTTGCGCTCTCTATTGCTGTAAGCTTTATAGAATTTCCACTTATTCCAGACGTAAACTACCTTAAATATGATCCTTCGGGAATTGTGTGTTTAATTGCAGGATTTGCATACGGACCATTCGCCGCTGCAATCGTAAGCGTGCTAGGATTTGCTCCACACTTCTTTACTAACCCGTTTGGCGCAATAATGGCAATATTGGTTTCAATGGGTGCGTCTGTTAGCGCTGCAATCGTCTACAAAAAAATTAGAACCAAAGAAGGCGCTATTATTTCGCTTATAGTTGGCTCTGTAGTTGCGATTGCTCTTGCAATAGTTGGAAATCTTATTATTACGCCATTTTATGCGCATATGAGCGTTGAACAAGTTGCCGCTCTTATAGTTCCAGCTCTGCTACCGTTTAATGCTATTAAGCTTGCGATTCATTGCGTAATAACTATGCTTGTTTATAAGCCTGTTTCAAAGCTTCTTAACTACAACAAATAGCAAACAAATAGCATTAGCCAAAATAGCATTAGTCAATTAAGTAAAAAGCAAGCTGATTATGCAAAGCAATAAAGTTATTCAAGATAAAACATGTTGCAAAGTCGAAAAAAGCAATACGGATTATTTTGCTAAAAAAGATAATGCTGTTTCTTTGCAAAAAGTTCGCTTTAGCTATGATGGCGGAAAAACTTGGATTCTAGACGGAATAGATCTTGAAATTGCGTATGGTCAAAGAATTGCAATAATAGGCAAAAATGGTAGCGGAAAATCTACGCTATCTAAAATTATTGCAGGACTTTCTTCCCCAGATTCTGGAATTGTTACGCTATGCGGAATAAAAGTTTTTGAAACAAACAATGTTGATTCAAAAGCGTACCAAAAAGCACGAGAATCTATTGGAGCATTGTTTCAAAGCCCAGAAGACCAAATCGTTACAACAGTTGTAGAAGACGATGTTGCTTTTGGGCTTGAAAACTTGTGCGCTTCTAAAGAATTTATGAAGCAAAATATAAGCAATGCTTTACGCGCTGTAAACATGGAAAATCACCGTTTTAGCGACCCGAGCAATATGAGTGGAGGTCAGCAGCAGCGCGTTGCTATTGCATCGTCGATTGCTACAAAATCAAAACTTCTTGTATTAGATGAGCCTACAAGCATGCTTGATTCTTGCGCAAAAGAAGATGTAAATAAGCTTTTTAACAAATTGCAAACGAGCGGCACAACAATCGTACAAGTTACGCATAAGATTAGCGAATGCAAAAATGCGGATCGAATATTGATGCTAGAAAATGGAAAATTGCGTGATGTAAGTTTATTGGAATTAGATGAATTTTTCACGGAAAAATCGCCAGCTGTTATTGAATCAAAAAGCATGACGGAAAATGCAAAAAAATCAAATACAGCAATTGAAATATCGAATTTAAATGTGAGCTATACAAATAGTCAAACTCCAATAATAAGAGACTATTCTCTAAGCGTAAAATCAGGCGAAATCGTTGCAATAATGGGAAAAAACGGGTGCGGAAAATCAACGCTCGCAAAAGCAATATGCGCACTTATTAAATACGATTCTGGCTCCATTTGCGTAAACGGAATAAAAATTAGCGAAAAAACAAGCAAATCGCAAATGCGAGAAATTCGCAAAAACATTGGTTACGTTATGCAATTGCCAGAACAGCAACTTTTTGCACAAACTGTTTTTGAAGACGTAGCATACGGGCCAAAAAACTTTGGATTAGAAGGACGTGAATTACATTCCAGAGTATTGAACGCACTAAAATCATTGCATATTGAACACTTAGCACAAAAATCCCCATTCGAACTTTCTGGCGGACAGCAACGACTAGCAGCAATCGCAGGTGTTTTAGCTTGCAATCCAAAAATTTTGGTTTTAGACGAGCCTACAGCAGGATTAGATTTTGAGTATGCAAAAATCGTATTAAAAATTTTAAGCGATTTACACAATAAAGGCATAACAATTATTGTTATTACTCACGATCTAAACGAAGCAAAATCGCTTGGAGCGCGCATAGTTACGTTAGAATCGCGCAAAAAGAAGGAGATTCAAGAACACGCGCAAGACGAAAAGCTTGAAAATGCTAGCGAGAATGTTAACGAAAAGAAAAACGAAATCAAAAACAAGTCATTGCTAAGCTTATTCAATACGCGAATCATACTAATATCATGCTTAATTCTTATGTTTAGCGCGTTTAGTATTACAAACTTCTATCAACTAGGAATTCTTGCACTATCAACGCTTGCTCTAATATTTCTCGCTAGAATATCACCTATAAAATTATTGTTGTCATTGCATATGTTTATTGCAATATTCGTATTTTCTGGAATGTTTAATCTTCTAGTTGTGAATTCTGGAAGAGAAATTTTTAAAATTGGACCGCTATTAATAACAGATGATGGAATAAAGTTTGCAATACTTTTCGCTTCAAGATTTTCGCTTGTTATACTAATCGGATCAATAATTGTACTAACAATAAGCCAAACGCAGTTGACTGAAGCGTGCGCGTCTATTATTTCGCCTCTTAGAATCATAGGATTGCCAAGTCAAGAAATTGCTCTTATTATGAGCCTCGCTTTGCGATTTTTGCCGACTCTTGCAAAAGAAGCAGAATCTGTAGCTTTAGCTCAAATTGCAAGAGGCGGAAACATAAAAGACGGGTCTATAAAAAAGCGATTGCAAGCAATAACATCTCTTATAGTTCCAGGATTTGCAAGCGTGATTCGGCACGCAAACACACTGGGACTTGCGCTAGATTCTAGATGCTACGTTCCTGGAGCTAAGCGCACGCACTTACATACAGAGAAAATGCGCTTAAAAGACTTTGCACTTTTAATAATTACATTAGCTATTGTGTGCGGAATAATTTTTGCTGGAATATTTGTATAACTGATAACTGTAATATTTGCATATTGAGCGTATTAATCGTATTGAACGTATTGAACGCGGATTCTTACGGTTAATGTATAATCCGATAAGCATTGAAAATTTAAGCGTTACAAGTAGATAATCAATAGTCGATAGTTGTTTGTTGATAATGGTTGTTGATAATTGCGTTTAACAATATAGCGTTTTGACGTTTTAGTGTTTTAATGTTTTAAAAATTGACGTTTTAGCGTTTTACGCATGTTGAACGCGATTTGGAAGGAAAATAATGGCATTAACTAAAAAGCAGATTAAGCAATTGCGCGCGCTCGCTAACACTTTAAGCCCATTGCTTTACGTTGGAAAAAACGATATTAGCGACGCTGCTGTTAAGCAAGCGGATGAGACAATGCAATCTCATGAGCTTATGAAGTGTGCTGTGCAAGATGGTTCTGGCTTAAGTGCTAAAGAAGCTGCGCAGGAACTCGCAGAACATCTTGGTGCAGAAGTCGTGCAAGTAATTGGCAACCGTTTTGTGTTATTCCGCGTTTCAAATCGCGAAGATATTGACCACATTATGCTTGTTCGCGAATAAAACTCTCTTAAAAAAAAATAGTAATACTGTATTAAAAGGCTTCTTACAATTCTAAGAAGCCTTTTAATTATTGACTTTAGTTATTGTCAGCAGATTTGTGGAGAATATTGCGGATTTGAGATAAACGTTGCGAAATCTCGTGCTCGTAGCCGCGATTATTTGGGTGATAATATTCGTGACCAACTAGCTCGTCTGGCATATATTGCTGAGATGCAACAGCACCCGGATAATCGTGAGCATACTTGTACCCATCATGATTGCCCCAACTTTTCATCAAAGCAGTTGGCGCGTTACGCAAATGAAGAGGCACTTGACCGATATTCCCAGTATCAACATCTTGCAAAGCCTTATTAATAGCGTTGTAGCTTGCGTTTGATTTTGGAGCAGTTGCTACAGCAATCACAGCTTCCGAAAGAATAATGCGCGCTTCTGGCATTCCGATTAAAGCAACTGCTTGAGCTGCAGCAACAGTTACTTGTAAAATTTGCGGCGCTGCCATACCAACTTCTTCGGCAGCAGCAATCATAATTCGCCTTGCAATAAAACGCGGGTCTTCACCAGCTCTAAGCATTCGCGCTAAATAATGCAAAGAAGCGTCAACATCACTTCCGCGCATTGATTTAATAAAAGCAGAAATAACATCGTAATGGTCATCGCCATCTTTGTCATAGCGAACTGTAGTAGTATCCATTACGTTAGAAACTATATCAGCAGTAATTACAGGCTTATTTTTACCATGCTGCAACGCAACATCTCCTGTTACAGCTCCTGCTGCCGCTTCTAGAATAGTAAGAGTTTTGCGAGCATCTCCCCCACTTAAACGAATAATTGAATCTATTGCGTCTTCGTCGATTTTAAGCTGATTATTAAGACCATTTTCGCTAGAAATTGCGCGTTCTATCAGAGTGTGCAAATCTTCAACACTAAGAGACTCAAGTTTAACAACTACTGATCTGCTAAGTAGTGGCTTAATGATTGAAAAACTTGGATTTTCGGTAGTAGCTCCAATAAAAGTTACATCGCGATTTTCTACGCTTGGAAGCAAAGCATCTTGCTGTGATTTAGAAAAACGATGAACTTCGTCAATAAACAGAACTGTTTCTTGACCTTTACTAACTAAACGCTCATGCGCTCGATCTAACACAGCTCGAACATCTTTAACTCCAGAAGTTACAGCAGAAAGCTCTTCGAACACGCGACCAGACTGTCTAGCCACAATATAAGCAAGCGTAGTTTTACCAACTCCTGGAGGTCCAAACAACACAACAGAACTTGGAGATGTAAGAGAACCTTTAGATTGTGGATTTGCAAGCCTGCGCAAAGGCGAACCTTCTTTTAGCGCATGCGACTGCCCCAACACATCTTCAATACTGCTTGGGCGCATACGCACTGCCAACGGACGCGTAACATCGCTAGGTGCACTACTTGCGGAAAATAAATCTTTCTCCATGAATACCAGCTTACACTACATATAGAACAAACGTTCGATTGCATTCTGCATTCTGTGTTTTACCTTCTGTGCTCTGTTAGCACATTTTTAAGAATCACACGTGCGACACTCTGTAGTCAAAGAACACAACTTCGCCTGTATCTTGTGTTGAATCCAAATCAACAACACCAGTAATAGCCCAATTATGGTCTCCGTCCGAATCGTCAATAATTTGCCGAACTTTCCACGAATGTTCACTCTTCTCAAGCGAATCATCCAAAATAAACAAGTCGCCACTTCTAGCCTTGGCATCGATACCAACATACTCGTGCTCATTGTAATAGTCGTCAAGCACATCATTCCACTCGTGAACGCCGTAACCCCAAGCCTTGTCAAGCTCTCCTAAAGTATCCGCATCTTCCAAATCCATAAGCTGCACGCGACGGAACATTGCGTTTCTAATCAACACAATAAGTCCACGACGATCCTCAACAACAGACTCAGAAGTTCCAGGCGCAGCCATAGTTACAGCACTAGCTTCAGCGTCCGATCCTCCTGCACTCTCCCACTCGTCAACAAGACTTGAATCAATAGATCGCACAACAAGACGAAGCCACGAAATAATATCACACAATTCTTCGTTAAGCATGTCTTCTGGCACAGTGCGAGCAAGCGAACGATAAGCGTCCGAAAGGTAACGAAGAAGCGTTCCTTCACTTCTAGCAATGCCATAGCGCGAAATATAGCCAGTAAAATCGGACGCTGTTTCAACCATGTCTCGAAGCACAGATTTAGGCTTTAGCCAGTAGTCATTTGCCCACGGAACATCTTTGCGATATTGCGCAAAAGCAGGAGCTAACAAATCCTCAAGAGGCTTAGGATAGCTAACTTCAGCTAAGCGTTCCATGCGCTCCTCGTAATCAATGCCATCATCCTTCATGCCAGCCATCGCAGCATCACGAGCCTTACGCTCTTGCGCACGAAGCACAGGCTTAGGGTCATCTAAAGTTGCTTCAACCATAGAAATTACGTCAAGCGCATAGCTTGGAGATTCTGGGTCTAGAAGTTCCAAAGCTGCGAGTAAGAATGGAGAAAGCGGC
Organism: Gardnerella sp. c11Ua_71; assembly: GCF_055818025.1. Taxonomy (NCBI): domain Bacteria; kingdom Bacillati; phylum Actinomycetota; class Actinomycetes; order Bifidobacteriales; family Bifidobacteriaceae; genus Gardnerella; species Gardnerella sp. c11Ua_71. The sequence continues at coordinate 230,607 of NZ_JARFVR010000002.1, read as the reverse complement.
TGATCTAGCGCAAAACCTTCTGGCATAGCAACATCAAGATCGTAATCACAAGAACCATCCGAAAGCTCTCTGCATTCAATCACTTGAGTATCGAGCAAAGTTTGGAAAATATCGTTGCAACGCTCAAGTAATTTCTCTTTATCTTGCGGCTTTTGCGCACTATCTTCAATAAGTTTTTCAACGCGCGCTCTAGCATCCCCACCTTGTGTAACTTCGTTCAAAATCATTGAGTGCGTTATAACCATGTGAGGATTCAAAGTTTCTGGAGCGCTTTCAATAAGCTTAGTAAACGTTGGCTCGCCCCAAACTACAAAGCCTTCTGGAGCTTTCTTACGCTTAACTTTTTTAAGCTTCTTAGGATCATTTCCAGCTTTTGCAACAGCGCGCGCATTCTCAATCTCGAACTCTGGAGCCTCTGCAACTACTAAGCCCTCAGTATCGAATCCCATTCTGCCTGCACGTCCTGCAATTTGATGAAACTCGCGAGCACGAAGCTTTCTACTACGATTCCCATCAAATTTTGTAAGAGCTGTAAGCACAACCGAGTGAATTGGCACATTAATACCAACGCCAAGAGTGTCTGTGCCGCAAATAACGGGCAGCAATCCTTGCTGAGCTAACTGTTCGACAAGCCTACGGTAGCGCGGAAGCATACCAGCATGGTGTACACCAACTCCAGTGCGCAGTAGCCTTTGCAAAATTTTGCCGAATCCTGTAGTAAATTTAGTGCCTTTAATCGCTTGAGCTATTTTCTCTCGCTGTTCTTTGCTTGAAACTCCCGTACTTGCGAGCGCTTGCGCTGTTTCAAGAGCTGCGTCTTGCGAAAAATGAACTACGTAGATTGGTGTTAAACCCTTGTTAAATAAGAGTTCTACAGTTGTTGCAAGCGGCTTATCTGTGTACTCGTATTCGAGTGGGATTGGTCTTGGCGCATTAGCAATAATATCAACACTACGTTTTGTTGATTTTTCTAAGCGTTCCGCAATATCCGTTACGTCTCCAAGAGTTGCGCTCATAAGTAAGAATTGCGTATTTGGAAGTGTAAGCAGAGGCACTTGCCAAGCCCATCCGCGCTCTGGATCACCATAGTAGTGGAATTCGTCCATTGCAACGCAATCGACTTCAGCGTTTGCGCCTTCGCGTAAGGCTTGATTTGCTAAGATTTCTGCAGTGCAGCAGATTATTGGAGCGTCCGCGTTAATATGCGAATCGCCTGTAATCATGCCAACGTTGTCGCGCCCAAAAATCGCAACCAAATCGAAGAATTTTTCGGAAACAAGAGCTTTAATTGGCGCAGTATAGTAGGAGCGTCTGCCGGTTGCGAGCGCTGCAAAATGCATACCGAGCGCTACTAGAGATTTTCCAGAACCTGTTGGAGTGTTTAAGATTACATGGTCTCCTGCAAGCAAATCCATAACGGATTCTTCTTGATGCGGCCACAAATCTACATGTTTGTTATCTTTAACCCAATCAACAAATGCTTGAAAAATCTCGTCTTCGCTAGCATGATGCAAATCAAGAGCTAACTCGCCCAAATCAGCCATATTGCGCTCCTACTTTACTTAAGCTTTAATCGTGACTTTAATCGCAAATTTATTTACTTGCGATTTTACTTACGACTTTACTTGCGCTTCTTCTTATCTCGTACTTTTACTGAGATTTGAATAGGAGTTCCCTCGAATCCAAACTCTTCTCGAAGAGAACGCTCAATAAAGCGACGGTAGCCGTGCTCTAAGAAGCCTGTTGCGAATATCACGAAACGCGGTGGGCGCGTAGAAGCCTGAGTAGCAAACAAGATTCGCGCCTGCTTTCCGCCTCGCAAAGGATGCGGATGAGCAGACTGAATACGCCCTAAGAAAGCATTGAGCTTGCCTGTAGGAATGCGCTTATCCCAGCTGTCTAAAGCTGTTCGCATAGCGCGCGCAAGACGATTCGTATGCCAGCCTGTTTTTGCGGAAAGATTAACGCGCTCAGCCCAAGTTACGCGCTCAAACTCAGTTTTCCACAAGCGTTCCATGCGCTGTCTGGAAAATTCGTCCATCAAGTCCCACTTGTTAAACACAAGTACGATTGCTCGACCCGTGTCTACAGCCTGGCTCATAACCTTCAAATCCTGCTCTGCAATCGGCTGAGAGGAATCGAAAAGAATCAAAGCAAGTTCAGAACGCTCAATCGCAGCTTGCGTACGAAGTGAAGAATAGTATTCAGCACCCGTAAGCTTGTGCTGCCTGCGCTTAATACCAGCAGTGTCAATAAACAGCCAGTCTTCTCCATCAACTCGCACAACCTCATCAACAGGGTCGCGAGTAGTTCCAGCCAAATCGTTCACAACAGAACGTTCTTCGTGAGCTAAATGGTTCAAAAGCGAAGACTTGCCAACGTTCGGACGGCCTACTAAAGCAACTCTGCGAAGTCCTTCTGGAGTTAAGAATCCTGAGGTTTTATTCGCTTTCTTTAAAGAGTTAAGAGCCGCGTCAAGCAAATCTCCAACGCCTCTTCCGTGCATTGCAGAAATTCCGTAAGGCTCACCCATTCCGAGCTTCCAAAACTCTGCAGTCAAATACTCGCTTCTAGCGTCGTCAACCTTGTTAACTGCCAAAGTAATAGGCTTACCGGCAGCACGAAGCATTGAAACAATACGCTCGTCGGTAGCTGTTAAACCAACCTGACCATCTACTAGGAAAATCACAGCATCACTTAAACGCACTGCCACTTGTGCTTGCTGAGCAATAGAAGAATCTATTCCTTCAACATCTGCTTCCCAGCCGCCAGTGTCAACCAGCTTAAAGTTGGTTCCAGCCCACTCAGCGTCGTAACTTACGCGATCTCTCGTAACACCTGGAGTATCTTCTACAACAGCGACACGATGGCCCAAAATACGATTTACAAGAGTTGATTTTCCAACGTTTGGTCGGCCAATAACGGCAATTACTCCAACCGCTTTAGTGTCTTTCGATTCATCTTCGTTTGCTAAATCTCCACTAAGAAGCGCACGGTCTTCATCATCAAGATCGTAGCCTTCAAGATTAGCAGCATAACGGTCGTACTCATCCTGCTCAATCGCAGCATCAACCATTTCAACAAGAGCGTCAAGAGTCTGCTCAAAAGTCAAATCAGAATTATCGAGAGTTGTAACGCCTTCTGCTGCTTGAAGAAAATGAGTAACTTTAGAATCTTTAGCATCACGAGCGCGAATATCGTCTTCTTCAGATTCAATATTTTCAGATTCATTATTATGCAAATTTTCTTGCGCAATATTCTGCTTGTTTCTGCGAGCTTGACGCACATCCTCACGAGCAGTAAGAAGCACTCGAACTTGCGCATTAGGAGCAACAACAGTAGTAATATCGCGTCCTTCTGCAACTATTCCCTCTCCGCCTGAGAAAGAATCTTCACTAGACTCTGAAGCAATATACGCACGCTGAGCAGCAATAAGCATACGGCGAACTGCAGGAATTGAAGATACAGTAGACACATGCGAAGAAACTTCGCAGATGCGTAACTCTTCGCTAATATCCTCACCTTCGACAGTCACTACAGGATTCTTAGGATCAACGCTAAAGTCAGCGTCACTTTCAGTAAATAAGGCTCCAACAGCTTCAACAATTTGATTAAAGCGTTCCGCATCTGCAGAATTTGTTGGATTTCCTTCTTCATCCAACTCAAGCTGCTTGCTTAAATCAATACCTTGCTTCAAGCACCACCAAGCAGCAGCTCGATACATTGCCCCCGTATCTAAATACGCAAAACCATAGTATTGTGCTAAAGCACGAGAAGTAGAAGATTTACCTACTCCTGCTGGTCCATCAATTGCTACGCAAATCACAGGCCAACCTCCTTAGAAAGCGAGCGCACTTCTGTTTGAGAAAGCACTCGATACGATCCAGCTTTTAAGTCCCCTAACTTAATAGGGCCGATTTGCGTACGAACAAGACGCTTTACAGGGTATCCTACGGCTCCAAAAATCCTGCGCACAATACGATTTTTGCCAGAGTGTAAAACAACTTTTACGATTGTTGCATCGTGATTTTGGTCGATTATTGCACAGCGATCGAGCTTAATCCAACCGTCTTCCAGATTTACGCCTTGCGAAACTAGCCTTCGGCAAACCATTCCGTTGATCTTGCCTTCAACAGTTGCAATATACGTTTTCTCAACTTCATACTTTGGATGCATAACATGCTGGCTTAACTCACCATCGTTGGTCATTAAAATAAGACCTTCAGAATCGTAGTCCAAGCGTCCCATGTGGAAAATTCGCTCGTACTTGTCTCCAACAATATCTCTCAAAGTAAAGCGACCTTTTGGATCATCCATTGCGCTCAAAACTCTTTTTGGCTTATTAAGCGCGAGCGTTACAAGCTTGTGATTGAACTTTACTCTCGATCCGTCTACGCGTATTTTTTGTTTACTTGGATCTACTCGAGTTCCAAGTGTTGTTACAAGCTCATCATCTACTTCAACACGCCCATCTAAGATTATTTCTTCACACTTTCGGCGTGAACCAAATCCCGCTTCAGCAAGTAGCTTTTGCAGTCGAACAGCGTTTTTGGATTCTTGTTGCGCCTGATTGGCGCGGGAATATGCGTTTGGCATCGTTCTCCCAACGTGACCTTATTCGTATTCTTCTAATAAAATAGTAGTAAATTTTCATATTCTGCAATAAATACAGGAAATTACCACGTTTTTCTATGTTAGCGTATGGCATAGCCGTGATACTATAGCAAACGTTTGGTTGTGCTGTAAATAATAAAACCAGCATAGCGGTGTACACAATTAACGTAAGGAATTGTTATGAACTACACTTCAAATGCAGATTGCTCTGTTTCTAAACAATCTTCTGCACTTAGAACTCCGATCATTTTTAGAATAGGAGCAGAATTCATTGCAAGCGCTTTTGCAATGTTCACTATCTACATGTTCTCATCTATTGTTACTGCAATGTATGGCGTAAATGTTCTTATGATTGCAGTAGGAACTGGCATTGCTTATGCTGCTGCTATTGGTATTGCATCTAAGTTTTCTGGCGGACATGTAAATCCTGCTATAACTATCGCATCTATGCTTACTGGCAGAACTCCTTATATTTCTGGAATTTTATACATTATTGCTCAGGTTCTTGGAGCTATCGCTGCAGCTGGAGTAACTGTTTTTGTTCTGCCACAAACAAAGATGGTTCCAGCTCACACTTGGTTCGCTCCTGTTGTTAATGGTTTTGAAAATGCTTCCATTTCTGCAAACCAACTTAAGAGTGTTAATGCATCTTTTGGCGTTATTACTGCTCTTGTTGTTGAAATTATTGCAGTTCTTGTTATTGTTGCAACAGCAATGACGTACATGAATGATAACGGCAGCACTAAATGCGGATACTCTACTCACATGGGCATTGCTTATGCTGCTGGAGCTTTCATTACTTATCAAATTACTGGAGCTGGTTTAAACCCTGCCCGTTCTACTGGCATTGCCATTCTTGCTCAATCGCAAAAGTTATCTGTCTCACCATTGAGTCAACTTTGGGTATTTTGGATTGCACCTGTTTTTGCCGCTGCGCTCGTAGGATTTGTCATGCTTATTTGCAAGCTTGCAACATCTTCTTCAAATAATCAGAATCCTGTTGCTGCTGATTACTCAAATCAAACTTCCCCTGTTCTACAGAATACTGTTCCTGTAGTTCCAGAACCTCCTGTTAACACAGAGTCTTCAGTAACGACTTCTACGACTTTGGATTCTACTGGAAACGATAATGTTCCATTTAATCCTTTTAACAGGGATGATAAATAGAATTTCGTGAATTAAATCTATCGGATTCTACATTAAGAAAAAAATTGAAAAATACGTTATCAATAGTCCAATTCCTAGCGAAATGCTTATGAAAGAATCGAAGGCTACAGATCTAACCTTCCATGGACTTTTTTGAGTAAATATTAAGCGTATGATTCCAAGAACAATGGCTGTTGCGGCAATTATTACCGTGGCAGCCATTGTTTTACCCATAAACGCCAACACTGCGCTTACGCATACTATTGCTGCCACAATCCATTGCGCATACGGTTTTCCTTCTTTGACTTCCGAAACGTATATATGGTTTGATTTTTTTGCTAATTCAGATTCATTTACATTTAAAATGTTCTTTTGAATTTTTGATACATCGTCTTGTTTTTCATACCGATCATTAATTGTCATACTTGTATAATACATAAAAGACCTTGGAAAGTATACGAAAATACAATCCAAGGTCCTTTTTATAGAATACTTGTATTAATAAAAAATTAATAAATATTTTATTATTCAGTTAAATACTATTTAGTGGAAGAAGTGCCTTGTACCAGTAGTGTACATTGTTACTCCAGCCGCACGCGCAGCTTCAAACACTTCCACATCTCTAATTGACCCTCCTGGCTGCACAATTGCTCGCACACCTGCGTCAATAAGGATTTGCGGACCATCAGCAAATGGGAAGAATGCATCCGAAGCCGCAACAGCTCCACGAGCACGCTCAACACCATCAGCAAGAGTATTAGCACGCTCAACAGCCAAGTGGCAAGAATCCACGCGATTAACCTGCCCCATGCCAATGCCAACAGTAGCATTATCGTGCGCAAGTAGAATTGCGTTAGACTTTACGCAACGAAGCGAGCGCCATGCAAACTCTAAGTCTCTCAAAGTATCAGTATCTGCAGCTTCTCCAGATACAAGAGTCCAATTTTGAGGATTATCGCCAAAATCATCAATCTTATCTGCGCTTTGTACCAATGCGCCACCATCAATAGGATGCACCTGCAAGCCCAAAACTGGAGGATTTGCAACCTTTAAGATTCGCAAATTCTTCTTCTTAGTGCGCAATAACTCCAAAGCCTCAGGCTCATAATCTGGAGCAATAATTACCTCTGTGAAAATTGGTCGAACACTTTCAGCCATTTCTAGTGTGACAGTTGAATTGCAAGCAATCACACCGCCGTAAGCACTTACAGGATCGCAAGCGTGAGCTTTCTTATGAGCAATAGCTGCAGTTGCACCTATTGCTAAGCCGCAAGGATTATTATGCTTGCATACTGCAACAGCAATTTGTGGGGCAAAATCCCATACTGCACGCCAAGCCGCATCCGCATCAACATAATTGTTGTAGCTCATCGGCTTTCCACCAAGAAGTTCAGCTTGAGCTAAACCTCCCTTATGCAATGGGTCAAGATAAAGCCCCGCCTGCTGATGTGGATTTTCACCATATCTAAGCTTATGCTCTAAACTCCAAGTACGCGTGTAGTTTGCAGGAAGCTCAACATCTCCAGTATTTTGACTATCTTCTTCAGCATTTGTATTCAAGCTTTCAGGCTTCTTCCATGCTTTACTTGTCCACTCAGATATAGAAGCATCGTAAGCTGCGGTATGAGCAAATGCTTTACCAGCCAAATATTCGCGCTCTTGCAAATTAAAGCCTTCACCTGAAACGATTCTATTAGCTAAAAGCTGGTAATCTGCAGGGTCTGTAATAACAGCCACAGATTTATGATTTTTCGCGGCAGCGCGAACCATAGATGGTCCACCAATATCGATTTTCTCAATAATCTGAGCTTCGCTTCCACCGCTCATAACAGTGTTTACAAACGGATACAAATTCACTACAACAGCATCAAATGGCTCAATATTTAACTCTTTAAGCTGCTTTACATGATCAGGATTGCTCATATCTGCTAAAATCCCAGCGTGAATATGTGGATCGAGCGTCTTAACCCTACCATCTAAGCTTTCTGGGAAACCTGTTATATCAGATACTTCCGTAACCTTTACACCTAATTCTTGGAGTTTTGCAGCTGTTGAACCTGTTGAAACAACCTGAGTTCCGCACTTTTTAAAAGCGTCTGCCAGAGTTTCTAGCCCTTCTTTGCAAAATACTGATACAAGTACTCGCTTGATTGACCTTTTACCTGTGGTTATCAGCACATCTGCACTTGATTCTTGCGCGTGTATCTGTTGCACGGTGGTCTTCCTCCTTGATGTTGGACGAGGATTATTTTTTATTGACTTTCGAACTAACTGTTCTAGGTTTTCTAGTATCAGTTTTGTTCTCAAGCAAAGGTTGTTTTTTAGTGGATTTAACGCTTCGCGGCTGACTTATATTATCTGTTTCATTTTGACTAATTGAACAAGATGAACGCGTTTTTTCTTTTTTTGAAGACATATAATCAGCAGACTTTTCAGACATATTGTTTTCTTTAGGAGTTATTACTGACGTTTCACATGACTGTTCAACTGGTTTTGATTGCGATTTTATGTTCTGATTTTCTTTTGACTTTTCACTAATATTTTCAGATAACTTTTTGGAAAATATATTAAAATTCGACGGCTTAATGGAATCATATTTCTCAAAAATTTTAGAACTTAACGCACGAATAGAAATTATTATTGCGCACACAAATATAACGAGAATCCAGGCCAACCCAAAACCAAATACTGTTAAATGACCTAAAGCACGAACACTTCTACTTACATTTACACCAACATTGGATAAACGATATTTACCTAAATCACCGTTTGCGAACAAGAATAGTATACTCATAACGAGTATTACTAATATGCAAGTTGATACCAAAACTACAGCTGATTCCACAAAAGCAATAACGGTAGACTTCCAATCAAGTTTATCTTTATCGAAATGCAAACGAATATTACAAGACTTAGAATATAAGATCACAAATAACGCAAATACGCCACATAAGGCAAAAACAATACCATTGACAAGAAGCCTATAAAGTGAATCACCTATAGAGTCTGGGAATATGGCAAAGAATGGAACAGGAGGCAAAGACTTACGATTAACTGCATAAATTGTGAAATTAGCAACTGATCCTATAGCAAATCCTGAACCTGAAATCCATGATAATGCCCATAATGCAACGTTTGGAAGCCATACCAGACATGCAATTGTGGTTAAAATTCTTGAACCTAATTGCATTCCTAACTTTGAAAAAACTATCTCAACATTACTTGCTCCAACAATGGACCAAAAGATAATCGTTGATAATGCAATAATTGCATAAATTGACAACACGATTACGGTTGAATAAAGGCAAATTTTTATGCGTTTTAATATATGTTCAGGAACATTTTTTGTTATATTATTTTTGATTAATACAAACAATGAGCTGTATGGGAAAACAGCTATTAACTGTGCAAAAGCATATACACAAGAGCTTTTTAACAATATGACTGGTAACGAATCCAATAACTCAATATTGGTATTTTGAGATATAACTCCATTGATGAAAACCCAAACAAATAAACCAATACAATTTACTAGCGATCCACCTTTTAGTTTTCTCATCAGAATCGCAAGCATTGTAATTATAAGCGAAGTCAAACCAAGTGGAATAACTGTAAGAATAAAATCATCAAAGCCTAGACCAACTCCTTGCGCAAAAAGAAGAGCAGCCCATGTCATCGACATTGATGAATCGGAAAGATTACCAGTTCCTTCTTCTATAGAAATAACAAGAAGGGTTAGTGACATGAATAATCCAACAACTATTGCAAAAATCAAAGTCGCAATAGCGGGTATAGATATCCCCTTCAAAATGCTAATAAGAGAAGACTTCAGTTTTTTCATAACATCATCCTCCCTTATTAGCCGCTTGAAGTTAGATCTAAGTTGTTCGATTTTTTATGATTACACCTAAAAACAATATATGAATAAATGTAGCTGCCCAAGTACAACACAAGCTACTACTCATACACCACTTTTATGCAGGCATCGTCATTAAACTAGAGCATTTATAAGATTGCAACTCATTCATTCCGCTAATTCCTGTTAACTCCATTACAAAGCAGAATCCAGCAACAGTGCCCTGCGACCTTTCAACAAGTCGCGCAGCAGCTTTTGCAGTTCCTCCTGTAGCAATTAAATCGTCAACAATAAGAACACGCTGACCAGGCTTTATAAGATCTTTCTCAATCTCTATCTTAGCTTCCCCATATTCGAGAGAATATGACTCGCTTATGACTTCGGGAGGCAATTTACCTGCTTTTCTTACGGCAACAAAACCTTTATTGAGTCGAGCAGCCAAAGCTGGACCAAACAAAAATCCACGAGCCTCAAGTCCAGCAACTAAATCAAACGAATCTTGAGAAACTGGCAACGAATCTACTAATGAATCAATAAGAATTCGCATACCACGATTATCAGCAAAAACAGGAAGAAAATCGCGGAAAACAATCTTTGGATTTGGAAACCCTGGAATTGTTCTAATAAGAGATGCTAAATATTTAACATCCTCATCACTAACATTCTTCAAAGATTTTACTGTAATATCAGTTGTTGTCATAATCTTATTGTTCTTATCTCAGTTTTCTTTGACTTCACCAGTTTCGCTGGATTCTTGAATCTGCTCAGTTTCGCTCGATTCTTGAGATTCATCTTTATCAGATGCATCAACATCTTCCGAGTTATCAGCTTCATCGTCTTTGTCATAGCTGTTGAAATCTACACGAACATAAACTCTATTCACAGCTCTGAAAGACACTCGAAGTAAACTACCTTCTGAATCTAGAACAATCTCTTCGTGATCAGAATCAACTACGACGACCTTACCGATAATTCCACCAATTGTTATAACTTCAACGCCTGGTTTCAAAGAATCATGGAAGGACTTCAACTCATTTTGACGCTTTTTCATATTACGAGATTGGAACCACATGATACCAACCATGGCAATCACGAGTACAATAAGCATGCCATACTGGCTAACAAATTGGGGCACAATAAACTCCTTATGTATCCAACCCTGAGACGGACAAAACACCGCCCAAAACACTTATTTTATGTTATCTATCTGACATTATCAGGCGCTTTAAGACCTAAGTGTTGCCAAGCTTTTTCAGTGGCAACACGACCTTTAGGAGTCCTAATAAGAAACCCTTCACGCACTAAATACGGCTCACAAACGGTTTCTACAGTTTCTGCCTCTTCTCCAACCATTGCAGCCAAATTATTAAGCCCAACTGGACCACCATTAAATTGATTCACAATAGCTTTCAAAACCGCAATATCTAGACGGTCAAGACCTTGAGTATCAATCTGATACAACGATAAGGCTTCTATTACAGACTCGCGATTTACATCTTTAAGATTATGCACAACTGCCCAATCACGTACGCGTCTTAACAGTCGATTTGCGATTCTAGGAGTTCCTCTGGAACGAATAGCAAGTTCTTTAGCTGCTTGATCAACAAGATGAACACCAAGAAGAACAGATGAACGTTCAATCAGTTTTTCCAACTCATCGTGAGGATAAAAATCCAAGTGAGCCGTAAAACCAAAACGTGCTCTAAGCGGAGAAGGAAGCATACCTTCGCGCGTAGTAGCACCAACCACAGTAAAATGCGGCAATGTAAGAGGTATAGAAGACGCCCCTGGTCCTTTGCCAACCATAACATCAACTCGGAAATCTTCCATAGCTATATAAAGCAACTCTTCTGCAGCTCGAGGCAAACGATGAATCTCATCAATAAACAGTACTTCACCAGTATCAAGAGAACTCAAAATTGATGCTAAATCACCAGCATGTTGAATAGCAGGACCAGACGTAACTCTAATAGATACGCCTAACTCATTAGCAACAATCATTGCTAATGTTGTTTTTCCAAGCCCAGGAGGACCTGCAAGCAACATGTGATCTGGAGGAACATCACGCAATCTTGCAGCATCCAAAAAAAGTTGTAACTGCGCCTTTAAAAGAGGCTGTCCAATAAATCCATCTAGAGCATGAGGTCTTAATTCTTCATCGCTAATCTGTTCATTTCCTATAGGAGATGATGAAACAATTCTTAATGAATCTTCGGATACGCCAGTATTTAAAGCTTGTACGTCGATTCCTTCATCCAAACTCATGAATCATCACCTGCCTCTATCTAACGCTGCCAATGCCATACGCAAAACATTAGGCATATCTGAATCACTGATTGGCAGAGCAATTTTTTCACTATTACACACGTTTTCAACCGCTCTTTGAGCATCTGACTGCTTCCACCCTAAAGACATAAGTCCATCGACAACCTTGCTGATGCCAGATTCATCAAATTCCTTTTTATAAGATTTTGAATCTTTAGAAGTATCATCTTCATTTAATTGAGATACGTCAATAGAACCTTTAAGTTCAAGAACAATTTTTTGAGCACCCTTTTTACCTAATCCTGGAGCAGAAGACAATGCGGTGATATCGCCATCTGCAATAGCCTGCAATAAACGATTCACATTTAAAGTGGAAAGTAAAGAAAGAGCAACTTTAGGACCAACACCACTAACTTTCTGCTGAATTTGAAGAAAAATACGCTTGGCAGGCATACTCGTAAAACCATACAAAGTAACAGCATCTTGACTTACTTGTAAAGACGTATAAACCTTAACATCTTGACCTTCATGCAGCGCAGCCAAATCAGACGATGGCATATAAACTTCATAGCCAACACCACTAACACAGATAAGCGCACATCGAGAATCAACTGATTCAATAACGCCGTTAAGCATACCAATCATCAGCGCTCACCTTTCTAGATAAATAGAACATCTGTTCTATAAAACATACTACATGTCACGTCCGACAGAAGAATGTCTGCTAGCAGAACGCAAAGAAGCAGCCCACTTTCGTTGAGCCTCAGTTAAATGCTGCTCTCGCTCTCCTCCTTGCAAAGCCCCTGCTGGGCGAAGCGCGTGACAAATCGCTTGAGCCAAGGCATCAGCTGCATCTGCAGGAGTCGGTAAAACATTAAGATTTAAAAGACGCGCAACCATGCGCTCTACCTGAGTTTTATCCGCCTTTCCATTTCCAGCAACAGCGAGTTTAACCTCTGTAGGAGTATGCAAAGCTACAGGAATACCTCTCTGAGCAGCAGCCAACATTGCAACACCTGCAACTTGAGCAGTACCAAGAACAGTGTTTCGATTTTCTTGAGCAAAAACACGCTCAATCGAAATAGTATCTGGCGAAAACCTTTCGATTTTCTCCACCAGTCCATTGTAAATTTCGAGCAATCTTAAATCTTGAGAAGTCTTAGGATCACTTCTTAATACATCGACGTGAATAAAAGAAAGCCGACGAGAAACGCCGGCTTCAATCACGCCGACCCCGCAGCGAGTAAGCCCGGGATCAACGCCCAAAATCATCATAGGAAACTATTCTGCTTCCTCAAGCTGAGCCATAACCTCATCTGAAGCAGTCCAGTTGCTGTAAATATTCTGAACATCGTCCAAATCGTCGAGATTGTCAATCAAACGAGACACTTTCTGAGCATCTTCAAAGCTCAATTCAACCTCATTGTTTGGATGCATAACGATTTCTGCGGAATCATAGTCGAAACCAGCATCTTGCAAAGCCTTACGAACAGTTACCAAATCGCTAGAATCAGTGTATACGGAATACACATCACCGTCGTCAGCAACATCTTCAGCGCCAGCTTCTGCAGCAATATCAAAAAGCTTGCTATAGTCAACGCCTTCGCTAGGAACCTCAATCAAGCCCTTACGCTCAAAGTTGAAGCTAACAGAACCGCTTGTAGCCAAAGAACCATTGCCCTTTGTAAGAGTGGAGCGAACGTCTGCTGCAGCGCGGTTGCGATTATCAGTAAGGCACTCAATAATCAATCCAACACCTGCTGGAGCATAGCCTTCGTAAACAATCTCTTCGTAGTTTGCGCCGCCTGCTTCTTCACCAGAACCACGCTTAACAGCGCGCTTAATATTATCTGCTGGCATAGAAGCTTTTTTAGCCTTAACGATTGCATCGTACAAAGTTGGGTTACCATCAGGGTCTCCACCACCAAGACGAGCAGCGATTTCAATATTCTTAATAAGCTTGGCGAAAAGCTTGCCGCGCTTAGCGTCAATAGCGGCTTTCTTATGCTTTGTGGTCGCCCACTTGGAATGACCTGACATGATACTCCTAAAAAGTGTACGGTTACGTAAACGTGATGATTTTAATGCTCTTTAGCGACAAATCGTCATGCGCTAGTATTTTTAAGCAAATTTTTAACTTCAAAAATCCTCTGTATAACGGTTATGATACCACCAATACAAAGGATAAACATGGCTAAACTAAGCCATAAAAGCCAGTCAGTTAATCCACTTAATCCCATTGAAATCAATATAATAGCCACTCTGTCTGCTCTAGTAATCAAACCTTTTTTAGCTTCCACCCCAACGGACTCACCTCTTGCTCTAGCATATGACGTTACAAAAGCAGCCATAATTGCTATTAGCGAACAAAGCAATCCGCAATATTTTATAAAACCATTAACATATTCTGGCAAATATAAACATATGTTGATATTTTTAGCACGATATAAGCAAATACAAACACACAAAAATAGAGACCAATCAGCGATTCTATCTAAAGTAGAATCCAAAAACGCACCAAATTTCGTTCCACCATTTTGATTAGTTAAAGCAGCGACTGAACCATCCAAAGCATCTGCAAGGACAAAAATCGTAAGCAAAATTGTACCGAATAAAAGCCAGCCAGTCATAGAAACAAAAATTGAGGTTACTACAACAGCCAAAGTACCGAAAACAGTAATGCCATTTGCTGTACAGCCAAATTTTACAAGCAGCTTAGCAATAGGCGCAATAACACGCTTGAATCCACCTCTTAAAGATTCCAACATATCTAATAAAACGCCTTCCTAGATTAAACAAGCTACTCATACACACACTATCAACAAACTATGTTAATAAAAAACGCCGCTTAAAATTAAGCGGCGCAATTTCTAGCTCCCTCACCTGGATTCGAACCAAGACAAAGGGTTCCAAAGACCCGTGTGCTGCCATTACACCATGAGGGAACGGCGGAAAAAACCGCCAAGTCACTATTATGCCATAACAATTGACATCGTCAAGTTTGGCGTGGCGAAATAGGATTTATGCAAAGAAGAACCCCTTGCCATGATGCTCTGGATAAGTGTCAAACAGCTTTGCAACAGACCCATCTTCAAACACAGCTTTAATAGCACTTGCCAAAAGTGGGGCAATTGAAAGAACAGTTAACCCATCCCAACGCTTTTCTTCTGGAATTGGAACAGTATCCGTTAACACCACTTCCCTAGCTCCGCAATTCTTTAAACGTTCAACTGCAGGACCAGAAAGCACTCCGTGAGTTGCAACAACCGTAACAGACTTTGCACCAGCGTCCTTAAGAACATTACAAGCGCCTGCAATTGTTCCAGCAGTGTCAATTAAATCATCAACCATAACACAATCACGCCCAGCAACATCACCAACAACACGATTTGCTACAGCCTGATTTGGACGAGTAATATCTCTAGTCTTATGAACAAAAGCCAATGGACCTCCGCCTAAACGTTGCGCCCACTGTTCTGCAACTCGGATTCGACCTGCGTCTGGCGAAACAACGGTAACGTTTCCTAAATCTTCGCTGAAACGATCTCGAACGTAATCAACCAGCACTGGCATAGCAATCAAATGGTCTACAGGACCATCGAAGAATCCTTGCGATTGTGCCGCATGCAAGTCAACGCTCATGATTCGATCTGCGCCTGCTGTTTTAAGCAAATCAAACATCAAGCGGCAAGAAATAGGCTCACGACCGCGATGCTTTTTATCTTGTCTAGAATATCCAAGCAACGGGCACACAGCGGTAATAGAACGAGCAGACGCGCGCTTTAATGCGTCGATCATAATTAACTGTTCCATAATGGACTTGTTAACAGGGTCACTATGACTTTGCAACACAAACACGTCTGTTCCTCGCACAGACTGAGTGTAACGAACATACATCTCGCCATTGGCAAAATCATATGCTGTTGTTTCCAATACTTCTATACCAAGCTGATTTGCAACATCTCGAGCAAGCTTCGGATGCGCGCGACCAGTTACGAGAACAAGGTTTTTATCTGGCTTTCCTTCAAGGACGATGCTCACCATATCTCCAAACGCTAGTTCACTAACAGCCCACAAAAAACGGACTGTGATTAATACTATCTATTTGCGCAGACTATAATCATTAAGCCGTTTCATACACAACAAATCATTGCAAAAGATTCCAAATAATCACAAATCGCGTCTGTATAAACCATGCTTAACAATGTATTGAACAACTCCATCTGGAACCAAATACCATACAGGCTCCCCGTGCTCAGCTCGCTTACGAACATCAGTAGAAGAAATTGCTAGTGCTGGGATTTCCAAAATGTCAACTGGGAAACGATGACTGTGACAATTAATCATATCGTCACAAGAATCCGCTGAATACACATGAGCCTCAATTTGAGTAAACTTTTCTGGACTAGAATACCCAGGACGAGTAACAGCCACAAATCTAGCCAAATTCCACAGTTCTCTAGCATCTTTCCATTGCATAATCTCCGCAATAGCATCCGCGCCTGTAATAAAGAAAAGTTCAGCATCTGGATGCTGAGATCGAATATCGCGAAGCGTATCAATTGTATAAGTAACACCTGGTCTATCAATATCCACTCTGGAAACTGTGAACTTGGGATTAGAAGCAGTTGCAATCACAGTCATCAAATATCGATCTTCTGCGTTAGTAACCTTCTTATCAAGTTTAAAAACAGGCTTTCCTGTAGGAACAAAAATAACTTCGTCTAGATCATAAACCCATGCAACTTCAGAAGCTGCTACCAAGTGGCCGTTGTGAATAGGGTCAAAAGTGCCGCCCATGATCCCTATTCGTTGGCGCTGATGAACATTACCTCTAGCAGATTGACGGTGTTTAACAACACCTGCCACAACAGGCGGCGCAGCCTCAGTGCCATTAAAAGACCCTTGGAACAAGTCAGACATTCTGCGCTCTTCAGAAAAATCTTTTACTTCTGACTTAATACTATTTTGGGAATCAACTTTAGAGTTGTTTAGATTATTTTGCATTAATTCATTTCCACATTTTGTTCAAAATACACAAAATCAAGCATCATGATTATTTTGCACCATCAAGCAAATCAGCAGCATCATCTGCCTTAGCTTCACCGATAACGCTAGAGGCAACGTTCGCCTTATCAGGATTAATATTGCCCATTTCCTCATTCCACTCATCTTGAACAACCCGTTTAATCTCCTCAAATGTTGGAAGAGGAAAATCAGGCTGGAAAATACTTCTAATCTTTGCAACAGATTCTGTAATCTTAATAAGAATATCTGCCATATTATCTACTTCACCGCAACGCTCAAGATTACTGAATTGAGATATATTATCTTCCATTTTTCTCAAATTCTTATTAATCTCATCTAAAGCAGCATTATCCTGAGGCTTGAAAACAGTACGATTATCCCTATCTGGCCAACCCATTAATATTGCATCAGCATATTCAAGAGAAGATCTTTGAGATGCAGACGCAATACCATCTTCAATTTGCACTAAAAACACATAGCGAACTATGGATAAACGCTCAGCGGAAATATCTAAAGCATCTAAAACATTGAAATCAGACACACCATATGATTCGCTTTTCGCGTATACAATATCTGATTTAGTTGATTCCTGTGTATTTGGCATACTCATAACCTTACTCTTAATACCTTATTATCTGTCACAATTTATAACATCAAGCTCTTATTTGACCATCTCCATAACCAATCCACTTTGTGGTTGTCATTTCTCTCAAACCCATCGGACCCCTGGCATGTAATTTTTGAGTGGAAATGCCAAGCTCAGCTCCAAAACCAAATTCGCCGCCATCCGTAAATCTTGTTGAAGCATTTACCATAACAACAGCTGAGTCTACAGATGACACAAAATTATTGATTGTTAAATAATCTTCAGCAATAATCGTCTCAGTATGCCCCGTTGAATACTTTGTAATATGATTCGCAGCATCCTCAACATCTTTTACAATCTTTACTCCTATTTGCAAAGACAAATATTCACGATTCCAATCATCATCATTTGCATGTTCTAACTGCAAACCATTGATATTTGAATCGAATAGAATATTGTAGGATTTTTCATCAGCATGAATCAAAACATTATGTTTAGCTAATTCGCTTGCAATTCTTGGCAGAAAATCTTTGGCAATATCTTTATTTACAAGCAATTTTTCTGCAGCATTACAAACTCCAACTCTTTGAGTTTTTGCATTTACAATAATTTGTATCGCTTTTTCAAAATCTGCTGTTTTATCCACGTAAATATGAACATTTCCAGCTCCAGTTTCTATAACTGGAACTGTTGACTCTTTAACAACTGCAGCGATTAGATTTGCACTTCCTCTAGGAACAAGAACATCAATATGACCATGAGCATGCATCATTGACGTTGCTCCACTTCTTCCAAGATCATCAACAGATTCTATAAGATTTCCACTTACACCAAAATCTTTTAATACTTGCTTGATTACAGAAATTGTCGCATAGTTCGTGCGCTCAGCTGCACTACCGCCTCTTAAAATTACAGCATTTGAAGATTTTATGCACAAAGATGCAACGTCAACAGTCACATTTGGTCTAGCTTCGTAAATAATTCCCATTACGCCTATTGGCACTCTTACTTGAGAAAGCCTAAGACCATTTTCTAGCGTGTATCCACGAACAACTTCTCCAACAGGATCTTGTAATTGCGCTATTTTTCTAATACTTTTTGCAGATTGGAATATTCTTTCTTCATCAAATTTAAGTCTGTCTAGTTTTCCAGCATCCATACCATTTTTTTGAGCTTTTTCTAAGTCTTGCTTATTTGCTTCTTCAATAAATTCTGCATTATTTTCAATAGAATCAGCAATAGCATTTAGAAGATTATTTTTAAAATTGGTATTAGCTTTAGCAAATTCACGCTGTGCTATTCGCGAAGCATCCGATCTAGAAAAAACAATAGAATCTATAGAGTCCCCATAATCTTTAGACATATTGTTTTGTGCATTACTATGCGTTTCATCTAACTTTGTATCAAGATTAATCATATTGAACATATTAGCAATAGCAGTACTTAGGCTCCACCTCTTCAGGTAACATGTATACCAATTAGCACGAATGGAGGAATCATGGCAGAAAACACTACGAATACAGTTATGTTTCACAGCACTAGGTCAAACTCTAAAACCTATACATCGAAGCAAGCTATTCGTAGAGGAATAGCAGATGATGGTGGCTTGTTTGTTACGGATTGCCTTGGTGAAACTCGTTACGATATTTCTAATCTTTCTGGGAAAACTTATAAACAGATTGCTAAAGACGTTCTTCAAATTCTCCTTCCAGATTTTACGTCTAGCGAGCTTGATGAGTGCGTTGAAAATGCTTATGGAAGTCAGTGGGAAGATAGTGAAATTACTCCTCTAAAGACTCTTGGAAATAATAATGATTTTGTTCTAGAGCTTTTCCACGGTCCTACATGTGCTTTTAAAGATGTTGCTTTGCAGATTTTGCCGCAATTCATTAGTCACACAAAAAATGTATCTGATTCTAATAAAAATGTTATGATTCTTACCGCCACTTCGGGAGATACAGGAAAAGCTGCGCTAGCTGGGTTTGCGGATATTGAAGGCACTTCTATGGTCACTTTTTACCCAGAAGGTAAAGTAAGTAAAATTCAAGAATTGCAAATGACAACTCAAAGTGGAAATAACGTAAAAGTATGCGCTGTTAGAGGAAATTTTGACGATGCGCAAAGCGGCGTTAAACAAATATTTACTAACAATTCAATTAATGAAACGGTTGAAAACAATAATCACGCACTGCTTTCTTCTGCTAATTCGATTAATATTGGAAGACTTATTCCTCAAGTTGTTTACTACTTCTACGCTTATTCTAAGCTTGTTGAACAAGGCGTTATTGAACTTGGTAATGAAGTGGAATTTTGTGTCCCTACTGGCAATTTTGGAAATATTCTTGCTGGATATTACGCGAAAATTCTTGGTCTTCCTGTAAAACACTTAATCGTAGCGAGCAACAGCAACAATGTTTTGTTTGACTTTTTGGTCAGTGGAACATATAACAAGATTCGACCATTTAACCAAACAATTGCACCGTCTATGGATATTCTTGTTTCTTCTAATTTAGAACGCATGCTTTACTACATGTGCGATAAAGATACACGACTGTTGCAAATGCTTATGAATGATTTACAACAATGGGGCGCCTTTGAAATACCAGATAATGTTCTTTCTAAAATTAGGAAACTTTTTGGTTGCGGATGGGCAAACGAGGATCAAATTCGCGATTCCATACAAGAATGCTGGAATAAGCATAATTATGTTATTGATCCACATACTGCTTGCGGATACTTTGTTATGAATCATATTCCTCATGATTCTAATGTTCCGCGTGTTCTTTTGAGCACAGCAAGCCCGTATAAGTTCCCTAGGGTTGTTTGCGAATCTTTAGGCCTAAATATTGAAGGATTAGATGATTTTGCTTGCATGGATTTGTTAGAAAGCAAAACTTCTACAAACGCTCCTAAAATGCTTAGCGAACTTAAAAATAAAACAGCTAGATTCAACGATGTTATTAACATCGAAGATATGCCAGATTATGTTCTTAAGTGCGCTAACGAAATTTACTAAAGATTTTGGTTTAAGACTTAAACAAAGCATAATATACTTCGTTTAGTGTGTTTAAATCATGACCTTTTCTAGCTCCTGCAGAAAAGAATCTACGTCTTTTTACATTATCGTCTAGGCTTTTAAGTTTTAACGATAACTTTCTGCCTAATTCCCATGCAGCTTCTTCAAAAACACCGTCTTCTCTAGCTTCTTGCAATGTTGAACAGACCACAGTGGAAGAAACGCCCTTTTTTTGTAGCTCAAGGCGAGTCGCACGTTCTCCCAACAATCTAGATACACATGAGCGTATAACGGATCTAGCATATTGTTCATCGTCAACCAAATGTAATTCTTCCAAACGAATTATTACGGATTCAACAATATTCTCTTTGTAACCCTTATTTATGAGCCTATTCTTTAAATCATCGGAAGATCTAGCTGAATAATCTAGCATTCGTAAAGCAGATTCTCTACAATCGTCGAAATCAGAGGCTTTTTTGGCATCTACTTTTTTAGCAGCTTTTCTACTATTAAATGAATTATACTTCTTAAAAGCGTAAGAAGAGTTTTCTTCACAATAATCTTCATGATTATTATCTAAGCTATCAAATGACGTATCATAAGCATCACTAACGCCAACTGTTGTTAAATCACAACCATTAACTTCAGATTCTTCTGCTTTTTCACACTCATTTTCTGCAGAATAATAAGAATCAACAGGTTTATGATTGCGAAGAAAACTCTCTACACTAATCATCTTCTATTCTTTTCACTGAATCTCAGCCAATATGATGTGAATCAGCTAAACTCAACTTTGTTTTAATAATTTTATTTAATATAGTTTTATTTGACATCACTGCCTTTTGAAGTGTTTGTTTTACTATCAGCACTTGAAGATGATACTGACTGAGAATTGTCATCTTCATCTTCTACCTCAACGAATTGATCTTCTGGCTTCATTAGCCCAAACGCTACTTTTACTTTATCGCTAATCTCTTCTGTAATAGCAGGATTATCTTTAAGGAATTGGCGAACGTTCTCCCTACCTTGCCCAAGTTGTTCACCTTCGTAAGTGAACCAAGAACCAGATTTTTTAATAACATCGCACTGTACAGCCATATCGATTACAGAACCTTCAGTTGATATTCCTTCTCCGTAAAGAACATCAAACTCTGCTGTTTTAAAAGGCGGAGCCATTTTATTCTTTACAATCTTTACCTTAGTACGATTTCCAACAGCCTCTTCACCATTTTTGATAGTAGAAACTCGTCTAATATCCATTCGAACAGATGAATAGAATTTAAGAGCTTTACCACCAGTAGTTGTTTCTGGATTACCGAAGAATACACCAATTTTTTCACGAAGCTGATTAATAAATATTGCTGTCGTTCCAGCTTGAGACAATGCACCAGTCATTTTTCTTAAAGCTTGGCTCATTAAGCGCGCTTGTAAACCAACATGGCTATCTCCCATGTCTCCATCAATTTCCGCTTTTGGAACAAGAGCTGCTACAGAATCAACTACTATAACATCTAAAGCACCAGAACGAATTAGCATGTCGGCAATCTCTAATGCTTGTTCACCATTATCTGGCTGAGAAACAATAAGAGAATCTGTGTCAACACCCAATTTACGCGCATAAACTGGATCTAAAGCATGCTCAGCATCAATAAATGCAGCAATACCACCATTCTTTTGAGCATTAGCAACAATATGCAAAGCTAATGTTGTTTTACCAGAAGATTCAGGACCATAAACTTCCACAATACGCCCACGAGGAACGCCACCAATCCCTAGAGCCATATCTAGAGCTATTGAGCCAGTAGGGATAACCTCCACGTCTTGTAGTGGCTTATCACCCAATCGCATTGCGGAACCTTTACCATATTGTTTTTCAACATTGGCAAGAGCTGTTTCCAACGCTGCTTTTCTACGAGGATCTGCCTTGTCGGCATCAATAAGACGATCCACTGCACCTTTTTTTGCTTGTTGTGCCATATCTGCTACTCCTTTCGCATGCCGATGTATTGATTGACGTTAATGCAATACATAATGACTATGCAAGCGTTTTAGAGCAATGTGGTTAAAGGTTTTACTCAATAACACAATAGGCACTTATCACGCTGCAAGAAGCCCAACAATTGACATTATACACCATAAACGAACATTTGTTCGACAAGTGTGTTGACTTGAAATTCCAACGAAAATATCTATTTTGCAGGCATTGGTGGAGCATTATGATCTTTACCCCACCTCTTACTATCAGGAATATTCATGTGATCACATAAAACATTCCAGACAATTCTTGGCTCTACTCCAGCATCAATCGCCTCACGAGCACTCATACCATTAAGTTTTTGCAGCTCCTGATCTTTTGCGATACTCCTGCCAAACTCCCTGCCAAATACCTCTTCAAGAAGCTCCCAGAATTCACGCTCGCGCATCAAAAATCCAATCTTCAAAAATTATGGAATGCAGAATTTTTATTAACGCATAAACGACACCGTTTCGAACTTCTTCACGATTACCAGAAATATCTAATTGAACAGAAATCAACAATCCTAAATCACAAGAATAAAAATCACATTTCTCCAAGGAGAAATTACTAATTTTCCCACACTTACAATCAAAAACGCAATTTTTTATTCTATTAAACTTGCAAAAAATCGCATCAGAGTCAAGCGAATAGCAAGATTTATCTGTAACAGTTGGAACAAAAACACCAATATACGCCAACCCAGCTGGCTTACCAGCATCAGAGCCAGGTCCAGCAACACCAGTAGTTGACAATCCAATAATAGGAAAATCAGGATTGTCAACATCTTTTTGTTGCTCAAAACGCTTATAACACCAACCAGATCCACTGTATAATCTTGCTGCACCAAACGCCATTTGCTTTGCTACTCGCGCATCTACAGCACCACACGATTTTAATAAATCGCAATCCACACCAAGTATCTTAGATTTTTCACGAATATCGTAAGTAACAGCAGATCCAAGAAAAACTCTAGAAGCGCCAGGAATCTTTACAAACGAATCTGAAAGAAGACCCCCAGTCAGAGACTCAGCACATGCGATATGCAAAGAATGTGCATCGCAAAAATCAAGAATCTCACTAGCTAAAACACTAACAGAGTCACTACACATATCTATATCAATGCTTCAAAGCGTCGTTCACATAAAGAATACCAGAGTAAGTAGCAAAACCTATTGCAATTCCAATCAAACCGTAAGCAATGGAGTAATAGCAAATCACCCAAAGTGGAATATCATTTGCGCAGAAAATAGGAACAATAGGAACGAGAAGCATTGCAATACCAATTGACTGAGAAAGTGTCTTAAACTTTCCAGCAGAAGATGCTGCAATCACTTTACCGCCCTTATTTATAACATAGAATCGTAAAATAGTTATGCCAATTTCACGAATAACAAACAAAGCAGTAATCCACCAATATAGTTCTCCAAAAGCTGACGCAATAATAAGCGCGGAAAGCATAAGAAGCTTATCTGCTATAGGATCTAGTAATTTACCAAGCTCAGTTACCTGATTGTATTTTCTAGCCATCCAACCATCTAATTTATCTGTAGAAGCTGCAATTACAAACAAAACAAACACTGACCAACGTATCGCAGTAGAAGTATAACCCCAAGGACCTGCAACCAAATATAAGATTATAAATAGAATGGAAAGAATAATCCTTATGTATGTCACTACATTAGGAGCATAATCCCAACCTTCAAGTAATTTAGACTTACTGTTTTTCAACATCTATAAATACCTCCATAAAGCTACACAAATATGGTATAGCAAACGCAAAACTTAATTCAACTTTTACAAAGAATCACTTTCACCGCGAATAAATGCTAAAACTTTAGGCAAATCTTGAGGTTGCACAAGAACCTCACGTGCCTTAGATCCTTCGGATGGACCAACAACGCCACGCGACTCAAGCAAATCCATTAACCTACCAGCTTTAGAAAAGCCAACACGCAATTTTCTTTGAAGCATCGAAGTTGATCCAAACTGAGCGCCTACTACAAGCTCTGCAGCCTGAAGCAGCTCATCCATATCGTCGCCAATATCGCTAGTTTTAAGCTTGCTTTGAGCTTGAGCATCCGCTTTTTGAGCCATTTGTTCAATATCTTCACGATACTTTGGCTTGCGCTGAGTGCGAACATACTCCACAGCCCTGCGGATTTCAGATTCACTCACCCACGAGCCCTGCACACGCTGAGGCTTAGCAGCACCCATTGGAAGGAACAAAGCGTCACCTTGACCAATCAAAGTTTCTGCACCAACTGTATCGAGAATAACCCTGGAATCAGTTGCAGATGAAGTAGCAAAAGCCAAGCGAGAAGGAATATTTGCTTTAATCAAACCTGTTACAACGTCAACAGATGGGCGCTGAGTAGCAAGAACCAAATGCACTCCTGCAGCTCGAGCAAGCTGAGTAATACGCTGAATAGAACTTTCCACATCGTTCTTAGCAACCATCATCAAATCAGCCATCTCGTCTACAACCACAAGCAAATACGGGTATGGAGCAACTTTTCGATTAGAACCAGCCGGAGCATGAACTTTTCCTTCACGCACAGCCTTGTTGAAATCTTTAACATGGCGGAAGCCGAAGAATTGCAAGTCGTCGTAGCGCGCATCCATCTCTTTAACAACCCACTCGAGAGCCTGCGCAGCCTTCTTAGGATCCGTAATAATCGGTGTGAGCAAATGCGGAATGCCAGCGTATGCAGAAAGCTCTACTCTCTTAGGATCTACCAAAATCATACGAACCTGTTCAGGTGTTGCTCGCATGATAATAGAAGTGAGCATCGAGTTAATAAAACTCGACTTACCAGATCCTGTAGCACCTGCAACAAGCAAATGCGGCATTTTATCGAGAGCTGCCGTTACGAAATGACCCTCAACATCCTTACCAACACCTGTAAGCATAGGGTTTGGATCTTGGCGCGCTTTATCAGACCTAAGAACATCTCCCAGATTTACAATCTCTCTATCTACATTCGGAATCTCAATACCAATTGCAGACTTGCCCGGAATTGGAGAGAGAATACGCACATCAGTACTTGCTACAGCATACGCAATATTCTTTTGAAGATTCGTTACCTTCTCTACTTTTACTCCAGATCCTAACTCAACTTCATATTGAGTTACAGAAGGACCTCTTAAGAAGCCAATAACCTTCGCATCTACCTCAAATTGTTCAAAGGTAGAAGTTAAAGCTCGAATCACACGATCATTCGCTGGTGTTCTTGTTGCATGAGGCTTTCCATGAACAAGTATGTTCAAATCCGGCAGCATATAAGGTTCATCTTCATAAACATTAGAATCACTATGATTTGAATCGTATATATCTTTGCCAGCAGCGCTATCACTATTATTTTCTTGCGATGACCTATATTTATCTAATTGCTGAGCAGGCATATTTCCCCAAGGATCAGAAGAATATTGCTCGCTGGTGCTTATAGGAGCCTTAGGGAATTCATCAATATATAATTCTGGAGATGTTTTCCAAGAATTAGAATTCGCAGAAGAACCACTTGAAGATACAGACCTAGGAGACTCACGATTATGTGATTTATCAACCGTATTCTCATAACCTTGCGATTGATTATTAAGATCACCATCATGAATATTCGTGCGATCAGCATTATTTGATTCGAAATTACTACCGCCATCTTTTGAAGATGCACAGAGAAAAGCATCATCTCCAGCATACTCATCTAAAAGCTCATTATTACTATCTTTTTTCTTAGTTCCAAATAGTGAATTCCATAATTTAGAAATTAACGAATTATGCAAAGATCTGCGAGACTTTTCAGATTTGTCAGAATCATCATGAGTTGGCACTCCATCAGCAAATTCAAGTGTTTTATCATCATCCTTAGAATCATTATCGTATGAATCTTCCTCAGAATTATCGTCTTTACTATCTTTACTATCTTTAGAAAAAGCAGAAAATATAAACTGCGTTATGTCTGTAACATGCAATTTTAAAATCATCAAAAACGAAAAAATTGCGATAATAACAAAAATCACTAGAGCAAAAGTCCTAGATAATCCCCAAGCTAAAGGAGAACCAAGAGAAAAACCTAATAATCCACCAGATTTTTGCAAATCTTCTATGTGAAAATGTTGATTTTTACTAGCAAATAAAATATCTAAAATAGAACATATAGACCACAAAATAAGAACAAAACCACCTATAACACGTGGGTTACCTGATTTTGATCCACTATTTCTCATTAGTCTAATTGCTACAGCAAATAACCAAACTGGTAAAACAATGCTCATAACTCCAAAAACTGCAGATGCTGCGAAGTGAAAAGCAACGCCTATAAAACCACTAACTCTAAACCATTCCGATGCGCAGAAAAGAATAGCAATAATAATCATTACAAAGCACAATCCATCTCTGCGGTATGCTTCGTCGTATTCTCCCACACCAAAAAGCGAACGTACTACTTTACCAACAAGTCGCGGAACAAAAAGCAGCGCGGATTCCCAAAAAGGTTCATCATAAGATACATTTGATGACGACTTTGATGACTTACCGCCCCTACCTGCCATATATAAGCTCCTTAAACATAAATTTATGAAACATAACAAATTATGCAATCCACATTATTCTACCCCAACGTGTACTAATATACGGGCATAAACGTGTACTGATAAATTAAAAAATCTAATTGCAAAAAGAATGATACTCAAAGTAAAAAAAATAATCTAGCATAAAAAAAAAATTCGGCTGAAACCAGCCGAAAAAATGGGGTGGCTAACGCGGCTTGAACGCGCGACCTTCTGAACCACAATCAGATGCTCTACCAACTGAGCTATAGCCACCATTATGGCGCGAAACCCTTCGGGAATCGCACAACAGAGGAATACTATACACGATTTTTTAAATTTATGCTAGTCAATCTTCATTCGGCGCGTCGCACGACAATTCGACATTGCGTAATGTAAGAATATAGTTATGAGTTTTTCGCAAAAATCAGATTCAAATAATGAATTAAATGAAAGCGTTACAAACGAGCGAATTTTTGGTATTTTTGATTCAAAGTTACATACAACAAAAGTTCTTCTTCTTGGCTCTGGAGAACTTGGCAAAGAGATTGCTATAGAACTTATCAGGCTTGGCATAAGAGTATGCGCGGCAGATAGCTATGCGAACGCTCCAGCAATGCAAGTAGCTCAAGAAAATCGCGTTATAGATATGAGCGACTCTCAAGAGTTGCAAGACTTAATAAACGATATAAACCCAGACATAATAATTCCTGAAATTGAAGCAATATCAACTCAAATAC
This sequence comes from Gardnerella sp. c11Ua_71, assembly GCF_055818025.1. Taxonomy (NCBI): domain Bacteria; kingdom Bacillati; phylum Actinomycetota; class Actinomycetes; order Bifidobacteriales; family Bifidobacteriaceae; genus Gardnerella; species Gardnerella sp. c11Ua_71. Next base: position 202,794 of record NZ_JARFVR010000002.1, on the reverse strand, counting down.
TAAAAAATGTTGTAAAGAGTAAGAAAATTCAAGTTGTTCCAAGCTCTGATATTACTGCAATTGCTATGGACCGCGAAGCTTTGCGAAAAATTTCACACGAAAAACTAGGATTGCCAACAACACCATATCGATTTGCTTCTAACTATGAAGAATTAGAAAAAGGAGCAAAAATCGTAGGATATCCATGCGTCGTAAAACCAATTATGAGCTCATCTGGTCACGGTCAATCAATAGTAAAAAATCTTGAAAATCTACAAAATGCTTGGGTAGAAGCACAAAATGGAAGAAGATCTAAGCATAAGAATCAGAACGCACAAAACGCTGATATATCTCGCGTAATTGTTGAAGCTTTAGCACCATTAGACTACGAGCTAACAGTACTAACTGTAAGCTCTAGCGCTGGAATAACAACATGCGAACCCATTGCACAATTTCAAAAAAATGGCGATTACAGGCAATCATGGCAACCAGCAAATATACCAGAAAACGTTCGAATCAACGCTCAAAATATTGCTAAACGAGCCGTTGAAGGTCTATCTCAAATAGCAAGAGAAAACGGAGAAACTGGTTGGGGCGTTTATGGAGTTGAACTCTTTGTTCTTAAAAACGGTGATTTACTTTTCAACGAACTATCCCCTCGTCCGCACGATACTGGTATGGTTACAATGATTTCACAGTATTACAGCGAGTTTGCTCTGCATGTTTTAGCGATTTTGGGTGTTCCTATTACTCAAAAGCACACTGCTCTTTGTTTAAAAAATAATGAAGTCGCTTTAAGCCATGCACTTGTTGTAGAAGGTAATGGAAAAATTGGATTTGCGAATGTAGCAAAATCATTAAACACTGAAGATTGCGCAAGATGTGATATACGCATCTTTGGAAAGCCAGAAGTTCACGGCTCAAGACGCTTAGGTGTTATTTTGACAGTATCAAACAGCGTGCGTGATGCAAAATCTTGCGCGACACGCATTGCTAGCGAATTACACACTGTAGAACTACCGTCTTAAAACATCGAAAAATCAAGGTTTTTACTGGTTTAAGACATTAAAAGAATAAAAAATAATCTAAAAAAATTGTAGGTAACAATTGTTAGTCTGAACGTGCTGACAAGGTTGGATAAACCTTCAAACAATGTTGGTTTTCGCCTACAGCCATAGATGCAACAAGAGAGGCACGTCAATGGAAAAACTTGACAAGTTGTATGAGGGCAAAGCAAAGAAATTGTATGCCACTGATAACAATAATGTGTTGTGGGTGGAATACATGAATCAGGCAACAGCTGGCAACGGTCTTAAAAAAGCTCAAATTGCTGGCAAAGGCAGCTTAAACAATCAAATAACTTCTTTACTATTCCATCTTCTTGAGGCGCGTGGCGTGAAAAGCCACTTCCTAGGGCGCATTTCTAGCACTGAGCAACTTGTAAAACGCATGAAAATGTTCCCATTAGAAATAATAATGCGAAATACTGCTGCTGGTTCTTTTGCAAAACGTTATGCTGTAAAAGAAGGCACTCCTTTAAAGAAACCATTATTGGAATTCTGCGTTAAATCCGACGAACTTGGCGATCCATTTATTAATCCTGAAGGCGTTGTAGCTCTTGGATTAGCAACCGATGAAGAGATGGCAGAAATTACTCGCCAAGCTCATGCTGTTAATAATGCATTGCTTGATGTTTTCTCTAAGATTGACGTACAGCTTGTTGACTTCAAGATTGAAGAAGGCGTTGACTCTAAGGGAAACATTCTGCTTGCTGACGAAATAACGCCAGATACTTGCAGACTTTGGGATAAGCGCAATACAAATAATTCTGAAGTAAGCCACTTAGATAAAGATTTATTCAGACGAGATTTAGGAGATATAATTCCAGCCTACGAGGAGATATTCTCAAGGCTTAAATCTCTTGCTCAAAGCGAAGGCGTAAACTTCGACGAAATAAATCCAAATAATTATGTTGAAGAATGATTTTTAATGTGGCTCGCATCTTTCGAGGTGCGAGCCACGCGCGTTCTTAAAGCAAAACTAAACAAAATTGAAAAAGAAAACTGAAAAAACAAAACAACCAAAATAGCCAAAACGTACAATTACAAGGCAGGTTTACCGTGGTATTTCGCGTTTATGTTGAAAAGCAATCTGGTTTCGATGTTAAGGCACAGCATCTTAATCACGAGCTTAAAGAAATTCTAGGAATAGATTCTTTAAAATCAACGCGCATAATAAACAGGTATGATGTTGAAGGAATATCAGAAGATCTATTCAACACTGCTATCAAAACAGTTTTTAGCGAACCACCAGTCGATAACACCTATGATTATCTGCCCATAAGCACAAGCGAACATGTTTTTGCTATGGAATTTCTTCCAGGACAATTTGATCAGCGAGCAGAATCTGCAAGTGAATGCATACAGCTTATAAGCCAAGGAGAGCGACCAAGGGTAAGAACCGCGCAAATCTTGGCTTTTAAAGGTGATTTATCTAAAAAAGATTTGGACGCAATTAAACACTACATAATTAATCCAGTTGAAGCGCGCGAAGCATCTTTAGATAAAGTCAATACTTTGCAAACAGAAACAGTTATTCCAGCAAATGTGGAAGTTATCAACGGATTCAACGATTTAGACGAACAAGGTTTAAAAAAGTTCATAGAAGATCGCGCGCTCGCAATGGACTTGGAAGACGCAAAATTCTGCCAGAACTATTTTAAAAACGAAAATCGCAATCCAACTATTACAGAAATCAAAGTAATAGACACATATTGGTCTGATCATTGCCGTCATACAACTTTTGGCACGCACCTTACAAACATAAAAATAGACGATGAGCAGGTACAAGCCGCATTTAATCGTTATCTTGAAATGCGAGAAGAACTTAATCGCACAAATAAGCCGATTTGCCTTATGGATATGGCAACTATTGGTGCAAAGTATTTGAAGCATAATGGGATTCTTAAGAATCTAGACGAATCCGAAGAAATCAACGCTTGTACAGTAAAAATCAAAGTTGACGTAAACGGGCACGATGAAGATTGGCTGTTTTTGTTTAAAAACGAAACACATAATCATCCTACAGAAATCGAGCCTTTTGGTGGTGCTGCAACATGCATTGGCGGATGCATTCGCGACCCTCTTTCGGGAAGATCTTACGTATATCAGGCAATGCGAGTAACTGGTGCTGCAGATCCTAGAACGCCAATAGCCCAAACTCTTGAAGGAAAATTGCCTCAAAGAAAAATCGTAACGTCTGCAGCTGCAGGCTACTCTTCTTACGGAAATCAAATTGGACTTGCAACAGGCGAAGTACACGAGATTTACCACCCAGGATACGTTGCAAAACGAATGGAAGTGGGTGCGGTTGTAGCCGCAACCCCAGCAGACCATGTTCGAAGAGAAACACCTGAGCCAGGAGACGTGATTATTCTTCTAGGTGGACGAACTGGAAGAGACGGAATTGGTGGAGCAACTGGTGCTTCTAAAGCGCAAGACACTGATAGCATTGAGGAATGCGGAGCAGAAGTTCAAAAAGGAAATGCTCCTATTGAACGCAAGTTACAACGACTTTTCCGCCGCAAAGATGCATGCAGACTTATTAAGCGTTGCAACGACTTTGGCGCTGGCGGCGTAAGCGTTGCAACGGGTGAAATTGCAGATGGCTTGATTATTGATTTAGATAAAGTCTCTAAAAAATATGAAGGTCTTGATGGCACAGAGCTTGCGATTTCTGAATCTCAAGAGCGAATGGCTGTTGATGTTGCAGCAAGCGATGCCGACGAATTTTTGTCATACGCACGTCAGGAAAATTTGGAAGCACAAATTGTAGCCATCGTCACAGAAGAAGCACGAATGAAAATGACTTGGCGAGGAAAAACAATTGTGGATTTAAGCCGTGAATTCCTAGCTTCTAATGGAGCTCCAAAAGAGCAAAATATTCACGTTGAAAGTGGCGAAAACTATACTTCGAAATGGCAAGATATAAGTGGCGAATACGCTAATAAATCTTTTGGCGAGCGCATGAAAAATCTTGTTTCCAACATAAATATTTGCTCAAACAAAGGTCTTAGTGAAATGTTCGACTCCACTATTGGAGCTGCAACAGTTCTTATGCCTTTTGGAGGCAGACGTCAGCTTACTCCTGCACAAGCAATGGTTGCAAAATTGCCAGTTTTTGGAGAAACGAACACCGCTTCTGCAATGTCATGGGGCTTTAACCCATATATTATGGAAAAGAATCAATTTACTGGAGCTTATTTAGCTGTTGTTGAATCTTTGGCAAAGCTCACAGCCAGCGGTTTTACTATAGAAAATGCTTATTTAAGTTTGCAAGAATATTTTGGAAAGCCTCATAATGTTCCAGAACGTTGGGGAAAACCAATGGCAGCTATTCTTGGAGCTTTAAGCGCACAAATTGACTTTGGTGTAGGCGCTATTGGCGGCAAAGATTCTATGAGCGGAAGCTTTGAAAATCTTGATGTTCCACCAACACTTATTTCTTTTGCTGTTTCTACAGGAGACGCGAGAAACGTTGTTTCGCCAGAATTCAAAAAAGCCAATAGTAGAATTTTAAGAATATTGCCTAAATATAAGGAAGATGGAATCACGCCTAAATCTCAAAGCTTCTTAGAGGCGATTAGGATTGTGGAAAATCTTACCTCAAATAAACATGCGCTTTCCGTTAGCACTCCTGGATTTGGTGCTAGTGCGGAAATCTTATTTAAGATGACTTTGGGAAATCATATTGGGTTAAAGCTTAATAATGCGATTAGCAAGAATGATTTGTTTAAGCCAGCATATGGGTCGTTCTATGTGGAACTTAAAGATGATTCTGAACTTACGTATGCAGATTCAGATCTTGTAAGCGTAGATGTAGTAGGCGAAACTTGTAATGAGTTCGAGTTTTGCGTAGAAAACGAGAAACTTAATTTAGCTAGTTTGCAAGAAGATTGGGAAAATACTTTAGAAGATATATTCCCGTATCGAGAGAAGGGAGACTCAGTTCCTGCTATAAACTCTAGTGAACTGAAGTATTCTCATAACCACATGCGTTCTCATAGAAAAACTCCGATTAGTCACCCACGCGTAATCATTCCAGTTTTCCCTGGAAACAATTGCGAATACGACACTCAAGCAGCGTTTGAAAAAGCTGGAGCAGAATGCAAAACGCTTATAATCAATAATTTAAGCGCTGATGATATTGCTCAATCTGCAAAAGATCTTGTTGATGAGATTAATAAAAGCCAAATTGTTATGATTCCAGGCGGATTCTCTGGAGGTGATGAACCAGACGGTTCAGCCAAGTTCATAGCATCTTTCTTTAGGAATCCTGCTGTTAGTGACGCTGTTCGCGATTTGCTCAATAATCGCGATGGCTTAATGCTTGGTATTTGCAATGGTTTCCAAGCTCTTATTAAACTAGGTCTTGTCCCGTTTGGAGATATTGTTCCAATGGATTCAGAATGCCCGACTTTAACGTTTAACACTATTGGAAGGCATCAAAGCAAGATTGTTAGAACTCGCGTTGCTTCTAATCTTTCTCCATGGCTTTCAAATTGCAAAGTTGGCGATGTTCATAGTGTTGCAATATCTCATGGAGAAGGTCGATTCGTAGCATTGCCAGAAGTTATGGATACTCTTATACAAAACGGCCAAATCGCAACACAATACGTTGACAGCAATGGCGTTCCAAGCATGAATCTTAAAGTGAATCCGAACGGTTCACTTATGGCTGTAGAAGGAATCACTAGCCCAGATGGCAGAGTGTTTGGAAAAATGGGACATTGCGAACGCAGCGGAAACGGTTTGTACGTGAATATTCCAGATTTTAGAACACAAAACATTTTTAGCGCTGGAGTCGAATATTTCACTGCATAATGTGATTTTTGTAGCAAGTTTATAGGAAAATCTTGATTAAGAATCTACAACAACAGGGGGTGTTTGATGTCTGCAGAGCTCGAAGACATTCATGAAGAATGTGGCGTTTTTGGCGTTTGGGGTCATTCAGATGCTGCTAGATTAACATATTTTGGATTACATGCACTGCAACACCGAGGTCAAGAAGGCGCTGGAATCGTATCAAACGATAATGGTCATCTTAAAGGTTACAGAAACCTAGGTCTTTTAACTCAGGTTTTTGCAAACGAAGACATTATGAAGAAACTTACTGGAAACAGCGCAATTGGGCACGTTCGTTATGCTACTGCTGGTTCGGGAAGTGTTGAAAACATTCAGCCTTTTCTTTTTTGCTTCCATGATGGAGATGTTGCTTTAGGACATAATGGCAATCTTACTAATTGCACAACTCTTAGGAATAAACTTGAAGATGAGGGAGCAATCTTCCACTCGAATTCGGATACTGAAGTGTTAATGCATCTTATTAGAAGATCAAATAAAACTTCTTTTATGAATAAGCTTAAAGATGCTTTGCAAATAGTTCATGGTGGTTTTGCCTATTTGCTTCTAACTGAAAAGGAGCTTATTGGCGTAACAGACCCGAATGGTTTTAGACCTCTTTCTTTAGGAAGAATGAGCAATGGAGCTTATGTACTCGCATCCGAAACTTGCGCATTAGATATTGTTAGAGCAGAGTTTATTCGCGATATTGAGCCTGGCGAAATAATTGTTATTGATGACGATGGCTACACTATTGAGCAATATACAAAGCACGTACAACATGCAGTATGCTCAATGGAATTTATTTATTTCGCTCGCCCAGATTCTAATATTTACGGTATTAATGTTCATTCTGTGCGAAAGCGTATGGGTGCGCGTTTGGCTAAAGAATCTCCTGTTGACGCAGACATGGTTATTGGAGTACCTAATTCTTCACTTTCTGCTGCTGCAGGATACGCTGAAACAAGCGGAATTCCAAATGAAATGGGATTGATTAAAAACCAGTACGTTGCACGCACTTTTATTCAACCAACACAAGAATTACGCGAGCAAGGCGTTCGTATGAAACTTTCTGCTGTTCGTGGCGTGGTTGCAGGAAAACGCGTTATCGTTATTGACGATTCAATTGTTCGCGGAACTACCTCTAAGCGCATTGTGCAATTGCTACGAGAAGCTGGAGCTAAAGAGGTACATATGCGTATTTCTTCTCCTCCTCTTAAATATCCTTGCTTCTACGGTATTGATATTCAAACCACAAAGGAACTTATTGCAGCAAAACATTCAGTCGAAGAAATACGCGAGTATATTGATGCTGATTCTTTAGCATTTTTGTCTTTAGATGGATTAGTAGAGTCGATTGGATTAAAAAAGCCAGCGCCTTATGGCGGTTTGTGTGTTGCTTACTTTAATGGCGACTACCCTACTGCACTAGACGATTACGGCGAAGAATTCTTGGCTTCACTTACTCCTGAAGAACGCGAACATTTGCAAGAAGTGAGAAAGCACAGCAAATATTCACACGAAAATCTTATATAACTTAATATTTTAATTGTTTATCGCAATTTATAAATAAAATTTAAGAAAATACTTATAACATAGTTATGAAAGGAATCAATATGCCACACGCATATGAAGAGGCTGGCGTAAGCGTAGAAGCAGGATACGAAGTAGTACGTCGTATTAAATCGCATGTGAATCGCACGAAGCGCCCAGGCGTTGTAGGTGGCATCGGCGGATTTGGCGGCTTATTTGATTTGGCATCTCTTGGTTACAAAGAGCCAGTGCTGATTTCTGGTACGGATGGCGTTGGAACCAAGCTTGTGATTGCAAAAATGATGAATAAGCATAACACTATTGGCATTGATTGCGTTGCAATGTGCGTAAACGATATTGCAGCTCAAGGTGCCGAGCCGCTTTTCTTCCTCGATTACATTGCGTGTGGGAAAAACAATCCTGAAATACTTGAGCAGGTAGTTGCAGGCGTTGCAGATGGTTGCGTGCAATCAGAAGCAGGTTTAATTGGCGGCGAAACTGCTGAAATGCCTGGAATGTATGACGAAGACGAGTACGATCTTGCAGGTTTTGCAGTAGGCGTTGCAGAACGTTCGAATATTGTTGACGGCTCTGCTATTTGCGAAGGCGACGTGCTTATAGGACTTCCTTCTTCAGGAGTTCATTCAAATGGATTCTCTCTTGTTCGCAAAGCTTTGTTTGAAGAAGCAGGTTTTAGCGTTGACACCAAGTTAGATGAGCTTGGCGGCAAAACGCTTGGCGAAGTTCTTCTTGAACCTACTCGAATCTACGTAAAAGCTTTGAAGCCACTTTTTGCTGAGCATCTTATTAAGGGAGTTGCTCATATTACAGGCGGCGGATTTATTGAAAATGTTCCTCGCATGTATGCAGATGATTTGGCTGCAAAAATTGATACCACTAGCTGGAGCGTTCCACCTATTTTTGGCGTTATTGAAAAAGCTGGAGAAGTTACTCACGCTGAAATGTTCAACGTTTTTAATATGGGAATTGGCATGGTTTTGTCAGTTGATGAAAGCAAAGCAAACGAGGCAATGCGTATACTAAACGAGCATGACGAAACCGCTTATATTATTGGCAAAATGGCTAAGCGCGAAAACGCTGCAGTTGAGTTGTTGTAAACCGCAAAAAACGCAAAACAGTAGACAGCAAAATCTTAAAGCAATAAAGGATTAAAAATGAAAGTTTTAGTAGTTGGTTCTGGCGCTCGCGAACACGCTATTGCACACGCGTTACTTAAAGGAGAAAGCGTTGAAGAAGTAACTGTTGCTCCTGGAAATCCTGGTATTGCAGCAGATGGAATTCAAACTGTAAACATAAGTCAATCAGATCATGACGCTCTTATTAAGTTCGTTAAAGACAATAACTACGATTTTGCGTTCATTGGTCCTGAAGTTCCGCTTATGAATGGCATTGTTGACGATTTTGAAGCGCATGGAATTGCCGCTTTTGGTCCAAACAAAGCCGCAGCTCAAATTGAAGGCTCTAAAGATTTCGCAAAAAAGCTTATGGCTCGTCACAACGTTCCAACTGCCTCCTACAAAACATTTGACGCTTTGGAGCCTGCACGCGCATACGTTCTTGAGCATGGTGCTCCAATTGTTATTAAAGCGGACGGTTTGGCTGCTGGAAAAGGCGTTACTGTTGCTATGGATGAGCAAACAGCAGTTGATGCTTTGGAAGATATTTTCGTCGATCATCGTTTTGGTCAAGCTGGAGCAAAAGTTGTTATTGAAGAATTTTTGCAAGGTCAAGAGTTTTCACTTATGAGTTTCGTAAGCGGAACTGATTTTTGGGTTATGCCAATTTCTCAAGACCACAAACGCGCTAACGACGGCGACACTGGTCCAAATACTGGCGGCATGGGAGCTTATAGTCCTGTTCCACAAATTAGCGACGAAACAGTTCAGCGTGCTATTGACGAGATTGTGCGCCCAACTGTTGAAGGACTAGCTAAAGAGGGCACGCCTTTTACCGGTGTACTTTATGCTGGATTAATTGATACAGCTTCAGGGCCTAAAGTTATTGAGTTTAATGCTCGTTTTGGAGACCCAGAAACCGAAGTTGTTCTTCCAAGACTTACTAGCGACTTTGGTGAAGCTATTTTTAACATTTTGCATGGCAAAGAACCAACATTTACTTGGATTAAAAATGGCGTAACTCTTGGAGTTGTATTAGCAAGCGAAGGCTACCCTGGCACTTTAGTTACTGGAACTCCTATTCCTCAAATTCCTGTTGACGAAAATCAAGGTCAGCACGTGTATTATGCAGGAGTAAAAAGCGATGAAGAAAGCGGCAAACTTCTTACTTCTTCAGGTAGAGTAGCTCTTGTGCAAGTACATGGAGACGACGTAAAAGACGCTCAAAACAACGTCTACAGCATATTAGATAAGCTTAATCTTCCTCACATGTTCTTTAGGCATGACATTGCGTCAAAAGCACTAGACTTGTAGAGGATTAGCCGACTATCTGATTATCTTAAAAACCAAGAAAGTTTGTATTTTTAAGATAATGTTTCCCAGCTGTAATGTCGTACTGAATCAAGCGGTAATCATGCAATAATTGCTTAGTTTCTTTATTCATATTATTAGCAATCATTGGCTTACCATGATTATCCAGATAGATGGATTGTCCTTCTGGAATCCTATCCCAACCTTGAATCTTATTGACTACAGGAGGCTCCATAGCACTAACCTTATCGTGTAATCTAGTAAGGAAAGCTATATAGGGCGAAACCTTTGAATTAGTATGAGATGCTACTTGAGATATGAAGAAGTTTGGAGACGAATAAGTATTTTTATGAATATTTTTAATCTTATTTGTCTCAATAGCTTTTCTATTTGACCAAATAAAGTAGTCAGTTAAATGCAGATCTAGAGAATTATTTTGATCTGCACTAGCCGTACTGTATACGCCAGGAAGATGATCGCCGTAAAACACAACAGTAACAGGCTTGTCAATTGAATCAAGATTCTCTAAGAACTTTTGCGTAGCATGATCCGTGTAATTAACACCCTTAGCATATGTTTCAATTGATGATGTTTCCGATTGTCCTAAATTAGGTGAACCATCTTTTGCTTTTGCAACAAAATCATTATTCTTATACCAATTTCTATAAGGCATATGATTTTGCATTGTGACTACTTGCACAAACTGCGGCTTTTTACTAGCAGAAATTGACTCAAATGCGCTATCGTAAGCTGAAGAATCTGAAACATAAGGAGATTTATCCAACATTTTTTTATGAGAAATAATATTAGGACCTTCAAGAGCATAAAACTTACTAAAACCGAACTTCTTGTAGTTTATTGATCTAGAATACATGCTTGGCTCATATGGATGAAAAGCTACAGAATTTCCTTCACTACCCCAATATCTGTTGATTGTAGGAGTCCAAGAAGAATTTGGAACAAGCTGCTGATACGGGCTTGTAAGAGATGAATTGAAGTTCACCATGCTCAATCCCGTAAGAGACATATATTCGAGATTCGCTGTTCCCCCACCATAACCAGAAGAAAGCATTAAACCACTATCTGTTTTCTCTTTCAAAGAGCTTATAAATGGCATTGGATTCTTATTCAGTTGCAATCCTGGAACCCTCATTGGGTTTGAGAAAGATTCCGAAAGTACATAAACCACAGTATTGTCTGAAATTTTGCTTTTGCGAGAAACATTGATTTTCTTAGCTTCAGTATCATATTTTTTTAGAAGAGCTTTCATAGTGGATTCATTGTAATCCGCTGGTTTATCCATAACTTTTGGATTCACTTGTCTTAAGAAAGCAACTAAAGCACCGTTTCTTTGCGAATCATAAACAGAATCCCACATCGCAGGAGCATCGCCCATAAACTTAGCAAAACCGTTAGCACTAGAACCAACTGTTCCAACCCCAGAAACATACCATCCAAGACCCAAAAAACACACTAAGCATGTAACAACTCTAATTACAATAGAAATGCGAAAATCCTTAGTAAACACGATTTTTCCGCGATTTACATCTACAAAATGCATAAAAATAGCAGCAATAACAGCTACAAGTACAGCAATTATGGAGCAGACAATCACGGCTATAGCATTATCTGGCAGAAAAGATGCGATATTCCCCGTATTACTCTTTAAAAAGTTCAAGTCCGCTGGAAGAATTGTCTCGTATCTAACATTAACCTTCATATACTCGATTACAGAAATTATTACAGATAATGTAATCAGAATAAGTGTAGTAATCCAAAAACGATTTATTACCATCAACAGAATTCCGTAAATTAGAGCAACTATAAGCAGATTCAAAACGAATACAAAATTTAAGCTAATCCACATTTTTGAAATTATGTTCCATGCGCTTGCCGAAAGCGAGGAGGTCATTTCCACTCGTCCAGACCTTTGAACAGAAAGCTGCACAATCATAACCATTATTGCATCAAATAAAACGAACAGAACCGCATACAACCATCGCGGAATCGCAAGCTTAAAACGCTTAAAAATAGTAAGAAAATTGCTTAATGGCAATTTCACACCCTTCTAATTACATGACTAATACATAACTCATTTACGCATCTATGTTACAAATACATTTTAATTATCGCCATCGTCATAAATAAACATAACTTGTAGTAAACAATTGTGTATATTCATACTTTTGACGTATTGCAATAAACTCTGTATCTTTTATCATTATAATTGATGACATAATATAGAAAATTTTAAGGATTACGAATTATATTATCAACGGCTGTATTTTTTGACAGCTCTAATCTAGTGAGGTTTTAAGGAACAGTAAGAATGAAGTTTATTGCCACAATTAACCTAATGCACGGCATACTACCTATAAGTATATTCGCAATATCTGGATTATGCTTAGCTGTCCTTTTAATAACAAAATCTAAAAAAATAAAGTATTTTCCATCTCTTTTAACACAATTAGGTTCTGCATCATTATTCGCAATTATATTTGGATTTATAACTTGGCTTATTTCAGACGTTTTTCTTGTATTCGGAGTAAGCCTAGGATGGCTTGTGATTTTTTCTATTGCAGGAGGATTTGCGGCTGTAGGATTTGCTTTAAGCGCTGCGATAATATCTAAAGGATATAGAAGAGCTTTTGCAATATTTTCAATTATTTTGTTTATTTTAGCCACAATGATTCGCGTAAATATGATTTATGGCGAATACACAACTATTGGATCAGTATTTGGATTAGGTAATTATCCGAAGCTTGAAGAGCATAATAAACATAATGGGGTTATGGAAATCGCTGATTGGAATTCACTTGCAGCACAAAACAAGCTCCCAAAAATACCATCCAAAGGAATAAGTAGATCCGTTAAAATTCCCGCAACAACATCTAACTTCCGTGCCCGCACCGCAAACGTCTACTTACCACCAGCAGCTTTAACAAAATACGCTCCAAAACTGCCTGTAATGGTTCTTCTTTCTGGTCAACCAGGAAGCCCTAATAGGCTATTTGCTGCGAGCGAAATTGTAAACACCTTAGACGCTTATGCTAAGGATCATAATGGTTTAGCTCCGATTGTTGTGTCACCAGATCAAAACGGTACTGCAACACACAATTCTCTTTGCGCGGATACAAAGGTTTATGGAAAAGCACAAACTTATTTGACAAAAGATGTTGTTAATTGGATTCATAAAAATCTACCAGCCAGCAACAATCCAGCACTTTGGCTAATGGGAGGATTTTCTCAAGGAGGAACTTGCGCAACTCAGATTGTGCCAGCTTATCCTAAACTATTTGGAAACATGTATTCTGCAGGCGGAGAACTAGAGCCAACATACAAGAATCGCGATGAAACAATAAAACGTTATTTTGATGGAGATCGCAAAAAATACGAAAAGCATATTCCAGCAAACATAATGAGAAAAAATGCTCCTTTAAAACAAAATTATTACTCTATAGCTGGAGCTTGGGATCCTAAATCGCAAGTAAATCAGTCTAATATTGCTATAGCGGCTCATAAGTCTGGAATAAGCGTTATAACCATGATTTCTAAAGGATCTGGACACGATTGGCATACCGTTCAAAATGGGTTAAAAGTTGTAATCGACCATCTTTGTAAAGATTCTGGAATAACAAGCAATTATCCAGATTTAAACTCTTATAATAATATTCAAGTGGTTATCAATCAGAAGGTGAGGCGATAAATCATGCCAAACTTTTTATCAAAAAATCACGAGTCTACAGCAAAACATCATTTAAGCGTTCTTACCAACGATGTGCGCATGTGGCTATCGCAGCGCGTGCTAGCAGCGAAAATAACTCTAGTTTTCTTGGTTATTAACCTTATTCACTGGGTTTTCAGTACCGTAATGCACATCTATACTTATGGCACCAATGCAACTCTTTCACAATTCTTCTCGTATCATAAACCGAAAATAAGCTCTACTTTTTTGTTTGGGCATAGAAATATTACACAGCTTCTGATTAAACTATTCCACTCGCTATTTTTTGTAAATAGTTTCTCATCTCTAATAGTAAATGCAATACTTTCACTTGTTTTAATAGGGTTAGCCGAAACACGTATCGGTAAAATGCGTTTGCTTTTTGTTTCTGTAACAAGCACTCTTATTGGAACAATACTCGGGCTTACTTTAATCGGTAATCTTTCAATGATTATTAGAAACATGCGTTGGATTACTAGAATACCAATTAGACTTTCTCCTTTTACACTTTTTGTTGGAGCTTTTATGGCTGCAGCAACATGCGAATCGATATTGTGGCGTAGACGAATGTTTGTTTTGGGATATGCAATCACGTCTGCGATGCTTCTTTATAGTGGAAATCCTGGGGATTATTGCACAATTTTTGCAGCAATTTGTGGCCATATTATTGGCAATCTGATGAACAAAAATAGCAATGCTAATACAAATACTGTGAAAAGCGCGAACTGGTGGGAAGGAACAGACTACGAGATTAGACGTCTATTTGCCATAACTCAACTTGTTATGGCTTTAGGACCAGTTCTTGCACTATCTTCTAGATCTCATGCTGGAATACTAACTACATTAGGTTTATTCATGTCTCCGCAAATGGGTACGAAACCGTGGCTAGCAAGATGTATATCAAACTATAGTTCAAGCAGTTGCCTGCTTCATTCAGGATTACAACACGCAACAATAGGAGGTCTTTGGATTCGTATTCTTTTGCCTATTGTCACTTTAATGATTATATCTTGGGGACTTTTACGCGGAAGAAGACTTGCAGCTTATGCTGCTATAACAATCAACGGAATTACAGCAGTATATGCAACAATGTATTTTGCTATTTTGCCTTTGATTGCAACTAAACAAACTATGATTTTCCACAAGAATAATGCTACTTCTATAGCCTTTATGCTTACAGCTTTGCCTCCTTTATTAATAGCAATTCTACTGTTTATAAGCATAAAGCATTTTCCAAATCATAGTGATAAGCTTGAGCGCAGAGTTGGATTAGTTGCAATTGTTTTTGCACTATTTTCTACTGGAATAGGATATGTTTGCTTCGGGTTGATTGCACCAAATGAATTTAAGCCTGTAGCAGACTTGCATCATTTACTACGTGATCTTCCAGGGCGTTGGATGCCTATGGGCTTTGGATTAAGGTCCAATGCCATGCTTACACCTATAACTCCTTTGTCTTCAGCAATAACTCAAGGTGTTGGAGTTCTATTCTGGCTTGTTCTTTTTGCTGTTTGCATGGTGTGGTTTAGAAACAAAATAACAATTAATGAAGAAGACCGCAAAAAAGCAAGCGAGTTAGTTCAACTTGGTGGAGACACCATGAGTTTTATGACAACATGGCATGATAACCACTATTGGTTCTCCGCCACTGAACATTCTGCAATAGCATACAGACTAAAATATGGAGTTGCTTTAACTCTAACTGGTCCTTTTGGAGATAAAACAGAATATAAACAAGATTTGAAAGCGTTTATTCAACTTTGCGAACAAAATTCATGGTCTCCAGCATTCTACGCTGTTCACGATGAAGAACGAAAAGCCTTGGAATCTATTGGTTTTTCTTCTATAAAAGTTGGAAGCGATATGCTAGTCTACCCTAAAGAGTGGCAAACTAGGGGTAAAAAGTGGCAGGATATTCGCACTGCCATAAACAAGGCAAAACGTGATGGAATAACAGATGTTCTTAGCACTTACAACGATGCTCCTTGGGAAGTTCAGCAACAAATTATTGAGATTTCGGAAGAATGGGCGGAACTTAAAGCCCTTCCAGAAATGAAGTTTACTCTTGGCGGTTTGGAAGAATTGCATGATCCTAGAGTAAAGATTTTGTATGCGATTGACGAGAATAATCGCGTTCTTGGGGTTACAAGTTGGATGCCGACTTATGACAATAATCGCGTAATCGGGTGGACTCTTGATTTTATGAGACATCGCACGGATAGCCCTAATGGAATTATGGAGTTGCTTATTGCTAGAATGGCGGAACGGTTAAGAGACGAAGGTCTTGAAAATCCAGAATCTGCTGTGGAGTTTATGAGTCTTTCTGCAGCTCCTCTTGCTGGAATAACAGATATTTGTGAAAATTCTACATTAAGCAATGAGGATTCTAGTAAAGATATCCAGGCAAGCCAAAAGCCTACAATTCATGGAGATTCTCAATCTTCAAATCATCATGAATCAAATGATATTATTGTTCATACGCTTGAAATGATGTCCGATATTTTGGAGCCAGCATACGGATTTAAGTCGCTTTATTTCTTTAAAAAGAAGTTCCAGCCTACTAATAGACCTGTATACATATGCTATTTGGATTCTGCAAAACTAGCACAAATATCGTTAGCTGTTACAAGCTCTTATTTGCCAGAGACTAATCCTAAGCAGATTTTAGAAATGCTAAAAACTCTTAAAAAATAGTTCATGTAATGAAAAATCAGCCTAAATTCTAAATCTAGGCTGATTTTTAACTGTAATTAATTAGATTGATTAATGAGTTTGCAATCAATCTACACTCTGATTACAGTCTGGGCATAATCCAAACACTTCCAAAGTGTGATCTATAACCGTATACCCATGAGATTCGGCGATCTTGTGAATCCAACCCTCATCATCAGGAGGCTCTATATCCACGGTTTTACCACACTTTTCACACACAAGATGGTGATGATGAGTATTCTCATCGCAAATGCGAAATAGTTGCTGTCCATTAAAACGAACAGTATCAACATCGCCACTTTGTGCAAGCATATTAAGCTGACGATACACTGTGGCTAAACCAATGATTTCACCATCTTCCACAAGCAGGCGATGCAGATTCTGTGCAGAAACAAAATTACGCGAAGCTCTTAAATGTTCAAGAACAGTTTCTTTTTGTTTAGTGTTTCTGCGTACTGGCTCACCAACCATTATTTAACCTTTTACCTTTCAAACTATTAAAAAATCTAATACTAGTCCAACAAACTATAACTATTTAAATTTTAAGACTAATACTAAATCTTTTAATCAAGCTCGTCATCCCAACAGCCAGTAGCATCTAATTCTGCAGCTTCTTTAACTGTGTCATCACACAAAACAGTAATATGACCCATTTTGCGATTTTTACGAACCTCAGCCTTTCCATAGTCATGAACATGCCATTCTGGATGCTCTAATATAAGAGAACGAGTAGGAGCAACATGTTGACCAAGAACATTAACCATCACTGCAGGAGAAAGCAGCTTAGGCTTTTTTAAAGGCCATCCAACAATACCGCGAATATGTGCTTCAAACTGATCCATATCGCAAGCTTCAATCGTGTAATGCCCAGAATTGTGAGGGCGAGGAGCAAGCTCGTTTACTACTACACGATTATCTTTAGTAATAAATAACTCAATGCCAAGCGTTCCAGCAAGCTCAAAACCTTTAGCCAGTTGAAGCGCTAAATCGTGTGCGGTCTCTTCTACAACAGGATCCACAACTGCAGGTGCGAGAGTCATATGAAGAATGCTATTGTGATGAACGTTTTTTACAAGAGGATAAGTCACAAAATCATTACCATTGCCGGAAACAAGAATTGAAGCTTCAAAAGCAAAGTCAACGAAACCTTCAAGAATAGACGGAGGGAATTTTCCTCCCCTATCGGAACGGTGGTGAATATTAGCAACATCTTCTTCAGTGCGAAGAACATCCTGACCATGACCATCATAGCCACCACGACGAGTCTTAAGAATAGCAGGCAAACCAATTTCTTCGATTGCTGCGTCTAAATCGTCAAGATTATTGACTTCACGCCATTTAGCTGTTTCAATGCCATGTTTATTAATAAACTCTTTTTCACAAACACGATCTTGTGTAACACGCAATAAATCTGTGCCCTGAGGAATAGCTGTTAAATGACGAATCTTATCTAACGCATCTGCGTTAACATTTTCAAACTCGTATGTAAGAACATCACAACGTTCAGCAAGCTCGCGCAAGCCTTCAGGATCATCATAATTTGCCTCAACCTGCAAATCTGCAACCTGAAATACTGGGCAATCAAGCGTTGGATCTAAAACTCCTATGCGGAATCCCATATGTCTAGCTGCAATAGCCATCATGCGTCCCAATTGACCGCCGCCAATAATTCCAATAGTGGCTCCTGGCATCAAACGCTCTACAGCACCATTAGTGACTTCAGATAAGCTCGGCATTAGATTCCTCAACCTTCTCTTTTAATTCTTGACGGTAATCTTCAAGTTCGTCTGCAAGACGATTATCTGTTGTGCTCAACATGCTTACTGCAAGCAAACCAGCATTTGTAGCTCCCGAGTTGCCCACAGCTGTTGTAGCAACAGGAATACCACCAGGCATTTGCACTATAGAAAGCAAAGAATCCCAGCCCGAAAGAGCATGGGATTTTACAGGAACACCAACAACTGGAAGAGTTGTTTGAGCAGCAATCATACCTGGTAAGTGTGCTGCTCCACCAGCGCCAGCAATAATTACGCGAAAACCATTTTTTCTAGCACTGTGAGCAAAATCTGCCATAAGTTCTGGAGTGCGATGTGCAGAAATAACTTTTTTCATATACGGCACTCTGAATCTTTCTAGGATTTCGCAGGCATGACGCATGGTTTCCCAATCACTTGAAGACCCCATAACAACTGCCACAATAGGCTTAGAATCTGACACTTCAGCCACAACAACCTCCCCGTGTATGCACTGATACGCAACTTCTGCGCAAAGGTTACGCACAGGTTTTACTTTACGCAGAAGCACGGAAAAATCGTTGATAATTAGTCTTTTATATTATTTTTTTGTTAACTGTTTGTTTTTGAGAACATATTTTATGTCTGCAGCAGCCGCCACATCGCTCGAATGTGTTACAACAATCACGCATTTTCCGTGTTTATGAGCTGCGTCTTTTAAGATTGATATAACTTCTTGTGTTGTATTTGGATCCAAGCTACCTGTTGGCTCATCGGCAAGAATAACAGGAGCAGAAGATACAAGCGCTCGCGCAATAGCCACTCGCTGCTGCTGCCCGCCAGAAAGCTTTGTTATATTTCTAGTTGATTCGTCTTCACTAAGTCCCAGTTCTTTAAGAATCTTGGAATCAGCATTTGAATTAACAAGACGCAAGTTTTCTACAGGAGTCAAGTAGTCGATTAGATTGAAATTCTGAAAAACTAAAGACACATGATTCTTGCGATGATTAGAATATCCACCATTCTTGGAAATATCTTGTCCATCAAACAATACTGTTCCTTTTGTTGGAGTATCTAATCCTGCTAGAAGAGATAGCATAGTGGATTTTCCAGCTCCAGATTGACCTGTAATACTGTATATTTTTCCAGATTCAAAATCCGCATTAACGTTTTTAAGAACAGGAATATTAGTTGCACCATAAGAATAATCAACGTTGTTAAGTTTTAATAAAGTAGTCATAATAAAACTCCAATATTTTCTAAATTTAATATTTAATACTTAATATTTGATACTTGTAAATTTTTAATTTTCTATCAGAATCCGAATCTTATTCTTAATAAAATCCAGTTAAATCCAATCTTCTAATTGATTCATCTTAATTATCTAAGAAAATCACCTCAGCTCATTGAGTTCAATACAAAACGAGGCTTTTTAAACATTATTGGCGCAAGAGCAATGCATAGAGATACAAACGCTATAGCAAATCCTATAAGAATAGCAAAAAATGTTTGTTTATTTGGAATCCAAGAAATGCTTAAGTCAGAAATTGTACTATTTGAGACATTAGCCAATAGCATTGATCCTACACTTGAAGATATTGCAGACCCAATTAGAATTGATGCAACTGAGCAGAAGGCTGTTATTATAAAAACTTCTATAATCATTTGCAAAGCTATTACAGACTTGTTCATACCAATTGACATTAGAACGCCAACTTCGTGAATCCTTCCTCGTACCCAAAATACAAGAACTAAACCAAGCACTATGATTCCAACTGCTGCAAGACACATTAAAATCATTGTTACTAGTTGCTTAACTGTTTTTACAGATTGAAGAACAGAGGCAAATCTTTGCGCATTATTTTCTACAGAAAGCATGCCATCGCCATCGTTTTTAGCGATTTTATTAGCTTCTTCTAAAGCTTTAGTTAGATTATTTGAATTTTGCATAACACACTTTATAGAACTGCGATTTTTACTTCCAGACAAGTAAAGAGCGGATTCTAAATCAGTTATTACGCGATTTTCGGAAGAATCAGAAGGAAGCGCACCTTTTGTTTGCATCTTGCCAGAAAAAATACCAACAACCTTAAGATTAATGCTTTTGCTGCCTTGTTTTAGTTTTAAAACAGACCCGAGTTTAAGATTATTTTGCTTAGCAAAAGACTTGTGAATTATTGCAGATTTTGCGCGCTTAAAGTCGCCAGGTGCCGAAGAATCAATATGATTACCTTCCTCAAGCTTATATAATCCTTCTTGAAACCCTTGTGATAACTGTGATCTAGTTGTTCCCGTTATTGAAACAAGCGAAAACATCTCATCATTGTCTAAACGCGGACCATTTATTTGCGATACAATTTTAGCGTTAACAGGATTTGCTAAAACATCTTTTTCTTCTGCAATGGTTTTTATTCCACTAATATTTTTAAATTTTGCAATAAGATTTTCTGGAATTCCTTCGTTTTTTTGCAAATCTTGAGGAATATCTTGCTGCGATTGATTAGAGGAATCGCTGGCGGAGTCACTGGCTGAATCGCCAGCAGAATCAGACTCTGGTAAAGTCTCTCCTCTAGTTTTTGCATAAACGCTAAAGCCTAAGCCAATATTGGAAGTTAATTGATTCTCTAGATTTTTTACAGAAGCAATAACACTCGATTGGCAAATAAGCGCACTAAGAACAACAGCAATAATCAACGCTAAAATAGCATTTCGTCTTGGTTTCCTAATTATAGCTAGCCAAGCTCTTTTTATAATTTGAGTCATTTTACCACCTACTTTTACAGCCACCTACTTTTGCATGCAAAGCAAATCTCTAGGAGACTTTCGCAAAATAGGCAGATAAGATAATGCAACTGCCACAACAATAACCATTAGAACCATTAATGACGATTGAATTAAGCAATCTAAGCTAACATGAACAGCAATCTTATCTAATGTTCTTGTTGCCATGCTCGACTCTAGGTTTCCTCCAGCTTGACCCATCGAACTAAGCTGCTGCGCAGCGGAATTTTTTACTGAACCTAATGCGCAATCACTAATCCAAGGAGATATTGCGCTTGCAAAACCATAACCTATTGCAATGGCTGGAATCGCAAGTAGCACAAGCTCAAAAAGCTGCTGCAACACAAGGGACGCCTTTCCTACACCAATTGAGGTTAGAACACCAATTTCTTTTCTACGCTCATTAATCCAAAGAATAAGAACTAATCCTAAAGCAATTACAGCAAACGCGCTTACTGCAATAACTGTTATGTTCATCATGGATTTTACGCCTTTTGCTGCGCCAATCATGCCTTGCACAAACTGGTCATCTCTAGTGATCTGATAGTTTTGCAAATCAATCGGAAGCTTAGACGCTTCTTCAATCACAGAATCTGCGTCCGCTCCTTTTTTAACCTTAAAACTTGCATCCTGGTATATCTCTTTTCCAGGCTTATATTTGTAAAGCTCTCTGGTTGTTTTCAAATCTGTATACACAGTATTTGCAGTTAATTCCGCACGTGTTGCAACTGGGCGATTATTAGCTCCGCCATAAATTCCAACTATGCGTGTTTTTACTTGCTCCGTAGAATGGTTAAGATTATCGGCGTCAAACGGGTTTGCTTTAAGCGTTAACGAATCGCCTAATTTTAAGCCATTTAGTTTTGCTAAATCTTCGTGGATTAAGGAAGCATGCTCATCTGATTCTTGCAAAGCTCTTCCTTTAACCATGTGAATTGATTTTGTTTTGAAAGCATTTAAGCCCTTAGAAGAGTTTGTTCCCTCTAAGTTTACAGCGTTTCCAAATTGCTTTTCTCTACGAGCATCGTAGTCTTGAACACCTTTGATTCTAGCTGCTTTTGCACCAACTAAATCGGCAGTAACATTTTGACGCAAAACATACGAATCAACATTTTTTAGTGACGCTATTTTTTTAACATCACTTGGTTTAACGGTTCCTGCTCCCCTAGGAGTTCCAGGATTTACTTGCGGATTATTTGCTAAAACAAAACTAGATTCTGCTTGTTCTTCTACTTTTTTGCCTTCTTTTTCTGCAGCAATCGCAACTGCAGAAGATGCCAGCAGAAGCGTTGAAATTAATGCTAATATTACAAACACTATTGCTGTTTTTACTCTTTTTCTCAAAACGTAGCGTATTGCGCGAGAAATAAATGTCATCGACTACCTTCCTCATTGAACACTTGTCATTGAAATTGTCTGTTACAAAATAGGTACAATAAGTACAATCTCGTAGCTTATATGATTTACCCTTATAAAAAGCTAAGAAAGAACTGTTGATTTTCTTTAAATATCTTAGAAAATTTTATGAAAATTACTGATTTAATCTAAAAAATATGCGCAATATTGTTATAATCATTTTAAATATTTTTAGTTGTCAAATGATTATAGAAGAAAATTACGCAAACAAACTATAAGTTTTACAAATTAAAACTTACTAGTCAAAAAAATTTATTTTGCATGATTTAACTAGAATTTTCATGATCATTTTGCAGGATTTGCATAGATAAAAGCGTGTAAAAGAAATAAGGCGCGCACATTGTATTACCAAAGCGCCCGCCTTAATTATTAAAAATAGTTTTTATTTATTTATAAACAAACCTAAATCGACCCAAATCTAACTAAAGCGCGGTACCGTGCTGATCGAGTCGCGGATTTTGCTTAGAGTTGCTAAAGCTAAAGAACAGCCCAAACACGCCCAAAGCAAACAACACTGCAACAGTTATAACAAGCACCATTGGCTGACTTGGCAGCCACATAATTACCAAGAACGCGAATGCAGAAAGCAAGAGAACAGCCCAAGAACACACGCCAATAACTTTGCGAACAGTATTCCAAGTATCATCTCCAGCCTTAGCTCGCTTAATATTACGAGTTAACTGTTCCTCTTGTTCTGTAACGCTAGAAGATGGCTTCCAACCGTCAACGCCGTTTTCTTGGAGCCTTCTTGAATGTTCTTGCAGATTGTATTCGTCAATCATTCCACCGCGACCGCGGCCATTCGTTTGATCGTATTGAGACGGGATTCCCCTACGACTCTGCCTGGCTTTTGCTCTACGCTCTTTGCGGTTTGCCATGATTGATTCCTTTCTGCATTGAATTTTCACACAATACGAATCATTTTAACGCATAACTAAGCCATTTTGGCACGCGTCAACAATTTTTTCGATTAATAAATCGTTTAATAAACGCCCTTTTCGAGTGGCAGCAATACGATTTTTGTTCAACACTGCCAAATCTTCTTTACACACTTCGATTAGCACTTTTTGCAAATAAGAATCGTCAAATTCGCAATTGGCTTTACGCATCTTTGTACACAATTCATCAATACTAAGCCCATCTCTAATGCGCAACCCAAGCATTACCTCTTCTATCAACGCATCCTCACTGTTTATACACTCGTAGTTTTGCCAAGGCACGTTTCCTGCATTAATCGCATGCGCCCAACGTTTTGGATGCAAAATATCCCAAGATCTAAGATTGTAAAACTTGCTTGAATCCGCCAAAAGAGCACAATCATCCATGCTTTGCTTGCTAATGCCGCTAACAGAATTGTAGTGAGAATGAGCCCCTGGGCCAATTCCTGCCCAATCAATGTTCTTCCAATATCCAAGATTATGTTGAGACTCAAAACCAGTGCGCGCCCAGTTAGAAATCTCATACCACTTTAAGCCAGCAGAATTAAAAAGACTATCTGCCAACTCGTATTTTGCAGCTTCATCATCGTCATCTGGCGCGTGAATTGTGCCAGCAGCAATTTGGCGACCCATTTTTGTGCGCGGCTCTACTGTTAGCGCATACGCGGAAACGTGGTTAACGCCCAGGCTCAAAGCCATTTCTACCGACTTTCGCCAATCGTCTAGACTCTCCCCTGGAGCTCCATAAATCAAATCAACGCTTGAGCGCAAACCACAAGCATTCGCTGCTTTAACTCCGCGCTCTACGTTTTCTGGAGTATGCGTGCGGTCAAGCGTTTTTAGCACATGCGGCACAGCCGATTGCATTCCAAAAGATATTCGTGTAAATCCACCTTCTGCAAGCGTCTCAATATAAGACTCATCTGCAGTGTCTGGATTTGCTTCTGTAGTTATTTCCGCGCCAGGCATAATGCCCCACAAGTTACGTATTTCTTGCAAAATTCGCACTAAATCTTGCGCTTTAAGAACGGTCGGAGTGCCGCCACCAAAGAAAACAGATTGCGCTTTAGGCTCGAAAATCCCGTGAAATTCCTGCCACTTTTTTACAAGACGCATCTCACGAATCGCAACATCCGCGTACCCTTCACGACTCGCACCTTCGCCCAAATCACGAGCAGTATACGTATTAAAATCGCAATAACCGCAGCGTCGCAAGCAAAACGGCACGTGCACGTAAACTTCAAAAGGCATGCTTTTAGTTTGCATAGCTGATTTATTTAATTCAGCATCCAACTCTAAACTCATCCTTCAGACTTTTGCGCTGCACGAATCTTATCTTTAGTGTCTCTATCGTTTGCGCCATCATCCGTAGCCAAAGCCGCAACAAACGCTTCTTGAGGAACTTCAACATGTCCAAGCATCTTCATGCGCTTCTTACCAGCCTTCTGCTTTTCAAGAAGCTTACGTTTACGCGTAATATCGCCGCCGTAGCATTTAGCAAGCACGTCTTTTCTAAGCGCACTAATAGTTTCGCGAGCAATAATACGCGAGCCAATTGCAGCCTGAATTGGAATCTCAAACTGTTGGCGAGGAATAAGTCCGCGAAGCTTCTTAGTCATCATAACGCCGTAAGAATAAGCCTTATCGCGATGCACGATGGCGCTAAAAGCGTCAACCTTATCTCCCTGAATAAGAATATCAACCTTCACTAAATCTGCAGCTTGCTCGCCATCTTCGTGGTAGTCAAGAGAAGCATAACCTTTTGTGCGGCTTTTAAGCTGATCAAAGAAGTCAAAAACGATTTCCGCAAGAGGAATCCTGTAATGCATTTCCACGCGGTCTGCACTAATATATTCCATTGTGCCCATTTCCCCACGATGATCTTGGCACAAGTCCATAATCGCGCCAATAAAATCTTTAGGCGCAATAATGTCGGCAGCAACCATTGGCTCAATAATGCGCTTGATTTTGCCTTCTGGGAACTCGCTAGGATTAGTCACATGATGCTCGGTGCCGTCTTCGCTTGTAACATCGTAAGTTACGTTTGGAGCAGTTGAAATAAGATCTAATCCAAATTCTCGGCTTAAGCGCTCGGAAACAATCTCCATGTGCAACAAACCTAAGAATCCGCAACGGAAACCAAATCCCAACGCAACCGACGTTTCTGGCTCGTAAATAAGAGCAGCATCGTTAAGTTTTAGCTTATCGAGAGCATCTCTTAGCTCTGGGAATTGCGCGTTATCTATTGGGAATAAGCCAGCGTAAACCATAGGCTTAGGGTCTCTGTAGCCTTCCAAAGGCTCAGATGCGGGATTTACAGCGCTAGTAATAGTGTCGCCAACTTTAGATTGACTCACGTCTTTTGCGCCTGTAATTACGTAGCCGACTTCTCCAGCTCCAAGCGCCTTGGTTGGAGCCATATCTGGGCTAATAACGCCGATTTCAATAGGATCATGCGTCATGCCAATGCCCATCATATGCAATTTTTCACGCGATTTAAGCTCGCCATCAACCATACGAATATATGTGACGATTCCGCGATACGAATCGTAGACTGAGTCAAAAATAAGCGCACGAGCAGCGCCATTAGGATTTCCATTAGGAGATGGCACTTCCAGCACGATTTGGTCGAGAAGATCTTTTACACCTTCGCCAGTTTTCCCAGAAACACGCAAAACTTCATTAGGCTTGCAACCAATTAATCCAGCTATTTCTTCCGCATGCTTGTCTGGCTCCGCACTAGGCAAATCGATTTTGTTTAATACAGGAATAATCGTTAAATCATGTTCGATTGCCATATAAAGGTTAGAAAGCGTCTGCGCTTCAATACCTTGAGTGGCATCCACAAGCAAAACCGCACCCTCGCATGCTGCAAGCGCACGCGAAACTTCGTAAGTAAAATCAACGTGACCAGGAGTATCAATCATGCCAAGCGAGTACTCTTTACCGTCAAAAGTCCACGGCACGCGAACAGCCTGCGATTTAATAGTGATTCCGCGCTCTTGCTCAATATCCATGCGATCCAAGAAACGGTCTCGCATCTCACGTTCTGGCACAATTCCAGAAAGCTGCAAAATGCGATCCGCTACAGTAGACTTGCCGTGATCTATATGCGCAATAATGCAGAAGTTGCGTATCAACGATTGATCCGTAAATCCTGGCTGGTTATGCGGTGTAATCAAAGCAAATATCTCCTTTTAAGACACAATGAATATATAGTATAATGTGCATCAAGCACTGTAACTCATTAATGGTAGCAACTTGACTACCCTAGTCCAAGAAGATAAGAACAGCAAGTTATGCACTTAATTACATTTAATGCATGCAGTAAGCATTATGGTGATTAATATTCGTGAAAATTAGTGGTTTTATCCAAGAATCATGCTATGCTTACCCTTTGTATGTCCTTGATATAGCAAACGTCGTTTGGAGTAATAGTGGCAAACATTAAGTCGCAGAAAAAGCGCGTGCTCACCAATGAGAAGGCACACAAGCGTAACGTGGCAGTGAAGTCTGCTTTGAAGACTGCTATCCGCGCTACTCGTGAAGCCATCGCTGCTGGTGACAAGGCTGCAGCTGAAGCTGCATTCGCAGTGGCTGCTAAGAAGCTTGACAAGGCTGCAGGTCGTGGTGTGATTCATAAGAATCAGGCTGCAAACCGTAAGTCTGGTCTTGCTTTGGCAATCAACGCTCTTTAAAATAGTCGCATTAGATTGCGATCTTAATTAGAGTTTGAAAAATCTCCGTTATCATTTGTTTACATTTGGTAACGGAGATTTTCTGTATACTAGAACATTTTTATATAGAAAAACAAGAATCGTTCAAGAATAAATAAAGTAATATCAAACAGTAATATGCATTTTGAATTGAATATCACAATACTTTGGTGTATAAACAGCAGCACCAAAGGCTATTATTGAACCAAAAGAGTCCTTAACAATGGATTCAACTGCAAGAGATGGAGTTTTATCTTCAACCTGTAAAACTTTTGCCATGGTTCCACATAGTTGCTCAACATGAACAGACAAATCATTTTCACAAAGCTTTACAGCGTAATCGCTTTCTAGAAACTCTGCTAAAGATTTTTTCGTAAAATCATGAGTCAAAACTTTTGGAAATCTTGAAGCTTCAAGATAAACTACACTGTAATTAGACAAAACGTCATCAACGTACTTTAATCGTTTAACACAAATCAGATCAATTGACTCATCTAAACCAAGCTTATAAGCAGCAGATTCATCTTTAACTACATCATTTTGAATAACTTTGATTCGTATATGTTCTTTGCTTTCAGAATAATTCTGGTAAAAGCCTTGAACCTGGTCTGATATAACTTCACGGTTAACACTGTGAATAACATCTCTTGCTCTAAAAGTTCCTTTGCCTTGTATTCTTACAAGCAGACCTTCCAATATCAGATTATCAACTGCATGTCTAAGAGTAATTCGGCTAACGTTGTATTGCTTACACAATTCTACTTCTGGAGGAAGCTGTTCGTCTGGCTCCATTAAGTCAATGCGTTTCCTAAGATTGTCTCGCACGGCAATATATTTAGGTACACCTTCGGTCACAATCCACTCTCCAAATAGTAATTTTCTTTTAAAAGCTATTAAAAAAAAAATCTTAAAAAATGAAGCTTTTAAGAAAATTTTTACAAATTTGCTTTCAAAACACACAACAGTTACATAGTATCAGTATATTATGCCAATATACGATTAAGGCGTGCCTATACTACAAAAGGCTACAATCTTAAATTATTGATTAAAGTTGCTATTTAATCGCAAATTCAAGATCATAACCTTTTAGACTTATCGTTTCTATTTTTAATTGTGATTTAAGTTTAATTTCTACAATAACTCTTCACAATTGTATTAGTTTTCAATTGCATATTTGACTTTACTATTTTCTCTGCGCGTCAACAATATTGAAGACGCGTAGAAAAGAACATAAGATATTACAACTGCAATAATACTTACGATTTTGCCTCCTGCAACATTCGTGTAACCAAGAAAAACTCCAGTTACACCAAAATCAGCGTCTGAATAAGTGGAGTTTGCAGAACCAAGATTACCCAAAACAGGCAAAAGAAGTAACGGCAAGAATGTAATAACAATACCATTAACAAAACCGCCTACAACGCAGCCTCTTCTACCAGCTTGGCCGTTACTAAATACGCCAGTAACACCACCAGCCATAAAGTGAGCAACAATTCCTGGAATAACAACTGTTGTGCCAGCCAAAGCCATAATAACCATTCCAACAATTCCGCCAGCAAAGCTTGCCAAGAATCCAATAAGAACAGCGTTTGGAGCAAAACCAAAAGTCATAGGAGCATCCAATGCTGGTTTAGCGTTTTTAACGAGTTTTTCGGATATTCCCTTAAATGCTGGAACAATCTCATCTAAAACAACCTGTACGCCTGCAAGAATAATGAAAACGCCTGCAGAGAACATTGCAGCCTTAAGAATAACAAACACAATAAAGTTTTGCCCATTAGATAAATGCGATTCAATATATTGCGGCCCCGCAAAAAGTGCTACAACAGCGTAGATAATTGCCATTGAAAGTGCAATGAGAACAGTTGTATCTTTTAAGAATCCAAGAGCAGCTGGGAACTTAATATCTTCAGTAGACTTAGACGGATGCTTTTTAGAAGCTGTAAGTTTTGCAATCAAAGTTCCAATAAGAACTCCACTACTCGTAGGATGTCCAAGTGCAACATCATCTTTGCCGGAGGCAGTGCGCATAAATGACTGAACCAATGCTGGAGAAATCGTAATAAGTAGACCTTGAGCGAATGATCCGAGAATAATAACGGTTAGAGTATTAAAACCTGCGACATTGAAGATTACTGCGAGCATACTTGCCATATAGAATGCAACGTGACCAGTTAAGTAAATGAACTTAAATCTAGATGTTATTGATAAAACAATGTTAACAATCATTCCAAAGAAGAAGATTAATGCTGCTTCTGATCCATACTTCATAAGAACTGTACCGATTATAGCTTCATTATTTGGTACTACGCCTTGAACATGGAACGCATATTGGAACATGCTCCCAAAAGGATTTAGTGCTTCAGTGACTACTCCAGATCCGGCTGCCAATACTAAGAAACCAATCATTGTACGAATAGAGCCTTGTACTATGTCGGAAATCTTTTTGCCTTGTACTGCAAGACCAATTAGAGAAATCATTGCAACTATTACAGATGGTTGTCTAAAAACATCTAGCAGTATAGACAGAACACCGTTCATAGTTCTCTCCTTATATATTTTTATTAATATGTGAGCTGATTTTGGCATGCATAATTTACAAAATTACAAGAGAGAAAATGTAATTAATGCCAAAAGTCTTTTGCCCAAACTTAACTTAGTGCAAGAAGCCATAATAATGGATAAGCCAAGACATAAATTTGTTATAATGTTATATTCAATTTTTGATGATTTTCGTATATATTTTAAATAAAATGAAAATTATTAAGCATAATTGCGATTTAATAGAAAATAATACAACAAAATCGCAAATAATCTGAAATTTACTAGCATTTCATTGCAGAATAACGTAAAAATATGTGAAAATAATCACAATAATTGCAATAAAAGACACACCCACAATGCAAAAATCACGCAAAAAGCCAGAAAAACACTACTCAATAATCCAAGCTAAACCAATCAAAACAGCCAAGAAAAGAAGATTCACAATTGTGTACATAAGCAAATAGCGACCCTTATTATGAGGATACTTATGCGTAATACTCTTGTATGAAATCAAAGATGCCATAGACGCAATAAGCGTTCCCATACCGCCAAGATTAGTACCAATAATAAGCATCTTCCACTGGTCGCAGAAGCCTGAAAGTAAGATAGTAGTTGGAACATTACTAATCATTTGACTAGAAACAACCGAAACTTCCATAGGATGAGAGCCAACCCACATTTGTGCAATCTCGGTAAATCCTGGGACCCTACGCATGTTTCCAATAAAAATAAAGAACATTATAAATGTAAGAGGCAAAGCCCAGTCTAGAGCGCGGAACACATGCGAATCGCAAATAATAAAGGCAATAACAACTGCCAAAACCATAATCCAGTCTGGAATCCAGCCAGCTACTCCACACAAGCACAAAACAAATAAAAGACTATAAACAATAACTCGCCATTGAGTAAAACCAACACCGTAACCCATAACGCGAATCTCATCTGGTTTAGGTGATTTAGAGTGCGGAGCCAAGACACTTTGTTCAATGTCATCTCCATGCAAGCCCTCAAATTGATCGACTTTTCTAGAGCTAAAGAACACAAACGCAAACGCAATCATAAGAATCGCAGCAGTAAGCGTGTACGGAGCCATAATGGAAAGAAATCCACCAGTAGACATTCTAGTAAGCGCTTTAAGATACAAATTGTGCGCATTGCCAATAGGAGTTAGCATACTTCCAACGTTTGCACCAATCGTCATTAAAGTCACAACAAGAATTGCGTGCTTTTCTGCATTCGCCATCATCAAAACAGAAATCGCAAAAGGAACAAAAGTTACAAGTGCAACATCATTAGTTATAAGCATCGCTGAGAAAAACGTTAGAGACATAAGAACCAGAACTAATCCGCGCTCAGTCCTAACTCTTCTAAGAAGATTCGCGCCAATGCTTCTAAAAACGCCTATTCGTTGGAATCCGCAAACAACCATCATTAAGCAAACAAGTTGAGAAATAGTGTTTACGTGAATGTAGCTAAAATATTGCGCATCTGGTGGAACGAAAAAGCAAGAAATAACAGCTAAAACGGCGGCCACAATAAGGATGGTTTCACACTTGACCAAATTCAGAAGCCAGCGCCTCATCGTTCCTCCGTGACAAAAATACACAACTCGTTCAATTGTATAAGAAACCCAATCCAAAGGGGCAAAAATTCCCGACAAAATCGTTGAAATAACAAGGCATATTGTCTTAAAAGAGCTTTAGTTTTGCCACAAAGCGAATAGGCAAAAATCCGCCCATTTTTATGACACGCGCAAAATGGGCGCATGTCGTAGAAGACTATATTATAAATGGAAAAGAAGTCTTGAAGTTTAAGCTTAAAGGCTGAAACAACTTAAAGCAAAAGCGAGAAGCGCAATTATGGCAAACGAAGAATTGCAGAAAACAAAACAAAACAATCATAAAAGAAACACAGCAGATTTGGTTGTAGAATGCCTTGTAAATGAAGGCGTTGAAGTTGTTTTTGGAATCCCAGGCGAAGAAAATATTCCGCTTTTAGAAGCAATTGAACGAAATGGAAACATACGCTTTGTGCTTACTCGCCACGAGCAAGGCGCAGGTTTTATGGCCGCAACTTATGCTCATATTACTGGAAAGCCAGGCGTGTGCTTAGCAACGCTTGGACCTGGAGCATTAAATCTTACTCTTCCAGTGGCTCAGGCAAACGCAAGCACGACCCCGCTTGTTGCAATATGCGCTCAAGGAAACGTATCTCGTCTTTATAAAGAATCTCACCAAATCATTGATTTGGTGTCATTGTTCCAACCGATCACTCAGTGGTCTTCGATGATGTTAGCTCCAAGCACTGCTCCAGAAATAGTTCGTAAAGCTTTCTCAATCGCTCAAAGAAAGCGTCCAGGAGCAACCTGCCTTGTAATCCCAGAAGACATTAGCGAAATGAGCGTTCCAGAAAACGCAAAGCCACTTCCACTTCCAAGACCTCTGCACATCCTTCCCGCTCCAGATACTATTGACGAAGCTGCTAAAATCATTAGCCAAGCAAAAACGCCGATTATTCTTGCAGGAAACGGAGTTGCACGAAGCCATGCTCAAGATCAGCTACGCGCTTTTGCAGAACAGCTTAATGTTCCAGTTGCAACAACATTTGAAGGCAAAGGCGTGTTCCCAGATAATCACCCTAATGCTCTTGGC
Organism: Gardnerella sp. c11Ua_71; assembly: GCF_055818025.1. Lineage (NCBI taxonomy): Bacteria > Bacillati > Actinomycetota > Actinomycetes > Bifidobacteriales > Bifidobacteriaceae > Gardnerella > Gardnerella sp. c11Ua_71. The sequence goes on along the minus strand of NZ_JARFVR010000002.1, from coordinate 170,720 downwards.
GTAGTCGGATTCATGCATAGGGATTATGAGAATTTTGCTTTCGATACAGCAGATTTGATTATTGCTGTTGGATTCTCTATACAACAGTTTGACCCTAAGAAGATTAATCCAAATATTGACAAGACTATTATTCACATAAACACATTTGTTGAAGACACAGACGCACACTACCCTACTGCCCTAAACATTATGGCAGATATTGGTCAGACTCTTAAAACTCTTACAAATGTTCTTAAGGATAGAAACATTACTTTTGATGTAACTCACCCAAAGATTCGTCAAATGATTACAGACGAGCTACGTTCGTTTGAAAACGATAACAGTATTCCTATGAAACCACAGCGTGTTGTATACGACACTAGGCGCGCTGTTCCAGAAGGAACCAAGGTTCTTGTAGATACGGGCGCTTTAAAAATGTGGATGGCAAGGCTTTACCCAACAATGCATCCAAATACGTGCATTATAGACAACAGCCTTTCTACAATGGCTTGGACTTTGCCTGGAGCTGTTGGAGCATCGTTTATTAAAGATAATAGTGGAAAAATCAACACAAAGCCTGTTCTTGCTGTTATGGGCGACGGCAGCTTTATGATGAATGTTCAAGAGATTGAAACCGCTGTTCGCGTGGGTTCTAGAATGGTTGTTCTAGTTTGGGAAGACAACGCTTACGGATTGATTAAGTGGAAGATGGACTTACACGCTGGAGAACACGAATACGTTGATTTTACTAATCCAAATGTTCCAAAATTGGCAGAAAGCTTTGGAGCTAGAGGCCATGTCGTACAAAAGCCAGAAGACTTATACAACATGCTTAAAGAAGCTTTGGAACAAGAAAGCGGCGTTGACGTTATAGCTTGCCCAGTGGATTATAGCGAAAACATGAAGCTTATTGAAAAGCTTGGAGACATTGATTTTGGCAACTAGGTTGATTGTGACAACTATAGTGCTAATTGCATAAGAAGAATCTCCGCACTTGCATTAATTCAGTTATCATCTGCCAATTTAAAGATAGTTAAAGGTAGTTTTCTGAAGAATAAATGCAATGCGGAGATTTTTATAATACTTTTACAACACGGTTTAAATATTTAATTTTCCTCCTTTGCTTTATCGTCGTAGCATCTGCCAATAAGAGCTGCTCCTAACGCACCAAAGAACACTTCTTGATCTGCAATCACTACACGATCGGATATTTTTAGTGAGGACAAAAATAACGATTTTTGTTCAAGTCTACAAATATATTCTTTTACGCCTTGTAATAAAATTGCTCCTGTTTTACTCACTCCTCCACCAATAACAATAATCTCTGGATCAAAAGTAACTGTAATAATCTGTAGTGCACTAACTAAGGTAGAAATGAACTTATTCCATACTTTTTCAGCTTCTTTATTTTTAGCAGAAACATTGCGCAGCAAAGACGCAATAGGATACTCATTCTTTGCTGGCCAAAGTTTAGATAAACCAGTTCCAGAGATTATTGTTTCTACACATCCACGCTGCCCACATGGGCAATCCCTGCCCTGCGTATCAGCAACTATATGACCTATTTCTCCAGCCACACCAGTGGAGCCGTGGAAAATAGAGCCATTAATAATAATTCCCGCAGAAACTCCAGTACCTAAATTCAAAAACACTAAACTACTAGAATCAGAACCATAATAATTATATGCACCGAATGCTGCAGCATTAACATCATTATCTATTACAGAATTCAATCCAAAACGTTTACGTATTTCAGTCTTAAAATCTATACTATGAGATCCCAAATTTACTGATTCAGATACTTGCCCAGTATGTTGATTAACTAAACCAGGCACACCAATTCCTATAGTGAATTTAGTATCATTGCCATATTTTAGGATAATTTGATTAATCACTTCAGAAATAAGCTTGCACACTTCATCGATGATCTCTACTTCACCTTGCTTGGTAGAAACTTGAGAATGCGCAATCAGTTCATTATTAGCATTGAAAGCTGCACATAATACTTTTGTTCCACCTACATCTACCCCTATGCTTATATGCGACGGTGTGCTGGGCGTCATAATAAACTCCTTAGAAAAATACTTCTGCTTTGAAGTTGAACCCTATTAAACCAATTAAGTACAATTATTGCACTAAAAGATAAAAATGCAAGACTATCTAATATATTTAATAAAAACATTGAAAAATAAAGGAATCTATAGCCCTAATATTTCATATATAAAAAAATAAAATTAGAAAATATTTTACAAAAACATGTTTTAGTATATATTCCAAACTATATATTTATCTGATAGAATATCATGTATAAAACAATGGGCATTAAAAGTGGAACGACGACATGAGCATAAAAACAATAGCGAAGCCAATGATTAATCAATTAATGACAGTGTCTCAAAAAACCATACCTGCCGACGCAAGAATAAATAACAGAATGCTAATATTCAACTATTTATTCCCAAAACAAATACTTTCTAGAGCTATGCTCGTAAGAAAAACAAAATTATCAAAAGCATCTATTTCAACCGTCGTGTACGAAATGCTTGAAGACCACATATTAGTAGAAAGTGGTCAAGAGTCAAAAATAGAAAGAGGTAAAAAAGGTACACTACTCGAAGTAGACGCAAACTATTGGAACATTATAACTATAGATCTTTCACAGCCTTGTCTCATACAAGGCGCTGTTGTTAATCTGTGCGGAGATATATTAAAAAGATCGGAAATATCGTTATATAAAAGCACAGATGCGAACTGTGAAAAAATCATAGAAGTTTGCAAAACTCTAATAAATAATTCAAATAATCACATACTAGGAATAGGAATTGCTGTACCTGGAATTGTAGACGATGAAGGAAGAGTAGTTCGCTCATCGAATCTTCAGTGGGAAAATATAAACATCAAAGAAGAGTTGATTAAGCATTTTAATTGTCCAATTATCGTTGATCATGACACGAATAGCGCATTACTAGCCGAAAGATTCTTCGGCAACGGCGTACCAAATACAATATTTATACAGTTATCGTTAGGTGTTGGCGCATCAATATTAATAAATGATGCTATTATCACTGGAATAAATAATTCTGCAGGAGAAATTGGTCATATTACAGTAGATCCGCAAGGACCAGATTGTTCATGCGGCAAAAAAGGATGTTTAGAAACATATATTTCCGCGGAAACACTGCATAGAAAAATGTTTACATCAAATAGAAAACCAGAAGATATATTAGCAGAGGCAGGTAATTATTTAGGAAAAGCTCTCACAACAACAATTAATCTTTTAGACCTAACAGACGTGGTAATTTATGGACCATCCGACATTGTAAATAAGGTATTTATAAGCTCTACAGAAAAAGCAATACAAGAATATGGTCCATACAGTCCAAAACATCCTTGTACAGTAAGAAGATGCACTTGCAACAATGACATAACTCTTATAGGAGAATGTATATCAGTAATTCAAAATAGAATCATGAATCTCTAAGATATAAAAAGCAAAGAAGCAATCAACAAAAAATTAATGTAAAAACTAGTAGCAAAGAAGCACAAAATGAAAATCGACAATTCAAATACCGAAATAATACCTTCACCACAAAACATATCAATATACGCAAAAGATACTATTACGCTTCCACAATCAAGTCATATTAGTTTCATAAATATTAAACCAGACTTAAGAATAACTACAGCAGCAAAACAGCTATGTGAAGATTTGAAAAACAATCACAATTGCAACTGGAGCATTAGCTACTCAGAAGGATATAAAAGCGCTATATCGGCAGCTATTAACAAAAATCTACGTATTCAAGAATATAAAATTTCATCTAAAATCTCGACCAATCAAACACTTATAAGCATAGAAGCTGGGAGCATAGCGAGTATATGCTTTGCAATACAAACTATAAGACAACTAATTATGCAATATGGTCTAATACTGCCATCATTACAAATTCAAGACTTTCCAGAAATACCTGTAAGAGCATATTCTTATGATGTTTCAAGAGGAAGAGTGCCAAAACTTTCATGGTTAAAAACTTTAGTAGACCAGTTAAGTCTATACAAATATAATCAACTTCAACTATACGTAGAACATGTTATCGATTTAGATGACACAATTGAATCCTGGATTGGACATTCACCATTAACTTGTAGTGAGATTATCGATCTAGATGAATACTGCTATGCAAGAGGAATAGAACTCGTTCCAACACTTGCAACTTTTGGACACATGTATGAAATACTAAGAAGTAACTCATATAAACAGCTTGGTGAATTCCCAGAACAATCAGAAAGACCCTTCAGTTTTGTTGAAAGAATGATGCATCATACTCTAAATCCCACTAATCCTAACACTATACCGTTTATATCTAAAAGGATTAAAGATTATGCATCACTATTTAAATCTAATAAGTTTAATATTGGCGCCGATGAGACCTTTGACCTTGGATGCGGTGAAAGTAAAAATGTTGCTGAAAAAATAGGAGTGGCAAATCTTTATTTGTCCTATATTAAAAAGCTATGTGAAAAATTACACGAATTAGATTTGCAGCCAATAATGTATGCTGATATTGCAATAAAACACCCAGAGTTATTAGCTGATATTCCAAAAAATGTTATTTTTGCAAATTGGGATTACTCGGCAAACGTGAATGAAAACAATATAAAACTAATAAAAAGTCAGAATCGCGATCAATACGTATGCCCTGGCACACAATCTTGGAATAGGCTTATACCAGATTTTGACTCTGCTATAAGTAACATATCCAAAACATGTGAATATGGGCACAAAAATCATGTATTAGGATTTTTGTTAACTGATTGGGGAGATTATGGACATATAAACGATCCAATACTCTCACTTCCGTATGTAATAATATCATCGGAATATGCTTGGAAATCTAATAATATTGCAAAAAAAGATTTAATAAACAAGGTAAGTAATGTATTTGCTAACAGAACAAACTCAAACTTACTTAACATTATTAAACAAGCGTCTCATGCACAAGCATTCAGCTGGTCTGACGCTGTACAATTCAAAGAACTTGAATACAATAACGAAAATATAGCAAACGAGGATGTACTATTTTCATTAGGATATACAAAAAACACTTCCCTAGAACAAGCAAGAAGACGATTCTTAAATGAAAGAGAAGCACAAATATTAAATGCTAAAGAATATAATCGCACTCTATCAGAATGCTCAAAGAGCATCTACGATATAAATGCTTGCAGCGAAAATATAAACTGTGAAAATATAAACAAAGATTTTATAAGCACTAGCATTTTAAACATTCAAGGTCAACAACTGCTCAACCAATTAGGGTTGTACATACTAAACCAGAGATTTACTCTAGCTGAAGCAAAATCTTTTAAAACAAATTTGAACGAATGGTTCACACAATATCAAAATCGTTGGGAATCAATAGGTAAAACGGCAGACTTGTACAGGATACGAGAAGTATTGGATTGGTATATAAAAATACTAGGGATGTGAGAAAAGTATATTTACTGGACATATACGCATTAAATATAAATACGACCGAGAAAGTTTATGAATAACAATAAACAAACCCGGTCGTATTTAAATGTTATTGCAAGATAGAAAAGCATGTTGGTAAAGACAAATTTTGCTAATCTACAACATGTAAAGTACGATAAATGTAATTTTTATATTTTTCTGGATTAAGCTTACTACATATTTCAACATTCGGAGTCTTCCCAGAGAAGAAATTAGCGTCAACAAGAACTGAACCATAACTTGGTCCAGGAGTTGCATCAACTTGGCAATAATATTTTGTGCATTCGCTTACACATTCAGGATATAGCGCAGCGGCAACAGCAGATGGATCAGCCATATCGAGATAAGCATCCCCAAAACGGCTAATATTCATTGCCATTAATTCCCTATTGCAATCAATGGCAAACTTACCAAGTTCTCCACTTTCGCGAATATTAGCAATTTCTTGTGGATTCAGCATACATTCTCCCAAGCATGCATCCCATCCAACAAACATAATATTTTTAAGACCAGAATCAACTAATATCTTTGCAGCTTCTGCATCTTGCCAAATATTGAATTCTGCTACAGGAGAAACATTTCCACGACCTAGACCAGCAGATCCCATAACTACTATGCGACCAACTTTTTTCATCGCTTCATAATCAACCTTAATAGCTAGAGCAATGTTAGTTAATGGCCCTAATGCAATAATGTCTATTTCACCATCCTCACTGTTTCTCAAAGTTTCAATCATTTTCAAAACAGCATTACCATTACTTTCTTTTAAGCGATGAGGCACTAGACCAATATCACCCATTCCATCTCTGCCATGGGTTTCATGAGCATAAACCAAATCGCGCAACAGCATGCTGCTACTTCCTTTATATACAGGTGGTTCATATGAACCAGCATGCTCGATAGTAGTAAGTGTATTAATAGTCGCTTGTTCCATGCATACGTTTCCTGATACAGTGGAAAACATTAATATCTTATATCTAGGATCATTTAAAGCCATGGCAATTGCCATAGCATCATCCGAACCACAATCTGTATCTATTATTATTTTCTTTTTAGAATAAATTTCTTTATTTTCCATAAACTATCAACACCCTATCAATTAATAGAAACTGTATTTTCAAATGTAACTATCTTTAGCAGTGCAGCCGAAGCAATACATATTGCCAGCATTATAAGCCCAAATGTATATGAGAACCCTACTCCAAATTGCGAAATAACAGCACCAACAACGATAGGAGTTAGCATATCAGCTACGCCACTTGCTGTAGCAACGATAGAGCATGCTATACTCACGCGCTTATACATAATTCTAGAGGCAATTGCAACAATAACACTAAATAAAACGCCTAAGAAAAGACCAGCAACGAAAAGCCCAATATAGTAACTCAATGCAGTGTTAACAAGCATTGCGGCAAGAATAGCAATAAAGGAACCGATACAATTCATGAGTAGCACTAAGGTACCTTTTACATATCTCAGAATCCAAGTGAAAAGGAAACCTCCAAGGACACAACCTAAGTTAAATAGTGTAAACATAAATGCAGCATTTGATTCGCTTATTCCTTTTGTTATTGCAAAACTTGTTGTATACATACCTATAGCAGTCGATACTCCGCTGAATGCGGCAACTGAAATAACAATTCCAGCATAGGCAAGAATCTTACTCTTAGCATATAGTGGCCTGATATGTTCTTCCTCTTTCTCTGTATCTTTAATCTCAGACGTATCTTTGACTATAAAAGACACCGCACAGATAATAAATGAAAGAATACCTAACACATAATATGACCATGCATAAGATAATTTACCACTCAAGAACAGACCTAATACAAATGGTGAAACTGTAGTTCCTACACCAAATAGTCCTTGTCCAAAAGTCAATGAACTTTCATAATTCTTTTTGAATATGCTACTTAACAATGTTGGGCATGCAGCATCCTGCGTGCCAAATGCAATGCCTCCCGCAAACGCAAGTATTAAACCAGAAACAAAACTAGGAATTGTAGGAATACCAAACATAAATATGCCAGTAATAAAAGTACCAATTCCTAAAACTTTTACTGATCCAATTTTCTCTACAAGAACACCTGTTATGTTAACGGTGAGAATTCTACCAAGAGCATATGCTGATCCAAGTAAACCGACAAGTTCAATCTTCTGTCCATAGGTTTGTACTAACTGTGGCAACGTACTGCCAATCATTACACATGTCGAACCTGCCAAGAAATACATAGCAAATGAAAGAAAAGCTTTTAGCGCATCATTACGCTTCATGATTTCACACTTTCCTAGTTCTTTTAATTAACATTTATAAACCATTAGAGGCTTGCCTAAAAAATATCATGATTTTATAATGCTTAAAATGACACTTGTCATGACTAATTTTGTTCTTAAGGAGTAAAAGTAAATCATGAACAACAAATGTATAGCAACGGCGCTTGCATTTATACTAGATGCAACGGATAGCATGAGTACGATTGTAAAAATAGAGAAAGCAAAACAACTCATTCCTCACCAATTCATACGAACATATCACACTAATGATGTTCTCATAAATATGAATAGTGCAGCAAAATATGTATATATCTTTTTAGATGGTAAAGCTACAGTTCGAGGAAGTTTAAATCGTAACGATGGAGTTATTTCAAATATTGAACCAATAGAAATACTGGGACTTTTTGAACTCGTTACCAATGAACCGCATTATACTGCTTTCGTTATGGCAGAAGAAAAAAGTTTGGTATTTAGAATTCCATCTTCGCTATTTCGCGAAATTGTTCAAGAAAATGGCAAAATTTGCTATTGCGTATTATCAATATTCGCAAAAACAGCGGGAAGAACAATGCAAGAAGCAGCAACGAAAAGACTACTTGAATCAATTGACATTATTGGATATTATTTATATACTCAAGCAAACAAAGATAGACCGTATATATGCCCATATACTCGCGAAGATTTAGCAAAAATACTAAATATTAATTTACGAACTTTATACAGGTATCTAGAATCCATGAAAAAAGAGAATCTTATAACAAGCATAAGAGGAAAATTGGTTATAACGGACCAACATTTTGCTTTGCTACATAAAAGATACTCTTCTATGACTATTTAATTATCAAATGACAAATGTCATTTGATAATTAAATAGTCAAAAAGATAATATTTGTAGTAATCAAATAGGAAGTGATTGCATGAAACAGATAATTAAATCATTCAAGGAAGAATTTACTACTGTTGCAGTTGTCACAATACCATTATGTGTTGCTGTTAATTATATTTCTGGAACTATAGCAGGTATGCTAAAACTACCTATTTTCCTTGATACTATAGGTACTTTATTTGCATGCATGATTTTTGGGCCACTTGTAGGAATAACAACTGGAATGCTATCTTCAATAATTTCATCAATCACTATGCCAACCATGCTTCCATTTATAGTGGTCAATATTGCTCTAGCCTTATGCGCTGGTATTCTAGCAAAACATAAAATGTTTTCAAATTATATGAAAATTTTTATTTCTTCAATAATCATGGCAACAATATCCATTATTATTTCAGCACCGATTGTAGTCCTAGTATTTAGCGGGTTCACTGGCGGAGGATCATCTATTATAGCGGCTTTAATAACTGCATCTGGAATGAATATCTGGATTTCTGTATTCTCTACTGAAGGATTCTTTACATGGGTTGATAGAGTATTAACAATCATCATATGCTTAAGCGTTATAAAATGCTTGCCTAATAAATTACTGCTTCTTTTCCCATTAGGTTTACTTTATTTAAAAAATCCAGATTCTGAATAGTAAAAATTAAATCGAGTTTACTATATAAAGACAGAGATAAAAGTAATTATGTACATGCATTATATCGATACTATTAATCAAGTAAAAAATACCAAGATACTTGCGACGCTATACCCGACAACAAAATTTATATTGACCATATATTTAATATTAGTAGATATTATATTAAATACTTTTTCGTTCACATTATACAATTTGCGACTTTTATTGTTCCCCTATTTTGTTGCTCTACTTGTTCTGATGATTCTATGTGGAATAAAAAAGAATGGATATAAGCTTGTATCAAGTATAGCCATGTTCTCATTATTTGTTGCGATATTTCAAGTCGCTTTCTGTAGACAGGGAAATGCAATATTAAGTCTTAATTTTTTGCAGATTACAGATACAGCATTGTCTAATTCTATAACGCTCGGAATGAATACCTTAAATATATCAACTATAGTCATATGTTTTTTCCAAATAACTGATATAGAAGATATTACAATATCTTTAAACAAACTTGGGATGAGCAATAAAACATGTTTCATAATACTTTCTACTTTCCAAACGATTGATTATTTACAAATGCAAATTAAAGCAATAATAACCTCGCAAAAAAGTCGTGGAATAAACTTTAATGGAAATTTAATACGTAGAATTGGCACATTTACTTCGATTTTGCTTCCAGCATTTATTACTTCACTAATAAACATCGAGCAACGCATAATGATGCTTGATTCGCGAAATTTTTTCAGTTCAGAAAAAAAGACATATATTAAACAGGTTAATCATAATGGTCACGAAAAATTAGTACTAACAATAGGAACAATTACACTAGTTTTTCTTATTCTAGGAAGAGTAATTTATGGTTATATCATATGATATTTGCAATTTTTCATACACTTATCCACTTACTTCAAAACCAGCTTTAAGCAACATAACAATACAGCTAGAATTAGGGAAAATATATGGAGTAATTGGCGCTAACGCTTCAGGTAAATCAAGTCTATGCTTATCTCTTAAGGGATATATTCCTCATTTCTATAAGGGAAAATATTCTGGAAAAATACTATTAAACAACACGATTGATTTATTAAAATCTAATGAATGTGACAGCGTAGGCTTTGTATTTAGCGATCCTTTTTCGCAGTTGAGTCATATCAAAAAAACTGTATTTGAAGAAATTGCGTTCAGCTTAGAAAATCGCAGTATCCCTATTCAACAAATAGAGAGTCTGGTTACACAAGTTATGCAATTACTTAACATAGAACAACTTGCGCTTCAAAACCCACTAACCCTATCCGGAGGGCAGGTTCAACGCGTTGCAATCGCGTGCGTTATAGTTAATAATCCAGAAATACTAATTCTTGACGAACCTACTTCACAACTTGATCCAGAAGAAACTAAAAATATTTATAATTTTCTACAAAAATACAAAGACGAGGGACATACCGTAATAATTAGTGAACAAGATACAAATTTGTTAGCGGAATATGCAGATAATATCATTGTTCTTCAAAATGGTTTTATCACTCATTATGGAAATAAATATGATGTTTTTTATGATGAAACTTTCCCTTCTGACTGTATTGATATTCCAGAAGTTGTCAAAATTGTGAAAAAGTTACGTAAGTTTGATATCCAAATAACCCCTGACATAACAGATATAGGCGAATTAATAGTTTTATTAAAGGAGAAATGCGATGAGCATCGCAATTAAATTGAACGATGTAAGTTTTCAATATCCTTCAAATGAAAAAATAAAAAATAAAAATAATGATAAACAAGAAAAATCCTGCAGAATACTAAACCACGTAAACATAGAATTCGAAAGTGGTGAATTATGCGCAATAATAGGTAGCAATGGAGCAGGTAAAAGCACTCTCGCCAAAATAATAGACAATTTATTACAGCCAACTTCTGGAGACATAACTATTGAAGGAAAACAATATAAGACATTAAAGCAACACGATATTACATCACTCGTTGGTTATATTTTTCAAAACCCAAATGATCAAATTTTTAACAGCACTGTACATAAAGAAATTACATATGGGATAAAGAATATAAACAATGATCTTTACAGTCGCGTTCTGAATCTTACTGGTTTAAACGATAAAGAAAATACAAACCCATTTAATTTGTCATTCGCTGAAAGAAAATTTATTAACATTGCATCTGCACTACTAAGAGAACCACATATTATTATTATGGATGAAGTGACTGGTGGGTTGGATAAACCACAAAAAATGCGACTTGTAAAAATACTTAATTATTTACATACGATAAATGTAACAGTATTATTTATCACCCATGACATGGAATTCGCATACGAAAATTGTCAAAATGCTCTCATACTTGATAACGGAAATGTGCTATACAAAGGGAGCATCGAATCTGCATTCCAGAACGTAGAAATAATAAAACGCGCGCATATTGACCAACCAATCATAGCACAGATAATGAATGCGCTCGGAATTAACTATATGCATAAAGATAATCCTATACGTGCTTTAGCTAAACATATTGCTAATCGCAATAATCATTAAGGTATATGCAATCAAAAGCATCAAAATATAAACAAAATATCAACATTAAGATGCAATGCGAATACGCAATGAACATAGTTGGAAAGGACGTAATTCTACATTTAACGCGTCATTATTATTGTGCAAAGATATAGGCATGCCATGCAGCACTGGCATTTCCATAAGATCTACCTCTTCAATTGAGGAATAACGCAAGATTTTATTGAGTTTTATTTGCCCATTTGCATATCCACCAGACGGCTCGTAAATACGCAAGATTATGTCTCCAGAACAATCGTCAGCTAGCTTAACCCAATCTAATGCAATTAGGCCTGAGTTTCTGCGAATCGTAAACAATGGATCAACTTCTGGTAGCATATCAATAATTGGCGAATTCAAAAAATCAGCTGTACTTAGAACTGAATCCATATTTGCATCAGCAATAAATGACCAAGTAAATTCATGCTTACCTTGATCGGTGTTAGGATCGGGGTAAAGAGGCGCAGAAAGCAAAGATAATCTGAGCATAGTTCCATAAGATGAAGAATAATCGCCAATAGGAGCAGTATCAGCGCCATAAGTAGACGAATTTGCAACAGCAACAGCATACGAGGAATCTTCTATGCGAACAAACCTATGTGTGCATGATTCAAACTTTGCATCATCACTACGAGTATTTTTTACTATTGGCCTTTCAACTAAACCATATTGGCACTCATACTGGGCCTTATCTGAACATACAGATGTTGGCATATCTACTTTTAGAAATTGCTCTTTAGCATTCCAATCAACTTGCGCATGGAAATCAAGTCGTTTAACACATGGCTCTAAAATTATACTTGTTTGAATCTTAACATCCTTTTTACATGCCAAGATTTCAACAGATACACCGCCCGATAAAAGCTCTTTAACGTCAACAATTGAAGAATCATCAATCTTACGATTCCTCATAAATGCATCTCGCTCAATATCCCATGCATCCCACTGATACGGCTCATCTTTTAATATCTCATATTGCGCCATGCGATAACCAGATGGGATTAGCTCACGATTAAATTTAATATCTTCAACAGAAGATACTGTGCCATCGCGTTCAATAGTCACACTTAAAACACCATTATTAAGAATTACTCCACCATCATTTTTGTGTTTTACAGTTGTTGTATTATTTTTACAGCTTTCACTACATTGATATAAATTCCAAGCGACCTCATTTTTACCTGTATAAGTCAACAACTTTACATTTTCACGCGCATTAACCGCGTTAACCGTGCTGTTAGCTTTTACAATCGCATTGGCAATATCTGAAATAATTTTACGTAAACAAGAAATATCTCTAGCATATTCTTCTCTAGCTTGCCTATGAACCCATGCAATAGCAGAACCTGGAAGAATATCGTGGAACTGGTTCAATAATAAAGTCTTCCAAATTCTAGTAAGCTCATCGTTATTGAAACGATATTCTGGCGCATACACTCGAGCTAAAACAACAAGATATTCAGCCACACGCAACAATGATTCCTCCATGCGGCAATAACGCTTCATATCTTGCTGAGAAGTAAGAGTTTTTCTATGCAACTCTAGATAAAGCTCACCCTTAAACACTGGCGTATTGCAATTTGAATCGTCAACAATATCTTTTCGTATTTTTTCAAATAACTCATCAGGAGTGCCGAAATCAACTCTAGGAGCACCCTCTAAATTACGATCACGCCTAATACGAGCAGTCATTTCGCGAGTAGGCCCTCCACCGCCATCGCCAAAACCGTATAACAATATTGCGTGATCAGATAAATCTTTATCCAAAAAATTGCGTTGAGAATAAACTAACTCATGCATGCTCACAGATGAAGCATAAGTATTAGATGGAGGAAAATGAGCTAAAATCCTAGAACCGTCTATTCCTTCCCAAAGGAATGAATGATGTGGGAATTTAGTGGTATCATTCCAAGAAATCTTTTGAGTTAAAAACCAATCAAATCCAGCGCGGCGAGCAAGTTGAGGCAATGCGCCAGTATAGCCAAAACTGTCTGGGAGCCAAATGCCATGCGGATCAACACCAAAATGCTCCTTAAAATAGCGCTTACCAAAAGTCATTTGTCGAATTAAAGATTCACCACATGGCATAATTACATCGGACTCAACCCACATACCACCAACAGGTATAAAACGTCCTTCTTTAATCCTATTTTTCATACGCTCAAATAAATCGGGATGCTCGTTTTCTAGCCACTCGTATTGTTGAGCAGAACTCATAGCATAAGTAAAATCAGGATCCTCATCCATAAGAGCTAAAACGTTAGATATTGTGCGTGCAACTTTCCTGTGCGTCTCGCGCACAGGCCATTGCCAAGCAGAGTCAATATGAGCATGTCCAACAGCAATATGCCTTAGAGAACTTGCCGCCGCGGGCTGACTTAATACATTAGTCAACATATTACGAGCATTTTGAACAGTAGAAGAATCATGTTCATCATATGCATTTAAGGAGCGCTGTAAAGCTTTAGCTAGTTTCCAGTATCGCGGATTATCGTCATTCAATTCTCGCATCAAAGAACTTACAGTCTCAAGATCCATATAATAATCAAAAATATTACGATTAAAAACAGTAACGTCAACATACTTCAACATATATTGGCATTCGGTTTTTCCAGTAGCACGCTCACCTAAATCAGTAGGAGAAAACGCAGTAGGTCCTTCAACAAATGGATTGTCTGCAGCTTCCAAATATAAAGTAAAATTACCATTTTCATCAATACTAATCGAACGATTATTATGCTCATCAATCAACGGAACCCAATGATTACAAGGGTTTACAGCTTTTATAACTCTTCCGTCAACGTTATACACTAATCCTTCAGCTTGAAAACCAGGGAAAAGATTACTAATCCAACCTAAATCAACATTTAGCTCAACTTTGCACCCCTTTACCTTTGAAAGATCAATCGACCCTGATATCTCAAACCACGTTGTTCCCCAAGTTGTTCCCCAAACGCTTGGAACATTGAATGAATGAAACACAATATCGTTTCTTTTTAACTTAGAAAAGAATTCGTTAGAAGAAATAGGTTCTCCAGCAATCTCATACGCTCGAATTTTACAATGCAATAAAACAGTATTTATATGCGGGTATAAGCGTTGTTGCATAACTCTTGTACAGCGATTTAATTGCTGCTCAGGTAATAAAAACATAGTTTCTACACTTCTTTCTTACACAATTAAACATTTATACGTAAATCACGTACACGCAAATCACATACGCATAAATCGCATATCTAACATATAAAGACAAAACAAGTATACGATATTAAATCAGTAAAAGTTTATGACAAAAGACAGTAATTAATAAAAATTCATAACTGCTATGAATTTTGTTAACCAAAATTATAATATTTAATCAGCAAAGAGTAATTGTCCATATATAGTGATGAGCTGTTAGAAACTTCAGAAAATATTAAAGATGATATTTTCTAATTGGAATAATTATCTGTAGACAGTATATAAACAGCATAAATGAATATAGGCAATTATTCATCCCTAACATAACACATGACTCTGTTGATTCAATTTTAAAATTACGATCTACGAAAGGACAATAATGCAAGATTTTGAAACAACTAAATATACGTTTGGCACACAAGCCAACAGAATATTCATGGCAGAACAAACAAAACAATTACTTGATTTCGCAAAAAACTTCCCAGCACCAATAGGAGGGTCAGGATGGCTCAACACAGACGGAACACTAGATAAAACACGCGGAGTACAAACATGGATTACAGCACGAATGACTCATGTTTACTCAATAGGAGAAATGTTAGGATACAAAAAAGCGAATCAACTTGTTGAACGAGGACTCGACGGACTATTAGGTCCTTTACACGACAACGAAAACGGAGGATGGTATCCACAAGTAAGTTGGAACAAAGAACCTGAAAAAGACAAAATTTGTTACACTCACGCATTCGTTATACTAGCCGCATCAAGCGCACTACTAGCAGGACATGAACGAGCAAAACAACTATTAGAAGATGCATTAAAAGTATTCGATAAATACTTCTGGAATAATGAAATAGGTTTAACAGTAGACACATGGGATACAAGCTTCAATAAGCTTGATTCTTATCGGGGACTTAATGCAAACATGCATACAACAGAAGCATTTCTTGCAGTAGCTGATAGCACAGGAGATGAAAAATATAGAGAACGCGCAAAGCGCATAATCAGCCACGTAATCAATTGGGCATCTAACAACAATTGGCGAATACCAGAACATTTCAACGATCAATGGCAAGCAGACTTAGAATATAATAAAGACAAAAAAGATGACCAATTTAAACCATACGGTGCAACACCAGGTCATGGAATCGAATGGTCAAGATTAATACTCCAATGGGCATACAGTTACTATAAGGAAGATTGCAAACAGCGAAGAGAAGCATTAAACGCTGCAGAAAATTTGTTTAACCAAGCATTAAAAGATGGATGGAATGCCGATGGGCAACCAGGTATCGTATACACAACAGATTGGAATGGAAAGCCTATAGTCCACGACCGTATGCATTGGACACTAGCAGAAGCCATTAATACATCATCAACGCTTTACAGAATCACTAAAAATAAGCAATATGCTACTTGGTATAAAGAATTCTGCAAATATCTAGACTACTCAGTCATTGATCATTCTAAGGGTTCGTGGTTCCATCAACTCGATGATAAAAACAATGTTTTAAATACTGTATGGCCGGGAAAATCAGACGCTTATCATGCTTTCCAATCCACTCTGATTCCATTTATAGATCCGACGTGTTCTATAGCAAGTGCTATATACAGAGAGCAACTTGATTAATAATAAAATATTGTTAATTTATTAATTTAATAATCCACATTGCAATTAAATCTGCAGTGTGGATTATTTCATCACATACACTCCAAATATTCCACAAATACGTATGAAAATATGAAAATAAGAAACGTTAAAAAGTAAAGTAAACAGCATTAGGACGTAAATACAATATTGATACACATTATAGAATTTGCGACTGAAGGTCTTTTCGAGCGCTTTCCATTTTAGTGATTTGACCTAAAAGAGTAAGCTTTTCTTGACCATCAGGAAGCTTACTCATACGAACTTTAAAAGCTCCGATTTTTCGCATAAAACCAACGTCTAGAAGCTTAATAAGCAGCTCGTTTGCGTACTTTTGCTCTTCTTCACTAGGAACGCGCAAAAGATCAGATGGTCCGCCTTTAACGCTTTCGCCGCTATAGTCGTAAGCAGCCGACGAGTTAAGCGAAGAAGCGCTACTTAAGCCCTTGCTTAAAGACAATGGAAGAGGCATTACAGAAAGCTCGTTAATAACACCTTCTAACATAGGGCCAGCAGCTTTAGTTATAATATGAAGCCATAATCCTTGACTTACATTTGAAGTAGGCAATCCCCCAGCTGCCACAAAAGCCTGAAAAAGCGTTCTAAAAACTGGCGTAATAAAATTATTCAAAGTAAGCTGCGCAAAAAGCTGACTGTTAAACGCTAAAGGAGATTGCATAAGAACAGCCATAAATTGCTGCTCACACATAAACACGGAATCGTCAACCTTGTAGTAACTTTGATTTTTGTACGCGCTTCTGAGCATAGCTGTTTTTATAGCAGCTTCATTCATGCTTTGAGAACGCTGATCAAATACGCGAGAATCCGCGGAAACGATAGAAGAATAGCTTTTAGAATAAGCGTCATCGTCTATAACATGCAATCGCCTTCTATTAGACTCCACTTCCCTACGCATAACGTCTAAATCAACACCAATATTTCTAACAGCTTTCCTAGTGTACAAGTCCAACAAAGACCTATCTCGAATTTGCGCAACAAGAGGAGCAACCGCCTTAACAGCACCCATCTGCCCTGTTGCAAAAGACGTGTCAAACTTACGAATAACAGTGTCGATTACAAAATCGTAAAGAGGATTAGCGCGCGCAATCAAAGATCGAACAGCCTCATCTCCCCTTTGAATACGCAAATCACAAGGGTCTAAATTGTTATCTGCAACAGCAACAAAAGTCTGTGTTAAAAACGCTGAATCTAAGCCAAAAGCATGTAACGCAGCTTTCTGACCTGCCGCATCTCCATCGAAAGTAAAAACAATACGCGAACTAACTTTTTGACCTTCTACTTTTACAGGCCCCACAAGCTGAATCGCTCCCAAAGAATCGTCTGCAATAAGACGGCGAATAATCTTCGCATGCTCCGCACCAAAAGCCGTTCCACAAGTTGCAACAGCAGTATCTACACCAGCTAAATGGCAAGCCATAACATCCGTATAGCCTTCCACAATCACAACTTGACGCTTTTTAACAATATTCGATTTAGCAATGTCAATTCCATAAAGAACCTGCGTTTTTCTATACAACACAGTATCTGGAGTGTTAATGTACTTTGCACTAATAGAATCGTCGTCATAAAGCTTTCTAGCGCCAAAACCCAAAGTTCTGCCTGTAGAATCGCGAATAGGCCACGTTAATCTGCCGCGAAAATAATCGTAAATTCCGCGCTGACCTTGGCGCGCTAAACCTGCGTCCAATAATTCTTGACGAGTAAAACCCTTATTAGACAAATATCTAACTAGAGTATCCCAACTATTCGGCGCATATCCGCAACCAAAACGTTCACATTGCGCTTGAGTAAAATTACGGCCAGCAAGCAAACTACGAGCTGGAGCTGCTTCTTTAGAGTTGATTTGGGACACGAAAAAACGCTGAGCTTCCTCATTTGCTTCTATAAGACGAGCACGCTTAGAACCTGCGTGAGCACTATCTTTACCAGCTTGCGATTGGTCATAATGAACTTCAACGTGGTATCGATCTGCCAACAGTTCTACTGCCTCGCGAAAATCAATGTTTTCTTTTTGCTCAACATACTTAAAAACATCTCCACCAGCACCGCAACCAAAGCAATGCCAGACACCTAAGCTTGGACGAACGCTAAAACTAGGCGTTTTTTCATCGTGAAACGGGCAAAGCCCCACAAAAGTACCCGTTCCAGAAGGCTTAAGCGTAACAGTTGCAGATACAATATCGTACAAATCTGCAGCAGCGCGCACACGCTCAACGTCTTCTTTTACAATCATTCCAGCCATAATCTCTAGCTTATCGCAAGCCAGCGGCTATAAAACACTCGCGCAAGATAAATGCAAATTTAGCACAAAGCGGCATGAAGAGCTGTAGCCGATCCATCTGTAAGACTTGCAACTTGATCAATCGCAACTCTTAAACGCTCGCCTTCGCTAGAGCAAGTATTCCAATCACTTATAAACACAGCTTCCATAGCATCGTGCGCTCTTGGAGACTTGCTCATAAAAACTTCAACCAAATCCGTTAGAATCTTTTGCTCACGCCTATAAAACTCGCGCTCTCTAGGTTGGATTATAAAATGCACAGCCAAGCTTTTAAGAACGATTATCTCGTAAGATGTTTCTGGCGGAATAACAACATTTGCGCGGTAGCGAATCAAAGCACCGCTCCCATATTTTTCTCGAGTTGCTCTCTCAACTGAGCTTGCAAACCTGCCAATTAAAGCACTAGTAATATTCTTTAAATGCGCAAGCGACCTTCTAGAACCGTCATAAGAATCAGGGAACATGTTAAGAGCACGCAAACGCTTAAAAGCCGCCAAAAGACTATCCGCATCCCACTGGCTGCCATACCAATTATGAGCTTCTTGAACAACTTGATCCGCAACGCTTGAATCCCAAACAAGCTCCGTATTAAAAGCGCCAGTCACAATCGCGTCTTCAATATCGTGAACACTATATGCAATATCATCGGAAAGATCCATAATCTGGCATTCCATAGGCTTTAATTCGCGAGGAGAGCCAGACTTTAGCCAATCAAAAACTTCCCTATCGTCTGGGTAAACGCAGAATTTTAAGTCACGCTCGCCTTTATCGTGCGCTTTTGCTTCATCAAAACCCCAAGGATATTTAACAGCAGCATCCAAGCTTGCACGCGTAAGGTTTACTCCTGCGCTAGCGCCATTTTCTCTAAAAACTTTAGGCTCTAAACGCGTTAAAAGTCTAAGAGTTTGAGCATTTCCTTCAAAACCACCAATATTGCTGGCGATTTGAGCAAGCGCGCGCTCGCCATTATGACCAAAAGGAGGATGACCTAAGTCGTGAGCTAAGCAAGCGCAATCTACAACATCTGGATCCGCGCCAAGCATCGAAGCAATCTGGCGACCAATTTGCGCAACTTCCAACGTGTGCGTTAAGCGCGTACGAGCAAAATCGTCGGAGCCTGCTACAAGCACTTGGCTTTTAGCGCCGAGTCTTCTAAGCGCTGAAGAGTGGATTATTCTGGCTCTGTCTCGTTCAAACGGAGTGCGAGCGCGCGTGTGATGAGGCTCGCTAGCCCATCTCTCAGTATCGTGCAAGCTGTATTCGCCAACAACTTCGTTATCGGAAGTAATCACATCGTTACACATTAAAAACCTCTTCAACTAATCGCAAGCCGCAAATCACAAAATATTTAGATTAAGCTTTTTTCATCCAACATTTTTATGTCTTTTTTAGGCAAAACTTCGTAAGCATTCTTATACAATCGAGGAACTCTAGGGCCAATCCCAGTCATAATCTCGTAGCTTATTGTTCCTGCAGCCGCCGCCCAATCGTCTGCCGTCGGCTCCGCATATTCAATACCTCTGCCTGGCCCAAAAAGCCTGACTGTATCTCCTTCTTTAACCCCAAGCTCTTTAGCACTGCCTTTTAAGTCAACAATAAATTGATCCATGCAAACGCGCCCCGAAACATGCAAAATCCTAGCACCGTTATTAGTTTCTACGCGCACTGGTCCTCCAGGCTTATTAACATGCCGAGATCCTTGCATATCGTATCCGCTAGCGGCGCGCAAAATGCCATCCGCATAGCCGAGTGGAACGATTGCTGTGCTTGTATTGTCTGGCGTTAAATACGTGCGGCCGTATGAAATGCCGTGACCTGCTTCTACAGATTTAACTGTTCCTAATTGCGCTTGTAAAGTCATAGCTGGACGCAAGTCGTAAGTTTGAGGCACTCCCATAACGGGGTCTGGCTCGTATCCGTACAATCCAATTCCTGGGCGAACAAGCTCAAATCGTATCTCTGGTCTGTTAAGAGTTGCAGCCGTATTAGCCAAATGTCGGATTTTAGGCTCCAAACCAGCTTCGCACATTCTGCGAGTAAAATCGTGGAATTGCTCAATTTGCCTATCTGTAGACGACACAAACTCTGGAACGTCTGGGCAATCAGCAACAGCCAAGTGACTCCATTGCCCAATAACTTCGATTAATCCCTGGCTAGAATATTCACTAAGTTTTTCTAAAGCATCACTAAAGCCTGCAGGCGTAAAACCGTTTCTGCCAAATCCTGTATCTACCTTAACGTGTACGCGCGCAGCGGCGCCAACCGATTTAGCAGCGAGCGCAACAGCATCAATAGAATCAAGCGAGCCAACAGAAATATCAATATCCGCGTTTATTAAATCAGCAAAAAGAGACGTTGGAGCGCTAGTAAGCCACGTAAGAATACGGCATCTGCTTGAATCAATTCCACACGCGCGAAGTCGCAAAGCCTCGTAAGGCTGAGCTGTGCCAAGCCAAGTTGCACCTCCTGCTAGAGCTGCGAGCGCACTAGGAATAAGCCCGTGACCATAAGCGTCTGCTTTAACAACTCCCATAACTGCTGGCGACTTTTGCCCAGGCTGCAAATCTTTAGAAACACGCTCAATCAGCGTTCGCATATTATCCCTGAGCGCTTTTAAATCAACGATTACCTGACCCGGGTATGTACTTAAGGCGCGAGCGTAGTTTTCTTGCAAAATCGCTTGTATACTCGAATTTTTACACATATCTCACGCCTTTACTTTTAGTTTTTAGCTTTATGTTTAATTTTTACTTTTATATTTATTTTTTGTCTACTATATCTGCAACTAATTTTGACTTACATTTTAATACTGCAAATACAGCAAATACCGCTAATACCGCTAATACCGCTAATACCGTATTACATGATTATGTGAGCGCAACCATTGATACGCGATTCTAGTTGCACTATGCGCGCGATCTGGAATCACAACAAGACCACACTTGCTAAAGCCTTCTCGCAAAATAACTTTTTGCATAATCAAGTTGTCGGGATGAGTGTCGATTCTAACATTAGAGTAGTTGAGCTTAGCCCATTTTAAACACTCTCTTGCCATTTTTGGCTTTACTCCCGAAGATGCAAGTCTATGGATTGTAACGTATGGCAAAACGTCATCTAGCCACGCTCCGTCAATCTTTGCGTAGACTTCATCAAGGCCCTCGCACAGTGCAAATTGCGCCAAAATGCGCTCATTGCCAAAGTCTGGGTCCGTGTCTACAAGAAGATTAAAACGGTTCAAACGAATATCTTCTATAACACTAGATGTTAGAGGAAAACGATCTCCCCATTGATGAGGATTGCCATTATTTGCCATAAATACTCTTGCTCTCTCATAAATATTTTCAATATCTTTTAGATCGCTAAGAGTTGCTTTCCTCAATCTTATTTCACACATACACCCCCCTATGCTTAGAATATGGCGATTCTACAGTATTACACAAGCGAACGCAACAAGTCACACAATCTTACGCTCAAAAGGATCGGAGCTAATGCCCTTGTCTAAAATATCTTTGCACCATTGACGCGCTCCAAACAAACTATGATCGCGGTAGTTTCCGCAAGACTCAATAGTTGTAGCTGGAACATCTTCCCAAGTAGCTTTGTACGCAATAAATTCAAGCGATTCCTTCAACGCGCGCGCAACATCTTCCGTGCTATGAGTGCCCCAAGTTAAAAGGTGGAATCCTGTACGGCAACCAAATGGAGAGCAATCAATGTAGCCTTCAATGCGCTGGCGCAAAAGAACAGCAATCGTGTGCTCAATCGTGTGCAAAGCGCCCGTAGGAATAGCCTCTTGGTTAGGCTGAGTTAAGCGAATATCGTAGTTAGAAATAACATCTCCATTCGGGCCTTTTTGCGTGTCAATGTAGCGAACATATGGAGCTTTAACTTTAGTGTGGTCAAGCTCAAAGCTTTCTGGACGAGGAGTCGGCTGATTGTTTTGATTTTCGCTCATCTTATTCCATCCTAACTTATATTCCATGCGCAAAATGTATGCGCACAATCCATGCGTAAATAACGATTACTAAATAATATTAGACGCTATTCTTGCCAAACACACATAAACGCGAATCTAAAAATATTTTTTATTGACTTACAAAGCTTATTACTTACAAACTTGCAAGACTTACAGATACAGACTTACAAAGTAGCAGCATCAATAAGTTCACGCGTGTAGCTATGTTTTGGATTAGTTAAAATTTGACTTACATTCCCCGATTCAACAACAGCGCCATCTTTTAGAACAACAACACTAGACGCTAAATGCTGAATCATACCAAGATCATGGCTAACGAATACGCATGCCATATTAGGGCGATTTGCGCGAATCACATTAAAAGCATCTAAGATTCTTGTGCGTTCAGCAACATCGATTGCGCTCATTGGCTCATCTGCAACCAAAACTCTAGGATTATTGATTAGCGCGCGCGCAATCGCAACGCATTGAGCTTGTCCGCCAGAAAGCTCGCAAGGGTATCTTTTGCTAAAAACATTAGGATTTAATCCAACTAAATTCAAAACATCATCTACTTTAGAATCAATAACATGTGAATCAACAGTATTTGAATCAGAACTCATGTTTTTACGCCATATTTCAAGCGGTTCAGCAACACTTTTTCTAACTGTCCAACGCGGATCTAAAGCTGCAAAAGGATGCTGAAATACAAGCGAACATTGTTTTCTCATATTTACGTAAGCAGAGTCTTTTAAACTTGATTTTTTAGCGTTTTTAGCAGTTTCGACTACTTTGCCGCAATACTTTATTCTCCCTTCGCTTATTTCTTGCAATCCGAGCAAAGAGCGAATCAAAGTTGTTTTACCACTTCCAGATCCGCCAATTAAAGCTAAAGATTCGCCAACTCTAAGATTAAAATCAACTCCTTTTAATGCTTCAACGCGCGTCTTTGAGCTTCCTAAAACAACGTGAATGTTTTTAGCTTTAAAAATGCAATCATCTTTAGAAGAATTATTCTTATTTAAATCATTCTTATTTAAATCGCTTTTATTATCAAAAATTAAATCATTGTTATCAAAACTCGAAGCATTTTTACTAAGACTTAAATCATTTTTACTAAGACTTAAAGCGCGCGCCGCAAGAACAAGCTGCTTAGTAGAGCGAACCTTAGGATTTTCTAGCAATTCACCAACACGCGCGCTATCGACTAATCGCCCAGAATCCAAAACATAGCAACGAGTAGCAGCACGAGAAAGAACCGAAAAATCGTGAGTAACAAAAAGCATTGAAGCGCCCATATTATCAACTAAAGAAGTGAGCATATTCACAACATCTTTTTGTGTAACAGAATCAAGAGCAGTAGTCGGCTCATCCGCAAGAATCAACTTAGGGCAAGTTATAAGAGCTGTAGCAATTCCAACTCGCTGCATTTGCCCGCCCGAAAGCTCAAAAGTGCGCTTATTCAAAATATTCGCGCCTAAACCAACTTTTTCAAGCATAACTTTAACGCGATTTTGAATATCGTCTTCGTCTAAATTGTAATGAAGCCTAAGAGGTAATGCGATTTGCTCGCTAACATTCATAATAGGGTTAAGAGCACGATCCGCTTGCTGAAAAACAACGCCAACATACTTGCCACGAATGTTTGCAAGCGCAGAATCGTTAGCGCCAACAGTTTGGGCATTGCCAACATGGCAAGAGCCAGTGATTTTGCAATTAGACGGAACTAAGCCAATCGCAGCTCTTAAAAGCATTGATTTACCAGAGCCAGAAGATCCAACTAATCCAACACGCTCGCCATCTTTAACGTTAAGTGAAACATCACTTAAAATGCGCGAAGATCCAATGCTAAGAGATAATCCTTTTACATCAAGACTCATTCTTAGACTCCCTATTTGCTGGATTTGTAACACTTCTTAAAACATCACCCAAAAGATTAAGAGCCAAAACTGTTAAAGTAACAACAAGACCAGGCCATAAAGCCGCAAGCGGATAAACGTGAATCAAAGTAACCGAAGTAGAAAGAACACGACCCCAGCTCGGCACTCCCGAAGGAACACCAACACCTAGATAAGTCAATCCGCTTTCCGCTAAAATAACAGTTCCTGCCGAAAGCGAAAGCTGAACGGAAGCAATAGGCAAAATATTAGGAAGAACATGCTTTAGCAGAACGTAACTTCTGCTAGCGCCATTAGAAATCGCGCAATCAACATAGTTAGACTTAAGAACAAGAACAGCACTTGGACGTAAAATACGCGCAAGATTTAAGCCGTAGCCGAATCCGCATGCAAGCATGATTACAAGAACGGACGTTCCAAGAGGCACAGCAAGCATAAGCGCAATCAAAACCGTTGGAATGGAAATTAAAGCGTCTACTGCCATAATGCTTACGGAACGAATTTTTTGAACGCGGCAAATCGTAAAACTTAAAATCACAAACCCAACAACGCTTGCAATCACAATTGTTGAAATAACAAGCAAAATCTCTACTCTAGAACCAGCCATAAGCCAACTAAGCATATCTGCACCCGTGCCATCTGTGCCAAGCCAATGCTTTAGCGAAGGCTTTTGCCATACCTGGTATCCGTTTGTTTCTAGAAGAGAATAAGGCGTCCACACAAAGGAAAGCGCAGCTACAAAAATCCACAAGCACAAAATAATGCAAACAAATTTTCCAATAATTCCGCGCCAAATGCGGCTTAAAAACTTAATCATTGCTTGAATCACTCCCCACTTGAATCTTGGCTAAGTCTTGAATCCAGCAAACGATGCAATACATCAATCGCAAATCCAACAAGCAAGAACAATGCAGAAAGCATAAAAAGATTGCCTTGAACAGATATAAGATCTCGCAAACCAACATCGCGCACAAGACCCATACCCATTCCAGGAAGCGAAAACAGATTTTCAATAACCATTACGCCCATAATCATGTGCGCAAAAGTCAAGCCGATTACAGACACAAGCTGCGGCAACGCTAATCGCAAGCCTACTCTCCAAATCATTTGCTTTTTAGTCATTCCACAAGCCATGGCTTGCAATGCAATGTCACTATTAGAAATCTGTTCTAATGATGCTGCAGTGTAACGCATAAAACCAGATCCAACAATAATGCCAACTGTTAGCG
This sequence comes from Gardnerella sp. c11Ua_71, assembly GCF_055818025.1. Lineage (NCBI taxonomy): Bacteria > Bacillati > Actinomycetota > Actinomycetes > Bifidobacteriales > Bifidobacteriaceae > Gardnerella > Gardnerella sp. c11Ua_71. The sequence goes on along the minus strand of NZ_JARFVR010000002.1, from coordinate 144,665 downwards.
CTGGAAGAATCAAAGACAAAAACGCACTACCAAAATCACGCCAACCATCTGTTGGAAAACCTTGAGTAGGGAAAAGCTCCACCAAACCAATGCCCTTGCCAAAAATCATGATTAAAATCATTCCACCCCAAAGAGCTGGAACAGATCCTGCTGTAATAGCACAAAACCTTGCGACTACTTGCGAAGCCTTGCCAGAATGCAAAACTTGCAAGCATCCAAGAGGAATACCAATTGCGAGCGCAATTAAAAGTCCAAGGAAAATAAGTGGAAAAGTTATACTAGCACGCATAGCAATAGTGGATGCAACGGAGCGACCAGTGAGCATTGAAACACCAAAATCGCCTCTAAAAACGCCAAAAATCCACTCTAAATATTGAACGAAAAGGGGCTTGTTTAATCCTAAATCGCGTCTTAATTGCTCAACTTTTCCATCTGGCGCGTTTAAGCCAGCCATAACTTGAGCAACGTCTCCAGGTAAAACTCTAAGAGCAAGAAATACGATTGCAGAAATAAATAGCAGCGCTACAAAAAACAACGTGATGCGTCGAAGAATCATGCGCTTCATACAAACCCCTTACTTAATTTAATGTTTTCCGAAAATTTCCGCTTTTTGTTGCTCTGCGCACCATCTTGAGCTACAAAACCCGTCAACTATCTCCGCACTTTGTAGTCCAACATGCCGTAAATCAGCAACATTCTCGGGAGAATTTAGAGCAAATCAGCTAAGTCGCAAGTTGTATAGCGGCAAAAGAACTTGATTAATATCAAAAGGCATGCCTTCAAGATTCTTTACCTTAGCTGTAACAACCTTATAATTAAGCAACCAATCTGCAGGAGCATCCTTGCTAACGATTCTCGCAGCCTTGGCAAGAAGCTTATTAGACTCCTTAGTATTAGCGCAAAGCATTGCCTTAGCATACAAATCCTGAACCTGCTTATTGTTGTAACCATAGTAATATTTAGGATCTGCCCATTGTCCAAAATCATGGCTTTCATTGTGATCTACCATAGACAAATCGTAGTTTTTATTGTTATAAACGTCGTGAAGCCAAGTAGTAAATTCTACAATGTTTACCTTCAGATCAATGCCAATCTTCTTTAGCTGAGACCTCAACTGGTCACCAAGTTGCGTTCCATAAATATTCGGGTATGTAAGCGAAAGATGCAAAGGATTTGATTCGCTGAAACCAGCCTCCTTCATCAATGACTTAGCGCGCTTAACATCATGAGTGTAAATATTAGTCAAATCCTCATAACCTGGGTCAAGAGAAGGAATCGGTCCACCAAGCAAAGCATCCGTACCGCCGCGTGAAGCAATAATCTGCTTATGGTCAATAGCATATCGAATCGCTTGGCGCACGCGCTTATCTTTAGTCCGCTCACCATTCATGTTCATAGCAAGCACAAATTTATCGGTACTGTTTCCAGCTTTAACAACATAGCGCTTTGCATTCGCTTTAAAAGTCTTAGCAAGCTGACCTGAAATAGGCGCCAAAGCTTGAACAGCTCCAGAAGAAAGCGCATCTACAGCAGCAACATCATCCACAAAATAGCGAACAACAACTTTTGATGTTCTAGGCTTATTAATACCCTTGTAGCACGGATTTGCCTTTAACACAACACGGTCATTCGGCACAAACTTTTCTACCAAATACGGGCCAGATCCAACAGCTTGAGTTTTAGCATCATAATTCGCAAGCTTATCGAAGACTAAGCCAGCTCTAGAGCACAACGCCCACAAAAGCTTTGCGTTTGGCTCTTTAAGCTTGATTTCAAACGTGTAATCATCTTTAGCTTTAGCGGATTCAACTTTTCCAACCATGTTTGATCCGCGATATTTCTTTGCAACAAGCTCGTTAAAAGACCACTCAGCATCTTTAGCAGTAAGCCTGTGCTTGTTAGAAAACACGACTCCCTTACGCATGTGGAACGTGTACTTTAAGCCATCTTTGCTTATTTCCCAACTCTTTGCAAGGGATGGAACAACCTGATTTTTAGTATTTCTAGCTACAAGACCTTCATACACGTTTCCAATCAATAACTGTTCCAAGGAAGAGCCAGATTGATTGCGAATATCGAGATTTGTAGGAGCAAGTTTTAGTCCAATTGACACAGTTTTATTTGATACTTGTGTAGAAGATGTTTGACTTGCGGGATTTTTTTGTGGACCTGTAAACGTTGCAATAATAGCGCTAACCACTGCAATTACTACGATTGCTACAGAAACAAGCCAGAATTTTCCTAAACCACGCTTATTAGTTTTATATCCCCTTTTAGACGCAGCGTTAAGCGAAGCATCTGTACTAGAACTAAATTGCGATTGCTCTGCGTTTTCTTGCCCATAGAATTTATCGGTCGCGTCGTTATTGTACGCGCCATCTTTGGGTTCTTTGTTATCCATTCAACAAACCTTTCTGGATTGTAATTAGATACATTATTTATATTTAATTTATATTTATTCTGTTTTACAGCTCGTCGCTTTATCTAGCTGCAACTTTCGCAACCATAAAGTCAACGGCAAACACAATCGTATCCGATTCACAAGTCAAACGAATATGCGGTGAGTCTAAACAACACATTGCATATTTGCATGATTTTTCATATATTTTAAGCCTATTTTATTACCATATATCCTACGAATGTGGTTAAATGCCAACAGACGTAAACTTGCAAACGTGCGCAAAATCCTAAAAAGATTAGAATCACGCTAGCTTGCATATTAACAAAATACATACGTTTAATAGATGCATGAAAATGTGTAGTATAACAATGTACAACATAAAAATGCGTTTAATAGGTTTAGTAAAAAGCGAGGAATAATGGCAGAGAACTTGAATACTACGGTAACAGTAAACGAATCCTCGGATCCGCAAAATAACGGCAGCCAAGACCGCACTGCTCTAAATCGCCAGCTTGCACAAATGCTTAAGGGCGGCGTGATTATGGATGTTACTACTCCGGAGCAGGCGCGAATTGCTGAAGATTCTGGAGCTTGCGCTGTAATGGCGTTGGAGCGTATTCCTGCCGATATTCGCGCGGCTGGCGGAGTTTCTAGAATGAGCGACCCAGCTATGATTCACGGCATTCAAGAAGCTGTGTCTATTCCTGTTATGGCAAAATGCCGTATTGGTCACTTTGTTGAAGCGCAGGTGCTTGAGGCTATTGAGATTGATTACATTGACGAAAGCGAAGTGCTTAGCCCAGCAGACGACGTTTACCACATTAACAAGCGCGATTTTGCAGTTCCATTTGTTTGCGGTGCAAAAGATTTGGGAGAAGCTTTGCGCAGGATTAACGAGGGTGCTTCCATGATTCGCACAAAGGGCGAGCCTGGAACTGGAGATGTTATTCAAGCTGTGCGCCACATGCGCATGATGAATTCCGCAATACGCAAGCTTACAAGCATGCGCGAAGATGAGCTTTTTGAGGAAGCTAAGACTTTGCGCGTGCCTTTCGATCTTGTAAAGTACGTTGCACAAAACGGCAAACTTCCTGTTGTAAACTTTGCAGCTGGCGGTGTTGCAACCCCTGCAGACGCTGCTTTAATGATGCAGCTTGGTGCAGAAGGCGTTTTTGTTGGCTCTGGCATCTTTAAGTCTGGAGATCCAGCAAAGCGCGCTGCTGCAATAGTTAAGGCTGTGACTAATTACAAAGACGCTAAAATGATTGCTAAGCTTTCCGAGAATTTGGGCGAAGCGATGGTTGGTATTAACGAGCAGGAAATCAAGCTTTTAATGGCAAATCGCGGCGAGTAATTGAGGCGAATTATTTTGGCAAACTCACCTATCAATACAAATAATTGCTCGCATACTGTAGCAGTTTTAGCTGTTCAAGGTGCTTTTCTTGAACATCGCTTAATGCTTGAAAAATTAGGCGCACACGTTATTGAGCTTCGTCAAGCGCGCGACTTGGAGCAGTCTTTTGACCGCCTTGTTTTACCGGGCGGCGAAAGCACTGTGCAATCGAAGCTTCTCAAAGAGCAAAATATGCTCGAGCCTTTGCGTGAGAGGATTGCAAGCGGAATGCCAGTTCTTGGCACTTGTGCAGGCTTGATTTTGCTTGCAAAAAACGTGGAAGGTAACGAAGTTAGCGGATTTGGCACGCTAGACGTTACAGTTAAGCGCAACGCTTACGGCCGCCAGCTTGGAAGCTTCCACTACGAATCTGAGTTTGGAAATCTTGGCAAAGTGCCGATGACATTTATTCGCGCGCCTTATATTGTGCAAGTCGGGTCGAATGCAGAAACTCTTGCAACTGTAGATGGCAACGTTGTTGCCGCGCGCCAAGGAAATCAAATCGGAACAGCTTTCCACCCAGAGCTTGATGAAGACACTAGAATACACCAGCTTTTCTTAAGCTTATAGATATCTTGCGTTTGTAAATTAAAGTGGCACTTAAATAACTTGATTAAGTGCCACTTTTATTGATTAAATCGCCAGTAAAATCGCTAATAAATCGCTATTTTACTTCAAAAATCGCGTATCCAAAAGCTCCAAGAGATTGATTTTGAGCATCATAATTGTAGCTAATAATCGGCTTACAATCAGGCAAAGCACTAAACGAATCGTTAGATTCATTAAACGCATTTAAAGCTACAACAACACGCTTAGAGTCAGTTTCTCGCGCAAACACAAACTTTCCGCGCTCATCATAGTCAAGAACTCTAAAATTACCATGAATAAAGCAATCGTTATTTTTACGCAATTTTATAAGTTCGCGGAATAAATCACGATTATCGCTGACAGGATTTGACCAAGGCATAGGCGCTCGATAATCACACTCTTCAAAACCAATTACACCAAGCTCATCACCATAGAACACGCTTGGGGCTCCAACAGATGTAAGCAAACAAAGCTCAGCCAAGCGGAATCGCTTATCTGCCGTAGAAAAGTCGCAAGCTTCCGAAGAGCTTTGAGCACACAAGCTTCTAAAGCGACTAACGTCATGGCTATCAAGCAAATTCAATTGACCTTGAACAATCGGGAATGGGTATCTTAAAAGCATATCTACAAATCGACTATTAAACTCGCGCGCATTAATCTTGTCAAAAGCAAAGAAATCGCGGCAAACTTTGCGGAATTCGTAGTTCATAGTGGAGTCAAACATGTCTCCTTGTAGCCAACGCTCAGAATTCTCCCAAATCTCAGCAATTAGCACACTATCATTTTTAGTCTTTTTAGCAACAGAGCGGAAGGCACGCCAAAAGTCTTTATCAACTTCATTCGCAACATCCAAACGCCAACCGTCAACATCAAAATCTTCAAGCCAATAGCGGCAAACGTCCATAAAATAGTCGCGAACTTCGGGATTAGAAGTATTGAGCTTTGGCATTTTACGCTCATACGCAAAACACGTGTAGCTTGGGCGCTTACCATCTTCGGGGCGCTTAACAGGGAACTTTAATCCATAGAACCAATCCTTGTATCGCGAATTTTCGCCATTTTTAACAACATCGTCAAACGCGAAGAAATACCAACTAGAATGATTAAAAACGCCGTCAATAATTATGTGCATGCCGCGATTATGAACCTCGCTAACAAGCTCCCTAAAATCGTCGTCCGTTCCTAAATTAGGGCAAACATGGTAGTAGTCAAGAAGATCGTAACGATGGTATTCTGCAGCTTTAAAAATAGGATTCAAATACAGGCAATTAAAGCCCAAATCCTCAATATAATCAAGATTTTCGATTATTCCTCTAATGGTTCCACCCAAACGAGTGTGTAAAGTTTGGCCAGTTTTTTCATCAAAATAATCTTTTGCCTCGCAACTTATGCTACGTTTAGAATCTGCAAAACTATCTGGGAAAATGTTATAAACAACAGCCTCTTTAAGCCAATTAGGAACGTCGCTAATCTCCTCGCGGCGAATAAATGGGAACTGGTAGACTTCTGTACGATCTTCTGGAAAATCAGTCGCAATAGTATCGGCGTACAAATACAAGCACTCATCCGCATCTTGCATCTCAAAGTAATAACAAACTCTATCTAAATCGCTGCTTATGTTTGCTTCATAGTAGTCAAAGTAATCGTCGCTTGCAATCTTTTCCATTTTCAACGTGCGGAACTTATCTAACGGAGTCAAATCGACGCGATTTCCGTAATGCAAAACGCATGAACAAAGATTATTCTTTGCCGCACGCAAGCGAATTGTTAAACAATATTCTGCCGTAGAATACGCATATTGTGAAAGTGGTCGGTGCAATATTGCTTGACGATTTATCATTTACATTTCCTTTCTAGCCTCGCTGCCATTGTTTTCGACTTTATCACCTACTGTGCTACACCGCCACACTTTTATGCGATTTTCTAAAGCAGCAAGCACAAACAATCAAATTGAACGCAACGGACTTAGCATTAATGTAGTATTGCTCTAAAGATGCGCATACTTAAGTTTGGCAACACACAACAAATGCAACGGAGGCGAATATGCTTTTAGCAGTAGACATTGGCAACACGAATATTGTGCTTGGATTCTTGGAGAACGGCAAGATTGTTGGCACGTATAGAATGACTACAAAAGCAAATCACACTTCCGACGAATACGGCATTATGATTACGCAATTCTTAAATCTTAGCGGTTTTAGCGTAAACGATGTTGAAGATGTTATTGTTGCTTCGGTTGTCCCAAAAGTTATGCACTCGTTCCGCGCAAGCATTGTTAAGTTTTTGCAAATCGACCCTATGATTGTAGGCCCTGGAGTAAAAACTGGCGTAAATATTCGCATTGACGAGCCACGCTCTTTGGGAGCAGACTGCTTAGCGGATTGTGTTGGCGCGTTTTACGAATACGGTGGCCCCGTATTAGTTATAGATTTTGGCACAGCTACCACTTATAACTACGTTGATAAAAGCGGAGCAATTACTTGCGGACTTATTTGCACGGGAATTAGTGCGGCGGCTGCAGCTCTATGGGATAATACTGCTCAGCTTCCAGAAGTTGAGATTTCGCGCCCTAAATCCGTTCTTGCAAAATCAACTCGTCCTGCTATGCAAGCTGGATTGTATTACAGCTTCTTGGGTGGAATTGAGCGCACGATTGAGCAATTCAAAATAGAAATAAATGAGCCTTTTAAGGTTGTTGCTACAGGCGGCTTGGGACGACTTTTTGAAAAAGACGTTGAAACTATTGATTATTACGATCCAAATTTGATTTTTAAAGGAATGTACGAGATTTATAGACGAACGATCGGCTGCTAGCGACTTTTCCTTTGGATTACAGACCTAAAGTGCATAAGTCTAGCGCACAACAAAACCCTGATTATACCCGTATTCTTTCAAGTCTTTTTTCCAAAGATTAATACCATCTTTAAGACTAATTTTAGGACCAGGGTCGTCTGGAAGTTGAAAATCCTTACCATCGTCTTGTTTAATGCCTGCATCAATCATCGACTGCACTGTTAAACGTGCTCTTGATTTTCTGTTCCAATCATAGGCCAAACCGACTGTGAAACGAAAATCGCTACGAGAATATACTTCAAACGGCAAATATTTGTAGCCTGTATCTACATGATTTGCTGCATCTGCAAAAATACGGTTGAATTGTTGTCCTCCGAAATATGGCACATCGATTCCGCGAGAATCACGAACCATTGTTTTGTTTAGGAACGCTTTGTCTCTAAGAGTCACAACGTCTGCTGGGAATGCTCCAGATAAAACTCTTTCTTTAATACCAGTCTGATCATGGCATACAAAATTCACAAAACGCATCGCGGCTTCAGGCTTGCGACTAGACTGAAGGACGCTTAGAGCAGATCCTCCCATTTGCGCATTGTCATTGTTTCCATTCATAGTCGGAACTCTCGCTACACGCCACAACCCTGCTCCGCCTGGAATATCATGCATTAAAAGCGATGTCATCCATGCTCCAGCAAAAACAGATGCAACGCTGCCAGAACCGACTGCACTTTTCCAAGCTGGAGTCCAAGTTGCAAGTCTTGTATCAACCAAATCTTCGTCAATCATGGACTGCCAAAATTTAGTAAAGTCTTTTGTTCCTTTGTCTTTACTTAAGCGAACTGTAACGGTTTTACCATCGTGAGAAGTTATAAAAGGTCTTCCTCCTGCAAGCCAAATCATAGCGTTGTAAAAACTTGCATCTCCAGAATCTGCAGCAATATAAACGCCAATATTTTTTAATTTTCTTGCAGCATGTAGATAATCCTTCCAGGTGTGAATTTGCGTAGCATCCACACCTGCTTGGTTGAATACGTCTTGATTATAAAACCATGCTAAAGGACCTGAATCCATTGGCAATCCATAAACTCGTCCTCCTAATTGAACAGAAGACCATGTGCCTGGCGTATAAAATGTTTGAGTTCCTTGAACGCGATTTGTAATATCCAAAAGTTGTCCGCTAACCGCGTATTGTGGCAAAGCGTGATATTCAAGCTGAGCAACATCTGGCATACCGTAACCGTCTTGAATAGCGCTATTAAGATTGTTGTATCCGCTTGTATCTTTAACGCTAACTCGAATATCTGGATTTCGTTTCTCAAAATCTGCCGCAATCCGCTTCATGCTTGGTTCCCAAGACCATACTGTTATTTTTGTTCTAGAATCAACAGATCCGCATGACGCACAAAAAGCAACAATAAAAACGCATGTAATCGCAGAAATTACGCGCTTTATATTACGAACAAAAACGCGGTTTATATTACGGTTTATATTACGCATAACAAAACAACCAAAATCCTGCTTGCGACTTTTCTGCGGGCTTCTTGCACACATAATATTCACTACTATTCTACAGTTACAGATTTTGCAAGATTCCTAGGCTTATCAACGTCATAGCCTTTAAGCTTTGCCATATTCATAGCAAAAAGTTGTAATGCTACAACATCTACTAAAGGACTTAACAACGTTGGGCATTTAGGGCGCCAGAACACAATATCTGCGTAACGCTCAGCGTCTGGATCACCATCTTCTGCAACCGCAATCGTAAACGCTCCGCGAGCCTTAACTTCTTCAATTCCCGAGATTACTTTAGCGTGTAAAACGTCTCTGCCTCTAGAAGATGGCACTATAACAACAACTGGCTCGCCTTTGTCTACTAGAGCTATCGGGCCATGCTTTAATTCTCCTGCCGCAAAACCTTCTGTAAACGTGTACGCAATCTCTTTTAGCTTTAATGCGCCTTCTAAAGCAACTGGGTAGCCAACATGCCTGCCAAGGAACAGGAACGATTTTGCGTCTATTGTTTTCTTTGCGGCTTGCATAATCGAATCAGCTTGCGTATCTAAAACGTTTTGGATTTTATCTGGCATTTCTTTAAGCTGAGACACAATTTGCTGAATCTCATCCCTGTACATTGTTCCCTTGACTTGAGCCAAATAAAGCCCAAGCATGTATGCTGCTACGATTTGCGCAACAAATGCTTTTGTAGAAGCAACTGCGATTTCTGGGCCAGCATGAGTGTAAAGTACAGCATCCGATTCTCGCGGAATACTCGAGCCTTGAGTATTGCATATTGCAAGCACGCGGCTACCCTGCTCGCGCGCGTGCCTTAACGCCATTAGCGTGTCCATTGTTTCGCCAGATTGAGATATTGCGACAACAAGTGTTCTATGCGTTAAAATTGGGTCCCTGTACCTAAATTCGTGAGCCAACTCCACTTCTACTGGCACGCGCACCCAATGTTCAATCGCATATTTTGCAACTAATCCAGCGTAGCTTGCTGTTCCACAAGCCACAACTATTATCTTGTCGATTGATCGCAAAATATCTTGACTAATCCTAACTTCGTCAAGAATAATATTCCCTTTTGCGTCGAATCGTCCTCGTAAAGTATCAGCTACGGCATGCGGATCTTCGTGGATTTCCTTATCCATAAAGGAATCCCATCCGCCTTTTTCTACTGCAGAAGCATCCCAGTCTACTGTAAAACAACTAGGGTTTTCAATTTCGTTGCCGTCAAAATCAGTAAGACGAAGCTGTGCTTTTTTGTTTCCTTCTATATCTCCGATTAAAACAGCCTGATCTTGACCAACTTCAAGCACTTTATCTGTGTATTGAACAAAAGCAGCAACATCGGAGCCTAGAAAATACTCGTTATTTGAAACACCTACTACAAGCGGCGAATCGTGACGAACAGCAGCAACAATATTAGGCTGTCTAACGTCTACTGCAAGTAGAGTAAAAGCTCCTTTAAGAATTTTTGCAACTCGTCTTATTGCTTCAAAAAGATCTGGCTTACCAGTTTCTTCAATTATTTGATTCGCGATTTTTCCAAGCGCTTTTGCTGCAACTTCCGTATCTGTTTGAGACGAAAACTCTATGCCTTCTTTTTGCATTTGTTCTTTAAGACTAATAGCGTTTTCAATAATACCGTTGTGAATAAGTGCGATTTTTCCGTCGGCACTAACATGCGGATGCGCATTTAAATCACAAGGAGCGCCATTCGTAGCCCATCGAGTGTGACCTATTGCCACACTCGCTTCTGGCATTGGATCAGCTTCTATATCTTTTCTTAAAACAGCTAAGCGACCAGCTTTTTTGCGTACGCATATAGAATCCATTCCTGGAGCAGCAAGAGCTACTCCAGATGAATCATATCCGCGATACTCTAAGCGTTCTAACCCATTTAAGCAAACTTCTAGAGGCTTTGAGCAAACTGTGCCAAAACCTGCATATCCTACAATGCCACACATAATTTTCTATTGTACGTTATAAAGCGTGCGTGTTTCTACACATGTCGAAAATATGCAAAAATCTTATTAAAATACGCGAAAAACACTTGCAAAATACTTGCAAAACACTTATAAAACGTGATGTAGAAAATCTTTAAATCTTTCTGTTTGTGGGCAATCTATGATTCCTGAAGTACCACATTCAACAACTTTCCCGCCATCCATGAACACAACTTGATCTGCAACTTCTCGTGCAAAGCCAATCTCGTGAGTTACAACAATCATTGTCATTCCATCATTAGCTAAATCACGCATAACGTTAAGCACTTCACCAACTAGTTCTGGGTCTAATGCAGACGTAGGCTCGTCAAAAAGCATTATTTCTGGTTTCATCGCAAGCGCACGCGCAATGGCAACTCGCTGCTGCTGACCACCCGAAAGCTGAGAAGGATAATGGTCTACGCGGTCTGCCATTCCAACACGTTCAAGTTCTTTAATTGCTAAATCGCGTGCAGCGGTTTTGTCCATGTGTAAAACATGAACTGGCGCTTCCATAACGTTTTCAATAGCCGTCATATGTGGGAACAAATTAAAACGTTGGAACACCATTCCAAGCTTTGCGCGTTGCGCTGCAATTTCTTTGTCGTTTAACGCTTGCAATGCTTCTTTACCTTTATGTATAACGGTTTTTACGCCAATGCGCTCGCCATAAATTGTGATTTTACCAGACGTAATTTTTTCTAGTTGATTTATCAATCGCAATAGGGTTGATTTTCCACTTCCAGAAGGACCGAGTATGACTGTTACACTTCCTGGATTAACAGTCATGTCAACTCCCTTAAGGACTTGAAGATTACCGAAGGACTTGTGTAAATCCTTTATGACTACTGCTGGAGTATCACTTTTAGTAACATTTTGGCTTTGTGTATCAACCGTTAAAATATCAGTCATTTTTCCTCAAATCTAATTACGATTATATAAAATTTGTAATTTTGACGCGGTTTATGCGTTATATGTTTATGCGTTAAAACCTAACATTGTTGCATTATTGCGACCCTTTACAGCGTCACTATTCGCTTTAATCGCATTATCTCCACGTTTTGCAGCATTAGAGTTAATTTGAGCATTGTTTACAATGTCTTTTGCTTCGAATCCTTTACCAAAATGCTTTTCTAACATAACTTGAAAAACCATCAAAATAGACGTAATAATTAAATACCAAACGCTAGCAACTATAAGCAACGGAATCGGCTTATAAATACGATTTGCTACAGCATTTGTTGCAAACTGAAGTTCTAAGGTAAAAGGCACAGCTAAAACCAGAGACGTAGTTTTAAGCATACCGATAGTCTCATTGCCCAAAGGTGGAACGATAATACGCATAGCCTGAGGCAAAACAACCCTGCGCATAGTCAAAGACCTGCCCATGCCAAGAGCTTGAGCTGCCTCAACCTGACCAGCATCCACAGCTTCTAAACCAGCACGAACAATCTCCGACAAATACGCAGCCTCATTAAGAGACAATCCAATAACTGCAGCGTTTAAAGAAGTCATAACAACGTTGGAATCAATGGAGAAAAACTCAACGGATGTAAACGGAATGCCCATACTCAACTTAGGAACAAGCACAGCAAACATTCCCCAAAATACTAGCTGCGTATAAACTGGAGTACCCCTAAAGAACCAAATAAAGAACCAGCTTACGGCTCGAAGAACAGGGTTTACAGACTTACGCATCATTGCTAATCCTATAGCAAGAACGATTGCAATAATCATAGACAAGAACGTGAGTATTAGCGTCCAAGCAATGCCTGTAAGAACATTGTCGCTTATTAGATATATGCCTACAACATTCCACTCAAAACGCGGATTTGTAACTATAGAATAAAGCAGCGAGCACGCAATTATAGCTACGATTATGCCAGCTATGATTGGTCCAGGTTTTTTGACTGGTAGAATTCGATCACCATCAGAATTTTGCGAAAGCTTCTTACTCGCATTGTTAAACATATTTTCTCCATTAACATTTTAAATTGTCACATATGTGAATAATAACTAGCGGATTATTAACTAGTAATTAACGCACTTGCGATGTACAAATATATTAAATACAAATAAGGCGTGCGGTTTTCACTATACTAATAGCTACAAACGCACGCCAAATTTAAGATCAGACTTCTGGATTTACTTGCGCTTCCTTAATGGCAACGTTTTCAACACCCCACTTCTTTAGAATGTCATTATAAACGCCATTCTTCATAAGCTTATCGATTGCGGCCTTAATGAGCTTTAACATCTTAGCATCGTCCTTCTTAACAGCTGCACCCATTGGCTCCGCGTCGTTGCTGCTTTCTAGAATCTCTAGCTTTCCATTGTTCTTTATTGCAGCATAACCAGCTACAGGAGTGTCAGCATACATAACGTCTGCACGACCAGAAAGCAATGCTGTAGTGGCGTCGGTCTGCTCCTTAAAGCTCATGATTTCTAGTGGCTTATCGTTATTTGCCTTGCACTGCTTTTTAGCTTCTTCCATGATTGGCTCGCCAACAGTGCCTGTTTCTAATGTAACTTTTTTGCCGCAAAGATTCTTTGGATCTACTTTAGTTGGGTTTCCTTTACGAACTTCAAAAGATAAGCCAGCGTTTGCGTACGTTACAAAATCAACGGACTTCATACGTTCAGCGTTTACAGTAAAGCCCGAGATTCCAACGTTATATTTGCTTCCGATTGCTGGAATAATGGAATCAAACTGAGCATGCATAATCTTCGCTTTTAAGCCCATCAATTTTGCTAAAGCTTTAGAAAAGTCGATTTCGTAGCCGACTGGTGTTTTGCCATCTGCAGCGAAGAACTCTGCTGGAGCATAGCTAACGTTTACACCAACTGTTAATTCGCCAGTTTTTGCAACGCTTTCTGGAACAAGTTTTGCAATCTCATCGTCTTTTTGAACTTTGCTTACATCGTAGCTGCGTGCCACATCTGGGTCTGCTGCCTTAGAATCGGCTGGACCGCATGCGCATGTGCATCCAATCAATGCAAGAGTTGCAATTGCTGCAATAGGCTTAATTGACTTAAAAATCTTATTTGACTTAAGCATTTTCTTCTCCTGTCCAATATTTAAAGAATAAATAACTTATAATTTACAGTGATATGCATAACTATACACGATAACGCTACTAAATTGCGATTATTAAAATGCAAAAACTGAATATTCATAAATTGACATACATGAATATGCTAAAAATCAGCAAAAAATAACGAATTGCAAAATCAAAAGCCGTATATTATTCACAAAAATGAATAATATACGGCGTGTCGCAATACAATCACAAACAGCAAATCACCTAGATTGCATATTCTTGTATCGCATAGCGCGCAATGCTTCGCGCTTATCTTGTTCTTCGCGCAACGCTTGACGCTTATCGTACTCTTTTTTGCCTCGCGCCAAAGCAATCTCAACTTTAGCGTAGCTGCCTTTAAAATAAATCCTCAAAGGCACAATGGTATAACCTTTAGCTTCAATCTGCCTAGAAAGCTTAGCAATTTGAATCGCATGAAGAAGCAACTTGCGCTTGCGCTTAGGAGCATGATTATTCCAAGTGCCATTTAAGTACTCTGGAATATTTGCGCCTTCTAGCCAAATCTCACCACGTCTATCAATATTCACAAACGCTTCAGCTAAAGAAGCTCTGCCTTCGCGCAAAGACTTAACCTCTGTGCCAGTAAGAGCAATACCTGCTTCATAGCAATCTTCAATCGCATAGTCGTGATTTGCTTTTTTATTTCTTGCAACAGTTAAAGTACCATCTGAACCAGGTTTTTTATCCAAATTACACCAGCCTAAATCGAATCATAAAAATTAATAGTGAACATACTCATAATTGCCAGCATTACGAATAGTCCTATAAGACGGGAACGTAGCAAATCCAACGCCACCTTCAGAAATCAGTACCGAACCGTCCGAATTAACGCGTTCAACAACAGCAACATGTCCATATGTAGGATCTGATCCAGCAGCTCCTCTAGCAAATACCATAACAGCACCAACATGCGGTGTGCGATTTACAAGATACCCAAGTCTACGCCCAGAATTCGCCCAATCAGCACCGTTGCCCATAAAGGATCCTACTGGAAGACCAAGCTGTGATCTGCGCAAATACGCCCAAAGTGTGCATTGGCGAGCTGGATAGGCAGAACCTCCAGCTGTGTTACCAGTATTATGACCATAGCAATTGCCAGAACCAGCAGGACAATTCCCAGGAACCGCGTAATTCATACCATTTGCAGCACCATTAGAAAGCGGCAGCGAAGGCAAAGAAGGAGTATTCCAACTGCCGCCGCCTCTAAGCTGTTGACGATTACCATTATTAGGATTCATGCGAGCTGCAGCCGTAGCAGCTAAAGCCCTAGCTTGAGCGTCAATCTGTGACTTCAAAGCAATTATTTCAGCAGCTTCGCGAGCATCTTGAGAAGTAAGACTATTCTTTTGACTCTCTAACTGCTTTCTTAGAATAGTTCCCTGATCTCTTAAAGACTGAAGAGAACGCTGCTTTTCACTGGCAGCCTTAGCCGCAGCCTGAGCACTCTGCGCCTCAGAATCAGCTTTTGCTTTTAATTTTTGAATCTCTGTTTCAATAGCAGCTAAGCGCTGACGTCTATTCATAGAATTACTCAAAGTAACAGCAGCATCATTTGCAGCATTTGCTTCGCTACGTGCAACAGCAGCTTCTGACTGAAGTTTTCCAACAAACTGCTCGGTAGTAGTGGAGTTAGTCACCATTGCCATTACGTTAGAGGCATTGGAGCCATGGAAACTTTTGCGAGCAAGTTGAGCTACAGCAGCCTTTGCATCATCAAAATCTTCGCCAGTCTGCTTGATTTTTTCTTCTAAATCGAGTTTGTCTTTTTGCGCAGACTGCAAACGCTGATTTGTTGATTCAACAAGGCCCATAGCTTGTTGCGCTTGCTCCTGAGCTTGCTGAGCAGCACGGACTTGATTAGGGATTTGATGTTCGTTTAAATCATTGAGCTCTAGGATCTTATCAGCAAGCTGTTTATTGACTCCAGCAAGACGCTTTTTAAGAGCGGCATTACTTTGAACTTTCCTGTTGTAATCTTGCATGGTAACTGCATCAGCGCGTAGTGGCTGGCAAGCATATAAGGTAATACCGGCAGAAAGCATAAGAAAGCTGCTTGCAATCACGCTTGCAACAGTGCGCTTACAATATTTTGCATGGCATTTCTTGCTTTCCATATTTACTTCCCTTTCAAGTAGAATAATTCAAACACAACTAATGCGAATTATACATTGAAAATTCTATTATCGATAAAATTTTTTTATTTATGATTTTTTATTTATGATCTATTAATGTTCATAATTTATTGATAATTTAAATTTTTCTTTTATGTTTACGCTTGCAGATATCTTCTGAGTGCAACCGCGGAGGCGACTATTGAAAGTAGCACGGCTCCAAGAACCAGCACTGGAACTGTCATCCAAACAGTTGTTTGATTTACAAATGGCATCCAACGAACGTTTTGTGCAAGCCAATCTGTAATAAACACTTTAACAACAACGCTTAGCGCGCACCCAGATAGCAGAGAGCCCATAAGGGACGCAAAAGCACCTTCTAAAATAAATGGCATGCGAATTGTCCAATTAGACGCGCCCACAAGTCGCATAATCTCCGTCTCTTGTTTTCTAGATGCTGCAGACATACGAATAGTTGTACCGGTTAGCATAATCGCAACAACAACCATAACTGCAGCAAGCACGATTGTAACAGCCGTGGCATGATTCAAAACGCTAAACACTGGGTCAAAAATTTGTCTTTGGTCTACTACTTCCTCAACACCATTTCTGCCAGAAAGAACTTCTGAAACAACCTGGTATTTGGTTGGATTTGTGAGCTTTAGTCGCAAAGAATCTTGCATATCAGCAGCTGTTAAAGTACGCCCCTGATATAAGCCATTAGGATATTGCTTAAGAAAAGTATTCTTGTAAAATTCGCTTCTACTAACATAAGTGATATTCGAAACATCATCACCTAACTCTTGGTTAATAATGTTTTCCAATTTTACAATTTCTTCTTTAGTAGGAGCTTTTCCAGAAGCACAGGATGCTGACTGACTTGTACCGTCTGGGCAAAGCCATGCTACAACTTCTACCTTGTCATACCAATCGCCTTTGGCTTTTGTGATTTGCGCTTGCATAAGAACAGATGCGCCTATAAACAAGAACGATATGAAGGTAACGAGCATTACCGAAACAATCATAGAAACGTTTCTGCGCAAGCTAATCCACGTTTCTGAGAATATGAACTGCAATCGCATTACTCGTCTCCTTCGTTCTTAAGATTTTCGCTTTTACTGGCTTCAGATTTACTTTTTTCATTGGATTCTTTAGATTCAATATAATCGCCAGTTTCGCTTGGATTCTCGCTTGTATTGCCGACGTTTTCGCCAGAATTTTCGCTAGAATTTTCAATATCGTTTTCGACAATATTTTCTGTATTATTCTTATCTTTTTGATTCTCACTTAAATCAAGAGAATCGCCAGAATCCGAAGAGTTGCTAGAATCTGCAAAATCTGAATTCTTCATATCTTCAGCATCATTCGACTTTTGCACGGGAGGAGCTGGTGGAATTGAAAGACCACGCCCCCAAGTCATAGTTGTTTCTAAAGGCTGAAAAACTTCACCATATCTACCCGTTCTGCCTGAATGAACAGATTGCGCAAGTCGAGCAATACCCTCATTATCTTCAGAACCATTTTGCAAAGTTTGCGCAACAGCATCCATAGCCTGCTTTGCTTGAGCTGCACGCTTTGCGCGTTTAGACATGAATCTGTAATTTTTAGGATCTTCAGAAGACGAGTTAAAACTAGTGTGATCAGAGCCTGAATCTGCCACAGTACGAACACCTGAATCGCCTTCAACTGCCTGCTGAGCTTTCGACTTTTGCTCAACATCTGCGTCTGGGAAATAAAGCGCAGAATCATAAGAGCCTTCGCGTTCGTCTCGCACAATTTTTCCAGCATGAAGCTCCACAACTCGCTTGCGCATTGAGTTAACAATTTCTTCATTATGCGTAGCCATAACAATTGTAGTGCCCGTACGATTAATGG
Source organism: Gardnerella sp. c11Ua_71 (assembly GCF_055818025.1). Taxonomy (NCBI): domain Bacteria; kingdom Bacillati; phylum Actinomycetota; class Actinomycetes; order Bifidobacteriales; family Bifidobacteriaceae; genus Gardnerella; species Gardnerella sp. c11Ua_71. The sequence continues at coordinate 126,915 of NZ_JARFVR010000002.1, read as the reverse complement.
CGTCCAAAACTTCCATAATGCCAAGCGAAGTAGTTGGATCCAAATTACCAGTAGGCTCGTCAGCGAGAAGAATTTGCGGATGATTCACGTACGCGCGCGCAATTGCAACACGCTGAGCTTCACCACCCGAAAGCTCATGCGGATAATTATTTTCCTTACCAGTTAAGCCAACCGTTTCAAGCACACGCGGAACAAGCGACTTAATAGTAGAACGACTCGTGCCAATAACTTCTAGTGCAAAAGCCACGTTCTGATACACGGTTTTATTATTCAACAGTTTATAATCCTGGAAAATAAAGCCGAGAGTACGTCTATACTGCGGAACCTGACGATTCACTAAGCGTCGCAAGTCATTACCAGCAACGTGAATCTCGCCCTTAGTGGCCTCCTCTTCGCGCAGCAGCAAGCTTAGAAGAGTTGTTTTACCAGATCCAGACGCTCCAACAAGAAACACGAAGTCGCCACGATTAACGTCTAAAGAAATATCGTCCAAAGCAGGGCGCGTACCCTTAGGATAGATCTTCGACACATGTTCTAGTGAAATCAGAGACATATTCTGCAGTTTCCTTTACGAACTATTGAACGATATACTTTAATTTTGTTTTTAACTATTTTATATTTTATTTTTGATTTTTATTCTGACTTTTATCTTGAATTTTATCTTGAATTTTATCTAATGCAGACTAAGCTTGCGACTTTTCCTCAGCCTCTTTTTTAGCTGCAACTCTCTGTTCGTGACGCCAACGAATTCCAGCTTCAATAAAACCGTCAATATCGCCGTCAAAAACAGCCTGAGTTTGCGAAGTTTCGTAGCCAGTGCGCAAATCCTTCACCATCTGGTATGGGTGAAGCACGTATGAGCGCATTTGGTCTCCCCAACTTGCCTTAATATCTCCAGCAAGCTCCTTCTTTTTCGCTGCTTCCTCAGCATGCTTAAGCACAAGTAAACGCGATTGCAAAACCGCCATTGCAGCAGCTCGGTTCTGAATCTGGCTGCGCTCATCTTGCATTGAAACAACCAAACCAGTTGGCAAATGCGTGATGCGCACAGCGGAATACGTAGTGTTTACGCCTTGTCCGCCAGGGCCAGACGCCTGGAAAGTATCCACACGAATGTCAGAATCTGGAATGTCAATATGATCTGTAGCTTCAACAAGTGGGATTACTTCTACGGCACTAAAGCCAGTTTGACGCCTGCCTTGATTGTCGAATGGAGAAATACGAACCATTCTGTGAGTGCCGCCTTCTACGGAAAGACGACCATACGCATATGGGGCATCAACTTGGAAAGTGGCGGATTTAATACCAGCTTCTTCTGCGTAAGACGTATCCATCATCTTAGTTTTGTAGCCGTTTCGTTCCGCCCAACGCAAGTACATTCTAAGAAGCATTTGCGCAAAATCGGCAGCATCCACACCACCCGCACCAGAGCGTATTGTCACCACCGCTGCACGAGCATCATATTCGCCGTCAAGAAGAGTTTGAACTTCCATATCGTCCAACTCGTGAGCAATAGAGCCAAGCTCCTCTTGAGCCTCGCTCATAGAATCAGCATCCTCTTCTTCCTGACCAAGTTCAATCAAAGTCTTAGTATCTTCAATGCGTTGCTCAACGGCTTGTAAACGCTTTAATTGAGACTGAGCTGCCGAAAGCTTACTCGTAACTTGCTGAGCGTGATCAGAATCATCCCAAAGTCCAGGCTCCGAAGCCTGCTTTTCTAAATCTGCAATAGCAGTCTTCAACGAATTAACGTCTAAAGCCTTAGAAATCAAAGAATACTTTGCTTCAACATCATTTAACGCTTGGGCAAAATCAAATTCCGCCATTTATTTAAAGTACCTCTTTATATTTTATATTATTCGTTTTACGCACTTACTATTCGAAGTTTAGCGTACGGTCAAAATCTCTGGACCATTCTCTGTAATTGCAATCGTATGCTCGCTATGAGCGCCACGCGAACCGTCAGCAGATCGAAGAGTCCAACCGTCTTTTGGATCTTGATAAATCTCGTCAGTAGTCTTTAAGAACCACGGCTCAATAGCAATAACCAAGCCTGGGCGAAGCTTGTAGCCGTGATGCGCAGTGCCATCGTTAGGAACGTGCGGATCGCCATGCATAATATGGCCAACTCCGTGACCGCCAAACTCAAGGTTTACGCTGTAACCATACTCGTGAGCAACGCATCCAACAGCTGCAGAAATGTCTCCAAGGCGGTTTCCAGGCTGAGCCATGTTAATTCCAGCCTCAAGTGCTTCCTCAGTGCACTTAATTAAGCGCAAATCTTCAGGATCCGCATGCTTTCCAACCACGAAACTAATAGCAGAATCTCCAACCCATCCGTCAACGTTAACCGCTAAGTCAAGAGTCAACAAATCGCCGTCTTTAAGGTTGTAATCAAAAGGAACTCCGTGAAGAACAGCATCGTTTACAGAAGTGCAAATGTAGTGCGCAAAAGGACCAGTTCCAAAATCAGGAGCGTAGTCAACATAGCAAGAAGACGCACCTTTACGGCTCATAATGCGTTGACGAACAAAGTCATCAATCTCAAGAAGATTTGTTCCAACTTTTGTCATTGCTTGTAAATCTTTAAGAATACTACCAACGAAGCGACCCGCAGGCTTCATAGCTTCAATCTCGGATGGAGTTTTAAGTTCAATCATGATTTAAGACTAACGCGCAGGCACGAAAATAGCGCAAAATATAGCGAAAATACTAGCTAATGATGTCGCTTAATACTTGTAATCTAGGCACATGCCTAATAACAATGATAATAATAATAAAGAATCGCAGAAGGAAATTTCTGCTGTAAATTTTGACCCAGCTTCCTTCTCATCGGTTACTCGACCACAAGACGATTTATTCCGTTACGTAAACGGTCCTTGGATTGACACTTACACTCTTCCAGAAGACAAGCCAATGTATGGTGCTTTCTACAAGCTCGCAGAAGATGCAGAGACGCAAATTCGAGATATTTTAGAAAGCGAAGATTGCCCAGCCAAAAAGTCGCGAATCTTATACCGCAACTATTTGGATACTGCATCTATTGAAAAAGCTGGAATTACGCCAATTAAGAGCGATTTAGACGCTGTTGATGCGGCAAACAGCAAGGAAGACCTGGTTCGCACTATTGCTTCTCTTACTCCATACGGTGGTCCAAATGCAATGTTTGCTTTTGGCGTCTGCGGAGACCCTAAAGACCCTAAGACGAATATTATGCACATTGAGCAGGCTGGATTGGGCTTGCCAGACGAAGCATACTATCGCGAAGATAATTACGCTCCGATTCGCGCTGAATACGTAAAAATGGTGGCTTCATTGTTGCGCTTAGCTGGATACGGTGATGCCACTACTACAAGAGAGCAATCGGAACGTTTCTTGAAGGTTGAAACACAAATCGCAAGCAACCACTGGGATAACGTAGCAACACGCGATTCTCAAAAAACTTATAATCCTTACGATTATGCGGATTTGGCAAAAACGCTTGAAGCGCTGAATCTTGACGCATTCTTGGATGCTGCTCAAAAATCTTACGACGATTCCGAAGAAGCAAAGAATCAGCCAATAGATTTTCGTAAAGCTTTTAGCAAAGTAGTAGTTCACGAGCCAAGCTTTATAGAAGGATTGAATAAGATTTGGCAAGAAGCCGACTTAGAAGATCTAAAGCTTTGGGCACGCGTGCACGTGATTTTGTGCTGGGCAAGCATGTTAAGCGAGGATTTTGCACAAGCGCGATTTGACTTCTACGGCAAAGTTCTTTCCGGCGCCACCAAGCCGCGCGACCGCTGGAAGCGCGCAATCGGAGTTGTTGACGATGCTTGCGGCGAAGAAGTCGGTAAAGAATACGTGCGCTTGCACTTCCCTGAGTCTTCTAAAAAGTATATGCAAGGCTTAGTTGACAATCTTATTAACGCTTACCGCGAGTCGATTTCTCACAGCAGCTGGCTTGGCGAGGAAACTAAAGCAAAGGCTTTGGAAAAGCTTAGCAAGTTTGAACCAAATATTGGTTATACTAATCATTGGATTGACTACTCTGCGCTAAATATTAAGGAAGACGCTGGCTTAATTGAGAATATGCGCGAAGTTTCTCGATTTGTGTTTGGTAGGTATACTGCAAAAGCTGGAGAACCTGTGGATCGCGAAGAATGGCAGATGACTCCGCAAACTGTAAACGCTTACTACGATCCGCTGCTTAACGTAATTGTGTTCCCAGCTGCGATTTTGCAGCCGCCATTCTTTAGCCCGAGTGCTCCAGACGCAGCAAACTACGGCGCTATTGGTGCCGTAATCGGTCACGAAATCGGCCACGGTTTTGACGATCAAGGTTGCGAATACGACGGCGACGGCGTGCTTAACAATTGGTGGACTGAAGAAGACAAAACCAACTTCACTGAGCGCACTAAAACGCTTATTGAGCAATACAATGCTTTTACACCAACGCAGCTTATTGTTAAATACTCTCACTTAAAGAGCAAAGAAGAGCGCGATGCAATGCCTCACGTAAATGGCGCTTTAACAATCGGCGAAAACATTGGTGATTTAAGCGGAGTAACTATTGCTCTTAAAGCCTATGCTTTTGCTTTGCAAAAGAGCAAGGGACAAGAAATCGACGGAAGTGACGATGCGATTCGCGAAACTTTGCTGAACGCTCCTAAGATTGATGGTTTCACTGCTTTGCAACGATTCTTCTTAAGCTACGCACTTGTGTGGCGTTCAAAGGCTCGTAACGAGATTGCGGAGCAATACCTTCAAATCGACCCACACTCCCCTGCAGAGTGCCGCACTAATGGCATTGCGCGCAACGTTGACTTGTTCTACGATGCTTTCGACGTTAAAGACGGCGACGAGATGTGGCTTGCTCCAAGCGAGCGCGTACACATTTGGTAAATCGCAAATAAAACTAAAGTAAATAAGTAAACAAAAGCCTGCAAGCGTTTAAAACGTTTGCAGGCTTTTTAAATGATACTAATCAGATTTACTAATCAGATTCACACGCCGAAAGCGTAGGTCTTAACATCCGACAAATTACCGTTCTCATCGTAAGCTTCGAAATGAGTCCAGTAAATGCCTGGGCGTGGGCTCCACAAAGCCCAAGGACCATCAAATCCTTCAACCCACTGCTTAGCATTGTAATCATAAATCTTAATCTTGGTAGAACCATTAGGATTATTAGTGGATGCACCAAGAAGAACACTACTGCCTTGCCAACCAGCATAAGTTCCAGTAATAACTGTTTGGCTTGGAACTGTGTAGTGGAAAGCAATTGTCTTTTCTAGAACAACTTTCTTGGTAGAAGGATCACGAGCTTCGCAATGCAGCCAATAATCACCTGGCTTTGTAACCCAAGAAGCCCAGTTTCCAGTACTCCAATCAGCAATAGTAGCCCACTGCTGAGTATTCAAATTGTAGGAAAGCCAACGATACTCAAGCTGCTTGTCGGTGTAAGCATTTGCACCAACAGCAATATCGTTATTACGAATAATCCAAGCAAAATCAAGGTGAGGAGCAACACCTAACTTGCCTTGTGGGTAGTCAGTGTCTCCAACCTGAGTTGAAAGAGTCAAAACAGATACTCTTCCGTATTTGGTACCTGCTATTTCGCCATATCCGAAGGAAATGTTTTCTGGATTCAAAATCTGGTAAAGATGAGCATTGTCAGTAGTTGCAGCACCATTAGACTGGTGTAATGCAGATTCCTCTCCAGCAGTCCAATCCGACATAGCTTCTTCTGGGCTTTCACCCCAAGCAACGTTTTCGCCCCAAGCCTTACGACCATCGTAGTTTGGAAGGCTCACACCATCCGCAGCAAAATGACCAAGTTTTCCATGCTGAACAGTCTCATTTGCACGACGATAAGCATCCTCTTCATTAGCACGATCATAGCGAATATCGTTAATATACTGCTCTTTTGTAAGACCCTTAGAAGCAACATAATCCGCAAGAGGCATACCGTTCATAAGGGTAACGCCATCGTCATAATACTTTGAACGCACATCACGAATTGCACCTAAAATGTAGCTTGCAACTGACTGATTCTGAACTTGCCAATTAGTATTAACATTAGCAACACTGTGATTCTGCACTATAACCAAAGCACTAGCAGATACTGCAGTAGATCCAATCATTGCTACGCAGGCAACGGCTGATGCTGCAGCAGCTAAACATTTCTTTGCAGAAAATACGTGCGACTTATGCCACATAAATGTAGTCCTCTCTCCACGTGATTAATAACTACTTTTCAGTAATCCCTGATTCAAATAACACAAACATGTAGGCAAAAAATTCAAGCTTCACCTTCCAATGCTAATGAAAAACAAAAACTACTTCCGCTAAGTATATCAATCTACATATATTTTCCGCATTTTAGACTCGCTTACTCAGTTTTATATATTTTGTCAAGAGTTTTTAAACGATGTGCATAAAGCATAGGCTTTAACCACATTGATAAAAATATCTTGCAAAACTATTTTTGATACTTCATAGTTGATTCTACTGCGGCAAATTTATTGAAAATCACAATAATCAACACGTGTTGCGCGATGAATTTTGAGATTTAAATTAGTCGCAGTCCAAACTTTTGAAAGGTTAAGAATATGGCACAACAACAAGCAACACTAACAATCAGCGGCTATGTAGGGAATGACCCTGTGAACTTTAGTCGCAACGAAAACTCACCAGCATGCTCACTTAGAATAGGAAGCACAACGTCTTACTATCATAGCGAGGAAAGACAGTGGAAAGATAGACCGACAACTTGGATGACAGTAAAAGCATACAAGTCTTTAGCTGCAAATGTACTAAAAAGCGTGCATAAGGGAGACGCGATAGTCGTATGTGGAAATTTAAACACGGAATCCTGGCACAAAGACGGAGAAGACCGATCTCGAGTTGTACTAGAAGCAACCGCAATTGGACACGACCTAAATCGAGGAATCAGTGCTTTTACTAAATACTCTTATAATCGTGGAAGAACCGATCAGAGTAACAATAGCAAATATCACACTAATCAAATAAACCAAGAAAATCGGTCAAATCAAGAGACTTATTCCAACCAAGATTTGAGCTTGGCGATGAAAAACCCTATGGCTAATACATATTCTATGGATTCTTCGCAAGAAAACGACAGCCAAGAATACCATTATGATGCTGAATCTTCAGCAAAAGAAACAATAGATTTCGTCTCACAAGTCGAAGAAAACCAATATGACGATATTGAAGGAGGTGTAAATGATTTTTAGAAAGTTTTAATAGAATTAAACATTAAAACTTATGAACATTCTATTCTAATAATTTAGATAATTTTTTACTATTCATAGCAATATTGCCGCTGAAAATAATGCGTATAATATACAAAGCATTACACCAACGGCAATATTGCTTAGTCGTTTAATTGTTTAATAGTTTAATTGCTTAATCGCTGATTCGTTGTTAACAGTTATTGCGATTACAACTGTTCACGAACGCGCTCTACAATTCGAGCAGCAGCCTCATCCACTGGAATTGCCTCAACGTTTGAACCGTTGCGATCGCGGATTTCAATCGTTCCATTGTTCACAGTATCGCGGCCGGCTACAGCAATCAGCGGCACACCAACAAGCTCAGCATCCTTAAACTTCACGCCTGGAGAAACCTTTGGACGATCGTCGAAGATTACTTCGATTCCCTGCTTACTAAGCTCTTCAACAACCTTCTCAGCAGCATCGAAAGCAACTTGATCCTTGCCTGTAGCAACGACGTGAACTTGAGCTGGAGCAATCGCCATAGGCCATGCAAGACCAGCATCATCGTGATGCGTTTCTGCCAAGCATGCAATCACGCGGCTAACGCCAATACCGTAACAGCCCATCCAAACTGGTACAGCTTTACCATTTTCGTTAAGAACGCTTAAGCCCAAAGCCTTAGAATACTTTAAACCAAGCTGGAACACCTGACCAATCTCAACACCGCGTTCGAAGCTCAATGGACCGGAACCATCTGGGCTCATATCGCCATCGCGAACCTGGGCTGCTTCAACAACACCATCAGCCTCAAAATCGCGGCCGTAAACAGCGTTGTAAACATGCTTTCCGTCTTCGTCGGCTCCTGTAACCCAGGCGCTGCCCTTTACAACGTGAGCATCCATCAAGTAGCGGACAGGATTTTCAATTCCACTACCCTCTTTGCGAGCTTGAGGACCTAATACGCTAAAGCCAATGTAGCCCTTAACAAACTCAGAATGAGCCTTCAAATCATCCTCAGTTGCTTCTTCAATTTCTGCAGGAGCAAACTGAGCTTCAAGACGCTTCATATCTACCTGGCGGTCACCTGGAATACCAATAGCCACGATTTCGCGCCATGGCTCCTCGTGCTCACCACCCTCAGCATCAGCTGGATGCTTAACAGCAATGATCAGATTCTTCAAAGTATCGCTTGCTTGCCATTCGCGGCCGTCTTCACGCGGATGCAAATCGTTGGAAACCTTAACCAAAGCCTCAATCGTCTTAGCATCTGGAGTATCAAGAGTCTCCATTTTAGGAGTTGCCGAGCAGTCAACCTCATGCATTTCTGGAGTGGTAAGAGCCTCAACATTCCAAGCTTTTCCAGAAGGAGCAAGCGCAAAAGTATCTTCGCCAATTGCCATTGGAGCCAAGAATTCCTCAGAATCCGATCCGCCCATAGGGCCAGAAACAGCGTGAACAATCACATATTTAATGCCTAAACGGTCAAAAATTCGAGCGTAAGTAGCGCGCTCTTCAACATAAGCAGACTTCAAACCATCTTCGTCAATCGAGAACGAGTAAGCGTCTTGCATAATAAACTCGCGTCCGCGAATAAGACCTGCACGAGGACGGAATTCATCGCGATACTTCGTTTGAATCTGATACAAAGTAACTGGCAAATCCTTGTAAGAAGAATACATATCCTTAACAAGCAATGTGAAAACTTCTTCGTGCGTTGGAGCAAGAAGATAGTCAGCCTCATGACGATCCTTAAGGCGGAAAATGTTATCGCCGTATTCTTCCCAACGATTTGTAGCCTCATAAGGCTCACGTGGAAGAAGCGCTGGGAAGTGGACCTCCTGCGCACCAATACCGTTGATTTCTTCACGAATAATCGCTTGAACCTTGTTTAAAACCTTGAGTCCAAGCGGCAACCAAGTCCACACACCTGGGGCAGATTTACGAATATAGCCTGCGCGCTGCATAAGTTTTGCGGAAGTTACGTCCGCGTCTGCTGGATCCTCGCGCAGCGTACGAAGGAACAGCTGAGACATACGAAGTACATTGGAATTCATGCGTTCCAATCTATTTGCGCATGAGGACATAAACACTTGTTTACACAGCTAATCAAAAGCAAAAACACTTTACCGACTTTGTAGCTCTAAATGGAGTGTTGGACTACAAACTCTGGAAACATCCTCCGCATTTTGTACCAATTTTGACCCGAATCACGTACAAAAAGCGGAATATAGATTATGTCGTTCGCGCGGATTAGTCGCAAAACGCTCTAAGCGCTCAGGCAAGTCATGGCGCAAAATGCTAAAACTCGTTATCGAAAGAAAACTCTTCATTATCTGCGTAATTGACAGCGCCAAAAATGTCAAACTCTTGCTGATTCGCAGAATCATCTTCCGCATTATTTGTTACGAAAGCAGCAGCACCGTCGCTAGCAAGCAACTCACTCGCGCGTTTAGAAGCCTCACGCAAGAATCCGTCTAACAGTACAGCATCCGCCGAAACACTAAACGCGCGATCGTTAATACCTTCCAAATAAAGCCCGCCAAGATTTTCCACGCGAGAAAGCGCCACATATCCCATTCCGGGAGCAAAAGTTCTACGCAAATCCATTACCGCACTGTCAAGCGTCATACCTTGCGATTTATGAATCGTAATTCCCCACGCGCATCTAAGTGGCACTTGATTTACGCTAGCAAGAACAGTCTCACCATCCGTCATTTCCCAAGCAGCCGGCTTAAGAGTGACAATATTGCCGTTTTCAAACTCAACAATCGGCCATCCACCTTTAGATTCAGGTGCGAATCTCAAAACTCGCCCAACCGAGCCGTTCACATACTGCTTATCTTGATCATTTCGCAACGCCATCACTGCAGCTCCAACCTTTAATACAAGCCGTTCTGGAGCGAGCATATTCTTTTTTAAACGCTCGACGAGATTTTTAGGGCCGGCTTCTGTTGCCACGAATTCGTGAGGCTCAGCATCAATTGCCGCAAGCTGCACATTATTTAAACCATCTGCTTGTGAGTTCGTAGGGAAAAGATGAACCGAAACTTCATCGTCTTGCGGATACTCACCAAGGCGACTGGCAAGCACTTGCTTATCTTCGTCGCTTACAAGACCGCCACGAATATCCGTCAAAACTTCAAGCAATTTGCCGTCATCCTGACGATGTTGCTCAGTTAAATAGCACACAACAGGCTTTAAAGCATCCCAGGCGAAAGATTCCGTAATATAGCCTTCTGGATTTTTGCCAGCAGCAGCATACTTTTCGCGCGACTCAATAAACTCTGGACTTGGCTCGAACACATCGCGATTTCGCATAGAAGTACTCACAGGAGGCAGCTGGAAGAAATCTCCCGAAATAACTACTTGAAGTCCGCCGAAGGGAGCAGAGTTTTTGCGCACTTTGCGGCATACTTCATCAACCATGTCGAAAAGCCACGCGTGAATCATTGAAACTTCGTCCAACACGAGCACTTCCGTGGCTTTTATGCGTTTCCCTCGCCTAGCTCTAATGGTTTTAAGAAGCGAATCGCTAAGCGCGTTTGAAACTCCAACTCCACTCCACGAGTGAATGGTTTGACCGTTTAAATGCGTTGCTGCGATTCCGGTAGAAGCCGTTACAGCCACGTTTAAACCGTTTTTTCTCATTGCGCGAATAGCTTCGTTTAATACGTAGGTTTTACCTGCACCCGGAGCGCCGGTAATGAAAACGCTTGCACCAGCGTTGATTATGGTTAGGGCTTCGGATTGCTTCATTGGCAGTACCTTTTATTGCGTTTAGTAGTCGCGCTTTGTTTAATAGTCGCGCTTTTCTGCGGAATTTACGTCTTCTAATGCTTCACCGCGGCGCTCATAGTCACGAAGCAAGCTCGTGCTCTCAATGTGCTGTGCGCCAGCTTTTGCCTGTGCTTCGCTTGGGCCTGGAGCTGGAACGAACATCATGTCACGGTAATATCTCAACTCGTCAATCGACTCAATAATATCCGCGAGCGCGCGGTGGCCGCCATGTTTTGCCGGCTTATTGCGGTAAACGTCTGGGTAAAGTCTGCGCGAAATCTCCTTCAACGTGCTTACGTCGATTACGCGATAGTGCAGATTTGCCATTAAATCTGGCATGTAACGGTCGAGGAACTTTTTGTCGGAGCCAACGGAGTTTCCAGCAAGATGCGCTTTTCCGCGCTCTGGCAGGAAGCGCTTTACGTACTCAACTACCTGCTTTTGCGCTGCTTCTAGCGGCAAACCGTTTTTATTCCATTCGTCAACAAGCCCAGAAGAAGTGTGCATATTGCGTACGAAATCGTTCATATGAGCCACAGCAGCATCGCTCGGCTTAATCACTAAATCAATTCCGTCGTCTAGAACTTTCAAATTAAAATCAGTTGGAACTACAGATACTTCGCATAATTCGTCGTGGAAAATATCGAGTCCCGTCATCTCGCAATCAATCCAAATTAAGCGCGATTCTTCCGGCGTAAACGTAAGATCTTCCTTAGCTTCAGCCATTTTCGTTCCTTTCCTAATATTTTTTCGAACCCATCAGCCTACATCTTCCCAGCGACGACTAACAGCTAAAATCACATCTCTGGCATATCAGAAAGTGAAATTCTAGAATATGATCCATTTTTCTTATCTTCAGGGTGAGGCTCTAAACCGATAATAGTTATTGACATATGATCTGGACCATAAACCCAATACATTCTCATTGCACTACTTGTTTTATTCTCCAAGTAGGATTGCCAAACTCTAACACCATATCTATTTGTCAATTCTTCAATATCATGAGTATGCAATCCTGGATGCCTTGGATTTTCAGATAAAAGTTTCATAGATTTTCCCCATTTCTTATAAAGAGAAAGATCTTTTTTACTTATACTGCCTTCTAGAAACTCTTTCTTCAATCTCTCCCAAATATTAGACATCTCTGGAATACCCATTCTAATATTGAAGTTCATTCACTTACTCCTAGAAGTCAGAGAGATCAACAGGTTCAGAGACTTTGCCAATCTTAAAATTGCGGATTGCTTCACCCATACTTTTAAGAGTTTTAGAAGAGATACTCTTAGGAATAGTAAGCTCACGTGGCTCTAATAAAATACAACCATTATCACATTCTTTAACATTGTAATAAGGGTATTTAGCTCCGCGCAGAGTTACACGCTTTTTACTATCAAGACGAACGTCATAATCTTTCACTACTTCCACAAAACACCTCATTTTTAGTGGGATATCCCACTAACTATACAATAATTTTATACGAATTGTCAAAACAAAAACGACGAAAAGTTAGAAAGTAGCAAAAAAGACTTAGCTAACTCTTCGCCGTTTATTTCAAAATTACTTGCGATTTATACGCGATTTAATCGCATAATACGCGCGACATACACACCACGCGCACCACGCGATTTAGTTATGGAAACCGCTGTAGTTTGGCGCTTCTGCAGTCATCACAATATCGTGAGGATGCGATTCGCGAAGACCAGCATCCGTAATGCGAATAAAGCGACCGCGCTCTTGCATTTCCTTAATATTGTGCGCACCAACGTAGAACATGGACTGATGCAAGCCGCCAAGCAACTGGTAAAGCACAGCGTTAAGTGGACCGCGATATGGAACTTCTCCTTCCACGCCTTCTGGAACCACCTTGTCGGAGCTAGTAACGTCTGCCTGGAAGTAGCGATCCTTCGAATAAGACTTCTTACCGCGAGGAGCCATTGCGCCAAGCGAACCCATGCCACGATAAAGCTTGTACTGCTTGCCGTGAAGCAAAACCTTCTCTCCAGGAGCTTCCTCACAACCAGCCAAAGTACCGCCGAGCATAACGGTGTCAGCACCAGCGACCAAAGCCTTAGCAATATCGCCAGAATAGTGAATACCACCATCAGCAATGCATGGAACGCCAGCAGCCTTGCAAGCCTGAGCCGCATCATAAACAGCAGTAAGCTGAGGCACACCAACGCCTGCAACAACGCGCGTAGTGCAAATAGAGCCTGGTCCAACGCCAACCTTTACAGCGTCGACACCAGCGTCAATCATAGCCTGAGCGCCTTGGCGAGTAGCAATATTTCCGCCAATAATTTGTACTCCGTCAAACGCCTTATCTGCCTTAATTCTGCGAATCATATCTAAAGCCAAGCGAGCCTCGCCGTTTGCAGTATCAACCACAAGCACGTCAACTCCAGCCTCCATAAGCGCGCACGCACGCTGCCAAGCATCTCCAAGGAAGCCAATTCCAGCAGCCACGCGCAAGCGACCCTGATCATCCTTAGTAGCATCTGGATACTGCTCAGTCTTCACAAAATCCTTAACAGTAATCAAACCAGTAAGCTTGCCTTCTGCATCAACCAAAGGCAATTTTTCAACTTTGTTGTCTGCAAGCAAACGATGCGCGTCTTCTTTAGAAATATTAGAAGGACCAGTGACGAGATTTTCGCGAGTCATCACGTCTTTGACTTTCAAACGATCATAGTCTTCGGAAGCAATGAAACGCATATCGCGATTGGTAATAATACCAACTAGACGATTTTCGCTATCTACCACTGGCAAACCAGAAATATGAAAACGCCCGCACAATTTATCTAAATCTGCGAGCGTTGCATCTGGGTGAACAGTGAGTGGGTCGGTAATCATACCAGACTCGCTGCGCTTAACAATATCGACTTGCGCAGCCTGATCATCTATAGAAAGATTGCGATGAAGAACACCAATTCCACCATTTCGAGCCATTGCAATAGCCATATCGGACTCGGTTACTGTGTCCATTGCTGCAGAAATTGCAGGAACTTTCATAGTGATTTCGCGAGTTAGATGAGTAGTTGTATCCACTTCGGAAGGAATAACATCAGTCTCATTTGGAAGCAACAGCACATCATCATAAGCAAGTCCGAGCTTCTCGAAAATTTGTGGAACAGGAGCATACACGGATTCCGTGTTCATATCAGTTGTAGCCATAGGGTTACTATACGTTTTTGCTATGACGTTTGTAAAAATCGCGTTTCATAAACTATGATTCGCGAGTATTCGAGTATTATTTTACGAATTTCGTAGCTCTGGCAGACGACGGCGCAAATATGGCATCATTGTAAGAACTGTAAGCAGCGCTGCCGCAATAATCATGCCAACAAGCACGTAAACCGCTTTAAAGAACAGAATCATTATTGACCCGAAAGATATAAGCGCCGCCCAACCCCATAAAATAAGCACCGCTCCTTGCACAGAATGCCCAATGCGCAACATTCTGTGATGCAAATGCATGCGGTCTGGATGCATTGGCGACTGCCCTTTTGCAAGCCTTCTGCATATTGCTAAACACATGTCTAACACTGGCAAAAACAGCACTAAAATCGGAAGCAAAATCGGCATAAATACTGGCAAATATATGCTTGTGTGCACTGCAGATGGATCTAAGTGACCCGTCATTATAATAGACGCGCAAGTTATTAAATACCCGATTAGCATGGAGCCAGAATCACCCATAAAAAGCTTTGCAGGATGCCAATTGTGCAAAATAAACCCTAAGCACATTCCAACCATTGCAACGTCTATAAGAGTTGCCATTGAAGCGTAGCTTGGAGATGTGCGCGCAAGAATATAAGAGTATGTCGCGAAGGCGATTCCGCCAATTGCCACAATTCCAGAAGCCAGTCCATCTAGTCCGTCTACAAAGTTGACTGCATTAATTGAAGCCACGATTAGTATTGCGGTTATTGCGATTGAAAGACTTGGAGACGCTGTAACTAGAGAGCCGAGCGGCAATGTTACGATTTGAAGCCCTCCCCATGCTACAAAAACAGCTATTAGCAATTGACCTGCAAGTTTTAGCATCCAATCTAAGTCCCAAATGTCGTCACAAACACCCAAAAGGCATACGAGTACAGCTCCAGCTAAAACTACCCACGGCTGGTGTGTTCCTGTAAAAAGCCCTGAAATAAAAGGCATGGAGCTTGCAAACGCCATTGATACAGCAAAGCCGAATAGCATTCCGACTCCACCCATACGTGGCGTAGGTATTGTGTGCACGTCGCGAGCGCGCACTTTTCCAACGGCTCCTATGCGAATCGCAAGATGACGTACAAGCGGCATTATTAGCCAAGTTGCGCCTCCTGCGATTGCTGCTATAAACAGGTATACCCTCATTTCTTGCGACTTTCTGCTCTTATCTGTTCTTCACTTATTACGCCTTCGCGCAAAATCACAATTCCGTCTTTATCGCTTGCATCCGCGCCAACTACTGTGCTTGCTACGTGTGAGCGAGTTGGACCGGCATTTAAATACAGCGGAATTTCGTCTCCAAAAGCTGCTACTGCCTCTTCTACGCTGTCTGCGCTCTCGTTTCCGCTGCGATTTGCGCTAGACGCAGCCAAAGGGCCCGTAACTCTTAAAATTTGCATTAATTCTGGGCAATCTGGCACGCGCACGCCTTGCGTTGCTTCAGCTTGGATTTTGTTTTTATTATTGTTTTGAACGTCACTACTATCTGCTTTACAAAGCGTAGCAAGCCTTGTAGCTACCGAATCTTTTTTTGCGCGCGCGATTGGTGAGTATCCGCCTGGCAGGAATTTTTCCGCAAGTACGTCTAGTGGGCTTGGCAAGTAAAGCCCAAGTTTTTCTAAGTCACTTACGCTACTCATAAGTATTTGCAAGGCTTTTGTGCGCGGTCTGCGCTTTAGTTGGTAGATTTTCGCTACTGCATCCTCGTTAAATGGGTCGCATGCTACTCCGTAAACTGTGTCTGTTGGCACTACGATTACGCCGCCTGCGTTGATTATTTGCGCTGCAAGTTGCAATGATTCTTCGTTAATCGTGCAAATTTTACTCATTTTTAGCCTCTTTTTTGCATACTACAAATCTTGCTCTGTTTGTTAAGTCGTTTTTGACTTTTGCGCTGCTAAATCCTACGTTTTTTGCATAATCTGCAAGCGCTTCTCCTTGCGTAATATCGTGTTCCATAATCATTATTCCACCCCTACGCAAATATGCAAAACTCGCTTTTACAATTTTTTGCGGTATTAGTAGCCCGTCTTGAGATCCACCATATAGCGCCATTTTAGGGTCGTAGTCGCGAGCTTCAATCTGCTCTACTGGCTGGCTTTCTGGCACATACGGCGGATTTGTGATTACTACATCTACTTTCTCTTTAATCGCAGCTTTTTCAGGCAGATTAACGTTTGTAGCATCGCCTAATATTGCGTGATATCTGTTTGAAATATCATATTTTTCCGCGATTTTGTTGTAGTTTTTTTGCAAATATTCAAAAGCTTTGGGAGACTTTTCCACTGCCCACACTTGCGCATCTGCAACTTCGCTTGCTATCGATAATCCAATCGCTCCCGACCCTGCGCACAAGTCTAAAACAATAGGATTTTTTAGATTATTTGCGCGAATCCAATCTAATCCCTCTTGAACTACGACTTCTGTCTCGGGCCGCGGCACAAAAACACCTTTGCCAACTATTAGGTCTATGTAGCGAAAAGTTGCGCATCCAATAATGTGCTGCAATGGCTCGCGCGAAGCACGTCTAGATATAAAATCGCTATATTTGCTAGCATAATTGGGCAAAAAATCCTTAAAATCGCCAAGTATTAGCGCTTTGTTTAAGTCTGCCAAACTTACGCCACAAGCGTGAGCCAGTAGCAAACGTGCGTCGTATTCTGCCGACTCTACTCCTGCATCTTCAAGTTTTTCGGCAGATGCGCGCAAAATGTGCAAAATTTCTTGCATTTTACAAGCCACGTGGTGATTTTACTTATCTTACTTAATTTACTTGGATAACTTAACTTACTTGGCTTACTTGGCTTTAGCTAAGCGATCGGCTTCATCCGCCTGAATATCGCTGTCGATAACAGGCTGCAAATCGCCGTTAAGCACCTGGTCAAGATTGTATGCCTTGTAGTTTGTGCGATGATCCACGATACGATTTTCTGGGAAGTTGTATGTGCGGATTCGCTCAGAACGGTCCAACGAGCGCACCTGCGAGTGGCGCATATCTGCCGCCTCCGCTGCCTCCTGCTCGTGCTTCATGGCAAGCAAACGCGACTTTAGCACGCGAAGAGCCGCCGCACGGTTTTGAATCTGCGACTTTTCATCTTGCATGCTAACAACAATTCCCGTTGGAATATGTGTCATACGAACAGCGGAATAAGTAGTGTTCACGGACTGTCCGCCAGGACCAGAGCTCATGAAGATGTCGATTTTCAGGTCTTTTGGATCGATTTCGATTTCGTCGTCGTCTTCGTCTGCTTCTGGGAACACGATTACACCAGCCGCGGAAGTTTGAATACGCCCTTGCGATTCAGTTACTGGGATTCGCTGCACGCGATGCACGCCGCCCTCGTATTTCATGCTTGCCCACACGCCGTCTTCTGGAGCAGGCGTACCTTTTGCGCGAATCGCAAGCTGCACGTCTTTTACGCCGCCAAGTTCCGTCGAATTTTCGCTTTGGATTACGGTAGTCCAGCCGCGCTTTTCCGCGTAACGCATATACATGCGCAACAAATCTCCAGCAAACAGAGCCGCTTCTTCGCCGCCCGTACCAGCTTTGATTTCCATAATCATGTCTCGCGCATCGTCTGGATCTCTAGGAATCAGCGCTGTGCGCAACTTTTCTTTTGCTGCTGGAATTTGTTCTTCTAATTGTTTTGCTTCTTTTGCTAAGTCTTCGTCTTCGCTTGCCATTTCGCTAGCTACTTCGTAGTCTTCGCAAAGCTGCTTGTAATTTAGGTACGCGCTTACGATTGACCCGAGTTCTGCGTGTCTACGACCGAGCTTGCGAATTGCGTCTGGATTAGACGCTACTTCTGGCTCTCCCATGCGATTTTCAATATCGCGGTATTCGTTTAGAGCTGTAACCGCTGCTGGGAACTGTTCCTCTACTGACTCAGCCATCATATTCCTTTGTAGTCGCGCATAACGCGGATTTTGAATCGAAAATATTAAATTTAAATATTGTAAGACGCATGTATGTTGCACATAAAACGCCAGCCCCGATTCCGCGAGTTACACGAAAGCAGGGCTGGCGTTTAAAAAGCTACTTAGTCTTCTTACCGTAGCGCTTCTCGAAGCGAGCCACGCGGCCGCCGGTGTCGAGAATCTTCTGCTTGCCGGTATAGAATGGGTGGCACTTTGAGCACACGTCAACCGTCATATGATCGCCATTTGCGGTGGAACGAGTTACGAAAGTGTCTCCGCAGGAGCAGGTAACCTGCACTGCGTGATAGTCGGGATGAATACCCTGCTTCATAATGTCTCCTATGGAATTCGGGCGACCCGGGTCGCAAAGCCCCAATAGCTAAGCGTGAACCGGAACCTTCGTTATTCTAGTCACCACCCTCGACTCAACAAATCAGCTTTCGTTATCTTCGTTCTTACGTCTGCGATGCTTAGCAGCAAATCCAGCTAAACCAACAGACGCTAACAAGCTGGCGATTAACGCGGACTGTGTAACGTCACTACCAGTTTGAGGCAGAGCTTCTGACGGCTGCTTTGCAGAATCCTTCACGGCTTCTGGCTCTGTTGCTTGCTTAGGTTCCGCAGCCTGTTCAGGTACGACTTCAGTCGAAGGAGCTTCAGGCATTGGAATATACGGATATGATTCTGGCATCGGATATTCTTCTTGTCTTGGTTCTTCTTCTGGCTTCGACGGAGCTGGTGCAGGAGCTGGCGGCACAGGCGTTGGAACAGGTGCTGGAGTTGGCACGGGAGCAGGTTTGCTCTCAGAAATCACATCAATTTCAACAGTAATTTCCGCTTCGCGACCGTACTTATCGGTAGTAGTAAACGTTAGCTCAACTTTTGGCTTTCCGTCCACAATCTTCGGAGTGCCGGAAATCGTGCATGCAGTGCCAGCGCAATTTGCGTTAATACCGTTTACAGAATTCTTAACCTGGGAAACTAACTTGTTAATAGTTACTTCCTTGCCGTCTACCGTAACCGTTGTGTTATTAACATCACCTTCAGTCATGTTTTGCAATCTGAAGTTCGTGAAAATACCCTCGCGAGCAGAACCACTAAACTTAAACTTCATAGGAGCCATCTTCTCGAAGTTTGCAGTAATAGTGATTTCATGCTTTGGCTTAGCGGCAGGAATAGCATACAAATCCACACCCGCATCCTTAAAAAGCTTCTTCAAATCTTGCAAAGTCGAGCTATGCAAAAGCCTAATTTTAGCTGCAATATCAGGCCTTTCCTTTTCTTCTGCAATTTGTATAAGAAGCTCGCGCTGTTCTTCCGAAGCGTAATCTTCTTCATTAACCTTATAGGCTGGAATCTTCACATCTGGCTTAGCAGATTTTATAAGATTCTTGAAAGCTTCCAAAGAAGATTTGTGGCTAGCGCGAATAATACTAGCTACATAATGTAAGCCGTTAATATCCGCAAACTGAGCTAACGCTTCTTTCTTCTTATCAAAAGTAAGCTTGTTATATTCAGCTAAGTCTATTCCTGCCTTCTCTAGCTTCTTACTCAAATCGTCCAAGGAATCATTAGACTTACTAATTTCTTCAGCGAGTGTTTCATTTCCAGCTTCTTTAGCAATTTTTGCAAGCAAAGCTTTTTCACGATTATGCTCAACGATTTCATCAACATCAATGCCTTCTTTTATAAGCATATTATTCTTAATATTTTGCAATGAATCGTTAGACTTACGAATTTCAGAAGCTAGATCAATTTTACCCTTACTTTCGGCAATCTTAGCTAATTCTTCACGCTTAGCATTGTAGACTTGCGCAGCATGTTGCTTTTGCGCTTCGTTCAGCAGATTTTGCAAAGCAGCAAGCGTAGAGTTGCGCGAATCACTGATCAGCTTTGCAACATAGTGTATTCCGTCAATCTTAGCCAAACGAGCCAAAGCTTCGCGTTCTTCTTCTGTAGCCTTGCGCTTATCTGCTGGAACTGCTGGAGTCTCAGTCGTAATAGAAGTCCAATTCTTGAACACGTAGCCCTTATCTGCAAGCACATCTGGAACCTGCATAAGGAAACCCTTAGCGTCGTTTCGCACCCAATATACTGAAACTGGCTCACTACCAGCATTCTTAAGAGGCGATTTTTGCAAACTTCCGCCCTTACCGGCTACGTACGTCACCTTCGTGTAGTTCTTTTCTATGAACTTAGCCGCAGCAGTGCCCTTAGCCGGCAAATCGTTATCTGCAATCACGTTAGGCAAAACGTACACGCGCACAGGCAACTTAGTTGTAACAGTTTTTTGTTTACCGACAGAATCAGTTTCATCAATAGGCTTAGTGACATTCACCATAATTGTTGAAATTCCAGGCTTTGAAACATCAACCGTAGAGTTACTATCTATCGATACACTCACTTTAGGGTCAGTGTTATGTACGAGCTTATTAACGTTTGTAATACTCTCACCCACGCCAATAACTGTTTCTGGAATCTTCAC
This sequence comes from Gardnerella sp. c11Ua_71, assembly GCF_055818025.1. NCBI lineage: Bacteria > Bacillati > Actinomycetota > Actinomycetes > Bifidobacteriales > Bifidobacteriaceae > Gardnerella > Gardnerella sp. c11Ua_71. The sequence goes on along the minus strand of NZ_JARFVR010000002.1, from coordinate 106,308 downwards.
ATCGTCAACGCCATTTTGCTCAGCAACGAAGATGCGCGGCTTACTAATATCCCAATTGTCATGTAAGAATATGTTCGACTTATCGCCTCTTGCATTATACATTTGCCACTTTGTAAAACCGGAAAGCGTTGCAGCAGTGTCGCTTGCAACCTTCTTAGCAAACTTAATGTTATCTTCTTTATCTTTTCCGTGACGAATATACAGCAGTTTTGGCTTATACGAACCGTCAGCCCACGTTCTGCCAAATCCTGGAAGGAATATGGTTGCAACGTAACCGTCTGGAATCTCGTCTTGCTTGGAAGCGTCGATGACGTTTTCTACGCGCTTATAAACCGCTTGATACGTAGTGTCATCTTTATACGCATTTTTCAATATGCTTGAGCTTTGCAAAATTTCGTTTTGCTTAACTTTATCTGCAGTAAGAGGCTTAGCACTACTGTTATCTTGTGTAAAGTTATCAAGCTTCTTCCAACCGACGAACTCGTAATGGTAGCCATCAGCATCATAATCCTTGCCAATAGCCTGCGGTGCGCGCACACCAGAAGTCTTGCCCGTATGTGCGTAGAACAAAGTGCGAGAACCGCTAGCCATAGTTCCATAACTATTATTCGTAATGAAGTTAACCTTCTTATACTCATTAGCTATTTGGTCATGCTCAGATTGCTCATCTTGAGTTGGCTTATTACCAAGATCCTTTACATTTTCACCGTAAATCAAGTCGTACATTACTTTAAGCTTGCCAACAGTCTTATAGTCAACGGTGTCCGCGTCACTATAAGTCACACTAACTGTTAACGGAACAGTGTAAACGCCAGCTTTATCAATAGTTGGAGCAGTAGATGCATACTTAACTGTTACACTCTTTACATTTGGATTCTTTGTTTTATCAATCAAAGAATCATAATTAGCAATGTAATCTTTTGGCTCTGGAAGAGTCTCTTTATCTCCACGAATTGCAAGCAAAGTATTACTCTTAACTTCTGGAGTAGCTAAAGGCTCCTGATCTGCCACGAACTCTTGGAATGGTTCATTGACTTTCCACTTGTCAGTAGAGTCAGCGACATTTGGAATTGAATCAACCTTCTTACCGTCGTTAAGCATGCTGCTTCGAGACCAAGTTCCCTTAGCGCCAGTTAGCTGATTATTAAGCCAAGCTAATGCGCCACTTCCTTCTTTTGTAATCTTCTCAAGATCAGTACCCTTCTTTACGTAGAACACTTTAGGGCCGCTTGTGCCATCCTTCCACAATCGCCCTGGAGCAGGCTTGAAGATTGCGACTACAGCATCCTTAGGAACTTCACCACCGTCAGAAGTGCTAGAGAAGTATTCAATCTTCTTGTAAACAGCGGTGTAAGTTTTGCCAGAATTATCGTCAACAGTAACATCTTTATAACGACCTTCAGGATCGATATCGTACTTCTGCTCTGGATTTGGATTCTCAGCAGTCGGTTCTACAACCTTCGTCGCCCAGCCCTTGAACACATAGTAGTAATTATCTTGACCGTGATCCTTACCGAAGGCTTGCGGCACGCGGATTCTAACTTCCTTACCCTTATAAACGTACGCAGTAAGAGTAGTTTCTCCGCCAGCAGGATGATTAGCATTATCTCCATCGTGACCAACAATAGTGCCTTCATCATTCTTTCCGGTAAAAGTAATCGGTGCATACTCGTCAATATGAGCTTTGCCGTAGTCGGTAGCTTTGAACTTCTCCCAATCGCTTGCGTACACCAAATCTGGCAGCACGCGGTACAGCACTTCAGCTTCAGCACTGTTATCACCAAGCTTCACTTGCACTTTAATCTTGTGCAAGCCTGGAGTGTTGTCAAACTTTTCACCATCAGCAAAGCTGAACTTAGCACCATCTGGATAATCACCAGCATTCGTTATAAGCTTCTTAGCATCATCACTATTTGCAATACTAATATTCTCAGTTGGCTTAAGCACTTGCGGAGCTGCAGCAACAGGAGCTTTTAGCTTGAATTTAGCAGTGTAAATTACCTCAGGACTGTTCTGCTCTTCGGAGCGAATCGGCAAGCGACTTACGCCATCAGCATACTGAAGCTTCGTAGAGCCAGCATCATACGAACCAATTTGCGAAGTCCAGCCATCAAACTCATAGCCTTGCTTTGCTTTAACTGTTGGAAGCGGCATCTGGTATGCCTTCGTGCCCTTAATTGCGTCGTACACAAGAGCAGAGCCGTCAGCTACATCCTTGTTCTGCCAGTCAACAACGCTACCCATAGAGCTTTGGTTATCAGCCACTTTGAACACGTAGCGCGTGTAGTTGGTTGGGCGAGACTGATTATCGTCCTGGCGCTTAAGCACGCGAACGTCTTTATACTTGAAGGTGATTGTAGGGATACCGTTAGTCTGCTTACCTTCGCTATCAGTAGTATAAGTAATATTCTTCTGCGTAGTTTCCGGCATAAAGCCTTCAATCGGCTTGTAGAATGCTACGTCATAGTTTCTATTTACAGAGCTGACTTCGCTTTCTGGAAGAAGCTCCTTGCCGTTTTGATCAATATACTTTACCTTATACTTGCGCGTATTGTACGTTTGGTAAATAAACTCGCCAGTATTCTGCTTCTCATCACTCGAGGCTTCAAAGCTCGTGAAATGCTTATCCGGGAAGTGCGTTTCGTCACTGTAGACTGCTTCCGCATTGTAGCGCAAATGCTCGCGCAAACCTGAAACCGTTTGAGTAGAAACGTGATCCACCATCGCGGCTTTGGCTGATTCGGAAAGACCAGGCTGCTTATATTCATCAAACGTGTACCCTGGCTTTAAGAATATGTGCTTAAAAGTACCGTTGTAGCGAGTATCCCTAACCCACACTGCATCAAGCTTTATATCTTCTACTACTTTATTGCCAAAAGCGTACGGCAAAGTTTTGCCGTTCTTAGTAATTTCCCAACCGTAGAAGTCGTAGCCCTTACGCGTTGGAACCTTTATATCATTCTTTTCGTCAATAACATTGTAGCGAGCGAACTCTTTTTTCTTAACTACATCTTGGATAGTATTGCCGTTTTCGTCAGTTCCAGGCATATGGTAGTCAAGCGTCACAGTGTGCTTAATATTAGTTGGCTTACCCCAGGCAGCGTAAAGCTTAATGCCGTTGACTGGCATTGTAATATCTTTGTTTTCGCCATTTATAAACTGAGTACCAGCCTGATCAACAGCCCAGCCTTTAAACACATAGTCTTCTGGCAAATCAGCAGGGCGAACGATGGAGTAAGTCTTGCCGTTAAGTGTGAATGTGTACTTGCCATCGAACTGAGTTGCGGTGTTATCACCACCATCTTTAGTTACAGAAGCATCATAAGATGTATCGTTTCCGTATAAATCTTTGTCTTCGCCCGTCAAATCTTTTTTGCCGCGCTTAGTCAAGCTATACTCGAACGGCAGGCTCTCTTTAGCAGAGCCATTGCCGTCCTTTATAGCATTGCCATCCGCATTATAAAACTGCACATCATACGACTTGCGGTCGTATCTAAATTCAATTATTTTGTTTTCTTCAAATTCAGTTGCATCACCAGAATAATCTTCTTGTTCATCTACTGGAACGCCCCTAAATTTTCTAAATTCTAAATGATACTTTTTAGCAAAAGCATTCTTCTCATCATCACTTAAATCATCCCAATTCCCATGACCATGAGATTCGTTATACCACTCTTCCCGTTTATCTTCAAAGTCGTCTGAATCTAACGAATCACTAACTTTTGTCTTATCATAACCATTAGCAGGATTAAAACCTGCAATAGATGGAGCTGTATATTTATAGCTATCGTTGGAAGTATCATCTTTGCTATATGAATCAGTTGAAAGCTCATAATCATTGTCGTCTATATCATCGCCACCGTTTTTAGCAGACGCAATACTTTGCTTCCTAATAATCACCTGTATAGGCGCACTTTTACTACTGGTATCAGCAGTAAGCAGACGCTGATTATCTTTTAGCTCGTACGCAGTTTGGGTATTACTCTCAGGGTCATCGCTAATTTTAGGCACTGTTCCAGCACCATTCTTAAGAGCAACACGCAAACTAGGGTCAGCAAATTCTTTTATAGTAAAACGATACGGAGGAGTGTCACGATACTCTACTTTCCCTGAATATCCAAGCTGCCATCCTAAAGAGCCTATATCTTCTTTATTAAAATCTAATTCATTTATATCAGGCCAAATATCAGTAAGCTTTTGACCGTAACGAACATTTACGCGGTAACCTTTATGGTTAATTACATTGCCATTATCATCTTCGTTATTATTATCATACTCCGTTGAACAATCGCCGCCGCCAGCATAGCAATAAATAGTTGTTTTGCCGTTTTCGTCTTTTCTTTTTATAGCAGCATTGTTTAAGCTATCATTTTTTATACCAGCAGGCTTAGCAAAAATAAGCTCGTAAGTATTGCGGTCGTAAACTAAGTTAAGAGTGTTGTTTAAGTCGTCAGCGCAAAGCTGCGATTTACTACGTTTGCCTAAATCTGGGCGACCCGGCACAAAATCATGTTGCTCAGTATTAAGCTTTTTAGTAAGCTCCTTATTCACATGGAAGTAGCGCGTAAATAAATCCTTGCCTTTATTTTCAGCGGCACCAGGATTCGCGGTATTGTACCCATCTAAGCTTGTTACAGGCGTATCGTTCATCCAGTTGAACTTTGAAATTAAGCCAGTCTTATGGTCAGAATCTTTTCCCTGCAGCTCTTCTTTAGTTAAGCCAAGCTCTGGGGCACTTACATAATCATCCGCGCTTGTTCCATTAAGAGCATTAGCGTCCTTAATAACGCCGGCATCATCCATTTTATCAAGCGCAACGTCGCTATCTGTCTTCACATTCTTGCGCTCAACAAGACCAACAAAGTCGTAGTTTTTAAGCGAATTTGGATTATCTTTGTCAACTAAATCCGCTTTTTGCACCCACACGTTCACGCGGTAGCTAGTAGTATTGTTCGCTTCCCAATTAGCGCGGAATTGCACATTGTGATCCGGCATCTTGTAGTCATCAAGAGAAACAATAGTATTCTCAGCATAAAGCGGATCACTCTCTTTGCTAGGATCTACTAAAGACCATCCTTTAAAAGTGTAACCGCGCCTAGTTGGGTTCGTAACTTGTGGCACAAGTTGCTGGTAATACACTTTTTGAGCAGTAACATCCGTGCCGCCATCAGAATCGTACGTAACTTCATACGCTTTACGGTAGTAGCGAAGGTTCAAAACTAGCTTGTCTTTTTCATCTTCAGAATCCGAAAGCGGCGAGCTAATAAGATTATGCTCCGGTTCGTAGCCTGGGATGTACGTTGAAACAGCTGTTACATCCGAGCCAACTGTGCCAGTAATCTCTGTAACGTGTATTTTCTCAGTAGTGCCATCCTTATGCGTTACAGTAATTACTTTACCTATACCCAAATTAGGAGCATCGATAAACTTATCCTTATTATCGAGATCTTGCACCAAGTGACGCACATAGTACTTAGCTGTTTTAGGAGCGTAGTTGATGTTCAACTCGCCGTAGTACTGAATGCCGTCTTCTGCTGGCATCTGCGTAGAGGATGAAGATTGCGGATTTGTAGTTGTTCGAGATGATGAGGTTTGCGGAGCTTGAGCGACGTTATTTCCCCCAACAGCCTGCCTTTTCTTTACAGCGTATTCTTTAATAAGATTTTTGTCTAGACGCAAGTAGCGAACAGCGTCCGCATTCGTACCGTCGTCAATAACGAACTCGTTTTTATCATTTTTAATGTAGTACTGGTATGTGCCTGAATGATATACAGATGGGCGGTATCCAGCAGACTTTGGAAGCTCAATATATTCGTACTTGCCATCTTTGCCAAGATTATCGAAGCCGGCTTTGTCAATCGTAAGCTCGTACGGCTGCACAAGCTGCTTATTCGCAGCGCCACCAATCGTATAGCGAATTTGCAAATTGTATGTAGCTTTTGGCTTTTTGTCGGTTTGTACCTGTTCGTTGGCTTGCTCTGTGCTCTTCGCCTCTGGATTATCTGTATTCGGCTTAATTACCTGGCTGTTTGGATCAGTTGCTGCGTTATTAGTTGTTGTGCCAGTGTTCTGTGTGCCAGCGGTCGGTGTAGAAGCAGGTGAAGCAGGTGAAGGCGTAGCGCTTTTATCTTTGCCAGTGACGCCTGTACCTGTAACTGCACCTTGCGCATTATCGTGCGAACCTTGTGCAGTGCCTTGTGCAGTGCCTTGTGCAGTTGGATTTTCTGCACTTTGCCCTTGCGCACCTTGCCCCCCTTGAGCATTGCCATTGCCTTCTGCACTTGGGCTCGCTGTATTTCCAGCACCAGCGCTAGATTCTGTACCTGCTGAAGGTGCAGAAGCAGACGGAGTTTCAGGCGCATTATTTGCAGGAGTTACACTACTCCCCTTGTTAGAACCGTTTGCACTTTCATCAACACTCCTACGAGAACGCACTTTTGGCTTATTTGCATCGTTTACTGTATTCGCATTTTCTTCGTGAGTGCTTGAAGGTTGTGCGCTTGTATTCTGCTCTGTAGCAGGCTTCGAGCTTTCAGCATTTCCAGACTGCGCATTTGCAGGCTGCTGATTTTCAGCGTGTTCAGTCTGCGCTGTATTCTGATTTGGTTCAGCCTTTGCCTCTGGTTCCGTCTTCGCAACAGTCTTTGCACTTGCAGGCTGTGAAGTTTCTGGTTGTGCAGATTGCTTCGCTGCAGGAGCAGCAGCCGGCTTTGTGTATGAAGCCTTTGTATCTGAAGCCTTTGTATCTGCTGGCTTTACAGAATTTTCAACTTTAGGTTTTGCAGCAGTTGGCTTTTCAGTCGTTTTATGTGCATGTACAGACGCGTTCGACTTTGGCTTCTCCGCGACTTTACCAGTTTCAGCTGGATTGGTTTTCTCGTCCTTAGTCTGCGTTGCATCTGGCTTCTTCGCAGATTTTACAGGTTTTGCAATCTCAGAACTTGCTGTATCTTGCTCACTCTTAGTCGCAGTCTTAGTAGCACTATTATCGGCACTACTAGTAGCAGATCTATCCTCAAAATTATTAGTATCAAAAGAACGATTTGAAGGCGAAGACGAATCGCCATTTGTAACAAAATATTCGCCAGAATCCTTAACACCTACGGAAGAATCGCCAGCAACCGTTTCCTGATTCTCAACGCCTTCAGCGATAGCATTAGAATCAGTATTTTTAGCTAAATATTTAACAGAATCAAACATATGGCGCGTAGTGCGATCAGAAGGAGCACCCGTGTTAAGCAATCCATTCTTATATAAGCCGTTTCCATCGCCATCGCCCTTGCCATTACCAGAGCCTTTGCCGGCGCCATTCCCAGCACCTTTGCCAGAAGTCTTAGCAACACTATTTACATAAGACGGATCAAAAGAATCAGGGTTAAAAGAAGTCCTAGCTAAAGCCGCTGCGCCAGGCAACACCATAGACAATGTAGACGCTAAAGCTACAGCTGCAACGCCAAGGCGATGACCAGAAGCACTAGTAGCAGTAGACGAGGAAGAACGCTTAGCAGCCTTAGCATTTTTCTTAGCGCTCTTAACGTTATTAGCGTTCTTAGCGTCGCCAGAAACACTCTTATGCTTAGCAGATTTAATGCTTAAAACGTCACTACCACTATTTTTAGTTCTAGCCAATTCGACTCCCAAACTCCGTTACATCTAGCACATAGAATCAACATGCACGTTTAGTATTCAACAATCAAAATACACAACATACGGCAATGTTTAGTAACCAGTGCACTCCAAAAAAAATACTTAACCTTTGTTATTTAAGCACAAGCTATGGATACCCCCCCCCCATAACTATTGCAATATCTGTGTTTTTGCGTGATATCTTTAGACATTTTTGGCGATTTCAACACACCAAACATCGTTTTTAGCTTAATCGCCTAAACATTTGTATATGAACAAATCACAGTTTAGACTCTCTGTAGTGCGATTGTATGGCGACACGCCGTAAATCAGGTACAAACGCACTACATGATTACATCAAGCACGGTAGAGATTCGAGATTTTTCGCCGCAAGCGAGGCGAGCCTCAGCGCCGAAGGTGGTGACTCGCCGAGAGAGCAAGAAAAATCGAGAATCTCGGTGATGAAAGATACGCAAAAGTTTTAGATATTCAGAAGGTTTGATGTATTTCTATACGAGCAATAAAAGAGGAGCGTAGCGACGGGAGTTGCGAGGAGAGAAATACTCAAACCTCGCGCAACACTAAATAGGAAAGCGCGCTACGCTTTAAGCGAAAAGGCAGGTCGATCCGCGTTGTGCAGAAATAACAAAAACCGCGCAAGCCAAGAAAATCTTGACTACGCGCGGCTTGTAAAATCTTAGAAAATCCTAAGCAAAACCTTACTCGGCTGCAGGAGCTTCGGCTGCAGGAGCAGCAGCATCGGAAGCAGGAGCGGCAGCTGGCTCTTCTGTAGCAGCATCTTCTGGAACAGTGACGCTAACAACAGACTCTTCGCCATCCATGTCGAGCACAACGCCCTCAGGAAGCTTAACATCTTTAGCAAACACCTTGGTGCCATCGGTCAAGCCGTCAACATTAACCACCAAGCGCTCTGGCAAGTTGGCAACGTCTGCGCGAACCTTAAGCTCCTGAACGTCTACGAATGCAACAGCAGCACCCTTTGGAGTACCTTCAACAAACACTGGCACCTCAACGTCAATCTTTTCGCCAGCCTTAACCTCGTAGAAGTCAATGTGCTCAACGATGCGCTTAACAGGGTTGCGCTGAACGTCCTTAACAACTGCGATTCGTGACTCATTGCCAAACTTAATGGTAAATAAAGCATTTGCGTGACGAAGAGAAAGAGTAGTCTCCCTCATTGGAAGAGTCACGTGTACAGGCTCAGCACCACCAGCGTAAATGCTGGCTGGAATCAAATTGGCAACACGCAAACGGCGAGCAACGCCCTTACCGAATTCATTGCGAACTTCGCCTTCAAGTGTAATCTTTGTAGCCATATCGGTCTCCTTATGGTCTGGATTATGCGGATAATCTTATTTAAATCCAGCTTCAGGCGCACCGACGCGCCGAAAACCACCATAAGTTGGCTATCAGCCCAGTCGATAACGGAACTTACACAACAATCGCAAGCAACCAACGAATCGCAAAGCGCCTGCTACAAGTATCGCAGTGTTATTCCCTCGCCAAAGCAACTTATCTAGTCTACAAAAGAACATAGACAGCCAAAGTCTAAAGTCAAATCCAACACCAAAAGGTGACTTGAATCACACCAACGATTATCATGTATATATAGTCAAAGGCGCATAACAAATATGTGCTCGAAACAAGCTGATTTAACCAAAACAAATTAGCAAATTTAAGCATTTAGCAAAATTAAGGAGCAGATGTGTCCGTCCTAAATACACTCCAGCAGCAAGCTTTCAATCTTGCTCGCAAGGCTTTGCAAATTGGCAGCAACTTCGCGCACCCAGTAAGCGACGACATCGCAGGAGAACCAGACTATTCTATTCCACAAGATCAGCAAGACGGATCACAGAATAAACAGAATAATCTGCTTCAGCAAAATCAGTATCTTCCACGAGTAGACGAATGGGGTTCTCAACTACAAACCACCACTTTCCTAGACCCACAAACTGGCTTGCTAACCACAAAAACGGACGGAAATCCGCCATTAGACGAAGGCACAAGCATCTACGACTTGTATGCAGACAGGGCAGCTAGAATGGGAGATGATCCGCTTTACACATACAAAGAAAACGATGAATGGGTTACAAAAACAGCCAACCAGTTCCTTACAGAAGTTAGAAAAGCCGCAAAAGGCTTGATTCACTATGGATTGCGCAAAGGCGATGCTGTTGCACTAATGTGCAAAACCTCGTATGAGTGGGATGTTGTTGACGCTGCGGTTATGGCTTGCGGAGGCGTTCTGGCTACAATTTACGACACGGACTCCGCTGAGCAAATTCGCAACATTGTAAATAACTCCGATTCGCGCTTTTTGATTGTTGGCACAACTGAAATGAAAGACAAGGCAGATGGAGCTATTGAAGAATGCCCGAGCCTTGAGCGCATTATTTGCATAGAAACAGGCGGATTGGCGGAACTACAAGCCTTTGAATACTCCGTTAGCGATGAAGAACTAGACGAGCGAATTGACTCGGTTAAAAAAACCGACTTGTGCTCTATTGTGTACACTTCTGGCTCTACGGCTGCGCCAAAAGGCGTGGAAATGACGCATGAGCATTACTGCACAACCGCGTTAAACTTGCCAACTTACTTGCCGGACTTGCTTAGCGAGCCTAACGGTTCTGTGCTTCTATTCTTACCTCAAGCCCATTCGTTTGCGCGCGCAATCAACTATATTGTTGTTGCTAGCACGCTTAGAATCTACATTGCGCAAGGCATTACAACGCTTATATCTGACCTTCAAGTCGCAAAACCAACAGTTATGATTGTTGTTCCTCGTGTGCTCGAAAAAGTGTATAACGCAGCTTCGCAAAAGGCAGGTCATGGTGCTAAGGGACTTGCTTTCCAGGGGGCTGTTGTTACGGCTCAGCAATACATGAAGGAAGTTCAGGATTCTGGAGATGCTAAGGCGCTAACAAAGGCTCGCCGCGCTGCTTACGATCCACTGGTTTACCGCCCGATTCGCCAAGCGCTTGGTGGGCGTGCGCGCTGGATTGTTGCTGGCGGTGCACCACTGGATCCAGAGCTGCTAGCGTTCTTCCGCGGCGCAGGCGTGCCAGTTTACGAGGGCTATGGTCTTACGGAAACCACTGCCCCGTGCGCGTTTACTCCTATTGGCGTTCCATTCCGTGAAGGCTCTGTTGGCATTGCTTTCCCAGCTTTCACTTTGCGAATTGCTAAAGATGGCGAAGTGCAAATTAAGGGCACTTGCGTGTTTAAGAAGTATCACAAGAATGAAGAGGCGACCGAAACTTCGTTTACAGAAGACGGATGGTATGCTACTGGCGATTTGGGCAGAATTGACGACGATGGCATGCTTTACATTACTGGTCGCAAGAAGGACTTGATCATTACTGCTGGCGGCAAGAATGTGGCTCCTGGTCCTATTGAAGAAGTGATTAAGCGTTGCGAGCTTGTGTCTCAAGCTCTTGTTCTTGGAGATAAGAGGCCATTCATATCTGCTCTTGTGACTTTAGACGAGGAGATTTTACGCAATTGGCTTAAGACCAAGGGTTTGGACGAGACTATGAGCATGGAAGACGCCGTAAATAACGCGGTTGTGCGTGCGGAAGTCCAAAAGTTTGTGGATATTGCAAACGAGGGCGTATCGCGCGCGGAATCTGTGCGAAAGTTCATTATTCTGCCAGAAGAGTTTACTCAAGAAAACGGCTTAATGACGGCTTCTATGAAGATTATTCGCCCGCGCGTTATTAAGAAGTATTCTGCATTGCTCAACGCGCAAATGTACACGATTCGCAAGAAGTAGCGTCTAAAGCGTAACTCGCAAATCGCCCAAAACCGCGGTTGACTGGTCTTATAACTGACTAGTCTTCCGCGGTTTTTTGTATCTACACACGATCCCGCTTTTTGCATCTACCCCATGCTTCATGCGTTATATTTGTCGCACCTCCGAGACAAATATAACGAAAATCAGCCAAAAGGCGTTACAAATGTCTCATCAGTGATGCAAATCTAACGAAATTAGGGCAAAAAGCGTTACAAATGTCGCACCTCCGAGACATATATAACGAATCCAGCCATCTCGCAACAGAAAACAAAGAACGTCGCTCACTCGAGACAAATCTAACTTCACAAAATCAGCGCACATACACCATCGCTCGCATAAATCACAGCATTTTAATAATCCTAGGAACTCCTGCATCAATCAGCTTACTCTCAACCCTTTTAGGATTAACAATATCCGAAATGGTAAAACGCACAATCCTGCTTACTCCACACTCCTTCATAAGCAACGCTTCACGCTCAGCCTGCCGGTCAATATTGCGATTAATAACACTAGGATTATACGATTTACGCAACATTCGATTATCGCATGACGAATTAAAATCGACGTTAGTATGACTAGGATTATCGAAATCAACGTAATACTTTGAATGCCCGTCAAACTCGCCAACAATCAACTCAGCATTGGGAAGCCGCCACAAAAAATCACACCTATACTTGCCACCTGAGTGCGGCAATATAAACTCGCGTTGCAATTCTGGCACCATAAATCCGAGCGAAATCATCGTTCCTCGCGCGAACGATTCACCGCCGTTTTCACTTAATCTATTTGCAAAACAACAAAGGCGTCTAAGCGAGAGAAACTTGTCTATTCTAGTTTCACAGCAACTTCCAAAAAATGTGCTTTCAAATAAATCAGAGGTTGTTGCAGCAGAAACACTTTTATAATTATTAATATCCGAAGTCGAATATCTACTTTCACAAATAGAGATGACTTTAGCAAAATCAACATTATCGCGAGCAGCAGAATCGAAAATCGACAATGCTGATCTAAAATTCATGCTATTTGCAACATCGAAAAGCATTGTGCTCTTATCTACAATATGACTTCGAACTCCGTAATCTATATTGTCGCTTAAATGCGAAAGAACAACGAAGCGACCGCCACTTCCCTCCCTTCCACGCACAATTCGAACATCATCACTAGTGCCATCCATCTCTCTGCCTGTTGCATTAATTCTACGCAACAACGGATTATCATTTGCAGACTTTCTGGTTATAGTGCGAACGTAAATTGGAATTGACTGAGACGGCAGCATTTTGACGCAATCACTATTTTTATCAGTTTTATAATCAGTTTTATAATCATATGTTATGTGATCATAATCATTCACAACATCGTAGCCGATTAGCGCAGCAGCAGTAACCCCTGTAAATTTCCAGTCTGGATGAATATCCATCAAAGAAAACGCTATATGTCGAATTTGCTCAGCTGTATACAGATTTTGCCAATATTCTGTTCTTGCGTAAAGACCTGGGAATACTCTCACAAGCGATCCTGCCCTAGTGTACCTATACACACACTGCCTTTGCGAATTGCTGATTGGATGAAAACAACGATGCTCAAACTCAGCTTTTTCGAGCATGCTTTTAACGTTAGACTTTTTCATAAGCCTGAGATTATGAGATAAGCAATGAATGCGCAATAGATTTTAAGGAATGTGGATAAAGGATAGCTTGTAAGTATTAGACTAGACTGAGTTGACTTACGACAAGCGTTAGATTTGCCTCACCGATGATGCAAATCTAACGGATTTGACCCAAAAAGCGTTACAAATGTCTCACCTCCGAGACATATATAACAAATCTGAGGCAAACAGAGAATGTCGCTCGCGCAGATTTAATCCATAGGTATTTGATAAAATCGCGTTGAAAACTTGATACCCCCCCCCGGTAGAAAATATGTTTTCCAAAACAAGACGAACGGCAAGAAATTGCTAAAAATCTTGTTCAAAAACACGAAAACTAGCGATTTCCTATTATCAAACATGAGGAGAGGTTTTATGAATGCTAAAATCGCAGCCGCTATATCTTTAGGCGCAAGTTCACTGGCATTATTCGCAATGGCAAATGTGGCAAATGCCGATGTTGTAAATCAAAACTCAGATAATGCAAATGTTGAAATTAATGCTAATCATGAGAATCCTGATCCACAGGAAGCTAAAGCAAATGAACTCGCAAGAGAAGCTGAAAAGCTTGAGTTAGAAACCAAAACAGAAGTAGGCAAAGCCGATGAAGCTGTTAAAAACGCAAATAGCAATCTTGCAAAAGTAAATAAAAAAGTAGAAGACGCATCCAAAAAAGCATCCGAAGCTATAGAAGCGAAAAATCAAGCAGAAAAAGATGCAGAGGATGCAAAGAAGCAAGATGCAGAAGCTAAAGAAAAAGTAGATGCAGCTCAAAAGATAGTTGACGAAGCCGAAAAAATTAAAGAAAATGCACAATTAGCGGCAAGTAACGCCGAAAATGCAAAGAAGCAAGCAGAAAACACTGAAGCACAAGCTATAGATGCAAAGAAGCAAGCAGAAACACAACTTGAACAAAATCAAAACGAACTACAAAATGCCCAAAAAGCTGTAGATGAAGCAAAAACAAATCTGAATGAAGAAAACAAGAATCTAAACGCAGCTAAAGAAAATCTTGAAAAAGAAAAGTCATCTTATACCTCTTTAGTTGAAAGCGCAAAATCTCTTGAAGAAGCAAAGAAGAAAACAGATAATGAGCTTAAAGACAAAGAAACAGAATTAAAAGAAAAACAAGCACAGTTAGAGCAACTTAAAAAGTCTGATTCTGCTTTAAGCAATACGGATTTGGAAAAAGTAAAACAAATTGCTAAAGAGAAAGAATCCGTTTATAAGCAAGCTCAAGAAAAAGTAACAAAAATTAAAGAAACGCTTGCTACAAGTACCCAGAAAATTAACAAAACAAGTGAAGAACTAGAATCTAAAGAAAAAGAACTAGAAAAAATCGGTGATTACAAAAAGCTAGTTGAATCTTACAAAAACTTAGACAATCTTAGAGGAAAAGCAGATGCAGCAGAAAAAGTCTACGATGCTGAAAGCAAAAATGATTCTAATACAGAAAATTCATTAGAGAAGAAGTCTGACTTCTACAAGTTCTTGCAATATGTGATTAACACTGAAAAAGCTAAGGAAAATAACAAAAACGAAGATCTTATTGCAGACGCTGAGCGCGCGCAGAAAATTCTTAAAGGCGAATCATATGTGATTCCAGGGCAAGAATTCCAAGATGGATCGTATAAAGAAGCACAAACAATAGAAGCTCCAACGTGGTATGAAGATATTGTAAAACCTGGGCTTGGTAGAGTTGGCAGCGCTGACTCTTTGCAAAACATGAAGGAAGCCGCTGAGTATTATGATGCTTTAAATGAGTACAGAAGAAACGATAACAACGCGTTGCAAAATGTAAACGTGCGTTTAAGCTTGATTGCCGAAAGCATTGTGCATTCCTTCTACTCTGCTGCTATTAATAATCATGCAGTAAACCATGAAAAGTATGATAACGCTAGTGTTATGGACACTACACCGTACAAAACTGCAGAAAATCTTGCGTGGGGAGATTACGACGGGCATAAAAATGGTCGAATGAAATATTCAAATAACGATTGCAAAGTTCTAGACGACGGTAAAACTTCATGCTCAAAGCAAATTAAAACGCAAAGCACGGAACCTAAACCTACAGATAATAAGTGGAATGCCTTAGACGGCTGGTATACGATTGAAAAGAATCGCTATGAAGAGGCTAGAGATACAGGAATCTTCTATACATTCAATGGCGATACAAAGATTGAAAACAAGCTTTCTGAAGCTGGTAAGCAATTCCTTAGGGACAATCAATATGATTTTGGAATGAAATTAAGCCAAAATCCAAACACAAGATTATTCGAAGAAAATGACGAAAATGGCAAGCTAACTAATTTATTTAGTCTTTCCGTAGGTCATTACACTACTTTTGCTAGAAAAGATATAAGTGCTGGCGGTTTCGCAGAAGGCGATTTATATATTCAAGAAATGACTAGACCTTCTGGCGGGAAACAAGAAACTGTTACAAAAAATGAAGATGTTGCTGTGTGGCACGGAAGCAATGAATATTCGATTAGCGTTGCCAAATATAAAGAGCTTCTTGATGGTTATGAGAACAGTCTAAAACAAGAAAAAGCTGCTGGAAGCGCCTCTGAAGATGCAGATGAAATCGTTAAATTGCAAAAGCTGAATGCTGAAGCAAATAAAGCAAATGCAAATTTGTTTGAAGCTAAGTACAATCTTCGAAAAGTACAATACGATTTGAATTTGCCAGACAAAAAGAGCGCTAAGGGGCTAAAAGAACAAGAATTAGAACATGTAAAAGCCGAGAAAGAAAAAGCAAATAATGAAGCTAAAAAATATGGCGACCCTAACGCAGACTGGGGAATCGAAGAAAATGCAGCTATTGCAAAAAAGCTTGCTCAGCAGTGGCAAACAAAGTACACGCATCTAAATGGAAAGGTTAAAACTCTTAGTAGCTCAATAGATGCTGCGAATGCTAAGAACTTACCAAATAAAATCGCCTTGGATGCTTTCACAAATGCTGCATACGATTTTGATAGCGCTAAGAACGAGTTAAAAAAATCTCAAGAAGAATTTGCAAAGCTCACTATTGAAGCAAAGAAATACGAGAATGAGTATAAAGTTGCAAGCACAAATGTAGAAGAAGCCGAGAAACAATCTCAGTTAACTGGTGAAGCAAAGCAAGCTAAAATCAGGGAGTTTGAAGAATCTGTAAAGCAACTCAAATCTACTAAAGACGATTTGCAAATCAAAGCTAATGATGCTGCTAAAAACTTGGCAGAAGCCAACGAGAAGGTCACGAAACAAGATGAAACTGTTGATAGTGTCACACGGTTGCTTGATTCTGCTCGTAACAGAGTTAGTGAAGCAGAGAAACAATTCAATCTTGCAAACAAAACTAAGGAAAAAGCTGAACAGAAAGTTGCGGAAACTCAAAGCCAAGTTAACAAAGCACAGAAGCAAATTGAAGATGCAAGCCAACAAATTGATTCTGCTAACAGAAAAGTTACAGAAGCTCAAAAGCAAGTTCAAGATGCTGAACAGCAGGTAGCTGCAGCAACCGAAGTTAAGAATAAAGCTGATGCTACTAAGTCGAATACAACTAAGTTAGTATCTGATGCTGCTGCTAAAGCCGCTCAAGCTAAGCAAAAAGCTAATGAAGCAAAGTCTGCTATTGAGCAAGCACAACGCATTACAAAAGAAGCTCAAAGCCAATTTGAATCAGCAAAGAAAAAGGCTGAAAACGTTAAAATGCAAGTTTTGCAAGCAAAGCAAAAAGTTGCTGAATTGCATGAGAAAGTTAAGACGCTTTTGGCTGGAGCTAAAAATAACGTAATTGAAAGGTACAACGCTACTTTTGCTGCCGTAAATCAAAGCTTCAATAATTTTGAGAATACGCTTATTCTTCGTTTTACAACGCTTGATGCAGTGGAACAGTCTCTTAATGAATCTACTAGTACTTTAGATAAGACTTTAAAGGACGTAAATTCGCTGGTGACTTCAGATAATGAGAATAATGGTGATGGTGGCAATAATGGTGGTAATAATGAATCTCCAACAGTGCCACAAACAAATCCGTCTCATGACGCAAGCACAGATTTAACGCCTGCTCCTACCCCATCTAAAGAAGTAGAATCGGGCAACGCTAATCAGAATACTGGTTCAACTAGCGCAACGCAGAATAACACGAGCAACAGTACGAGTTCTAGCGAATCCTTCGAGAACTACTACAACCAGTATCTTGCAGGATACGCAAACAACTTGTTCGGAAATGAGCAACTCGGATTCCACGCTGCTATTCCAGCTGCACAATCGCAAAGCGCAAACGATGCTAACGGTGCTAACGGTGCAAATGCTCAAAATGATAATGGCGTTGCAGCGAATAATGTTGCAGGAGCTGCGCACACTAACACTCTTAGCGCAAGCAGCGCTAACCGCATAGCAGCTGCTCTTGCATCTGGCTCTAAAGCTGCAGCTAAGGATCTTGCTAAAGATCTTGCTAAAGCACAAGATGCTGCTAAGGATTCTACTGCTAAGAGCGAGTCCAATAAGGATAATGCAAAGAACGACGCAAAGGATTCTGCAAAGAGCAAGTCTAAGAGCGAATCCAAGAATGATTCCAAGAGTGAATCTAGTGAATCCAAGGATGAGTCTAAGAACGCTCAAGCTTCTGGCGGCGCACAAGACGGAGCGCAAAGCGCATCCAACAACACTACGCTTAAGGTTGTTGCAGCTCTAGCGGCTGTTGTTGCAGGAATCGCAGCAATCGGAGGCGGCACTTACTTCGCTCGCCATCGTCGCCCATAATCAAAACTAAAAAACAAAAATAAAACCGCGGTTAACTAGTCTTATAACTGACTAGTCTTCCGCGGTTTTTCGTATCTACACACGATCCCGCTTTTTGTAGCTCTACACACGAAAATCAGCAACAAAATGCGGAAAAAACGACGCTTCATGTAGTGCGTTTGTATGACGACACGCCGTATTTTAGGTACAAACACACTACAAGGCAGGTCCTCGTTCGCACGGATTAGCCGTGCGAACGTCTTCGCTTGCGTTGAAAGCACACCGTGCTTTCAACCTTAAGCAAGCTCAGCGCTCCGAATTGCCTTTTCGCGCTACGCTCTAAGCGAAAAGACAGGTCGTCGCGCTAGAAACCCAAGCGCTCAAGCTTCTTAGGATCGCTCTGCCACCCCTTTGCAACCTTCACATGCAAATCGAGCACAGCTTTAGCGCCCGTAATACGATTCACCGCAGTGCGCAAACGCTTCTTAACGCGCACAAGATGCTCCGCACCGCGCCCAATAATAATCGGCTTTTGCGAATCGCGCTCAACATACACCGACACAATCACATGCGCTTTATTATCGTCATATTGTGCATAGTCCTCATCTCCTGGTTGCACAATGCTATCTACAACAACCGCAAGCGAATGTGGCAACTCGTCGTCAAGTTCCTCAAGAAAAGCCCCACGAATCAGCTCCGCAATCATGCTAGAAGGACTCTCCTCGCTAAGCTGATCGTCTGGATACATCTTCGGGCCTTCTGGAAGATTGTCAATCAAAACCTTCTTAACTTCGTCAACATTGTCGCGTTCCAAAGCGCTAACTGGCACAATATCAGTAAAATCAGCAAACTGTTGAATCTCAATCAAATGAGACACCAACTCATCGCGGCTTATAGAATCAATTTTAGTTACGATTCCAATAAGAGGAACCTTCCACACCCAGTTTCCAGACGCGTCTTTTTTGGCAAAGTCGGAGCGAAGTCGGCTCAAGATTCTTCTATCTCCAGGCCCAATCTCTTGATCTGCTGGAAGCAAGAAAGCGATAGCATCCACATCCGCAAGCGACTCGTCTACAATATCGTTCAAACGTTGGCCTAGCAAAGTGCGCGGCCGGTGGATTCCTGGCGTATCAACTAACACCATTTGCGCGTTTGGAGTTGTTAAGATTCCGCGAATCGCCTTGCGCGTTGTTTCTGGGCGAGAAGACGCGATTGCGATTTGCGTTCCGATTAGCGCGTTCATAAGCGTTGATTTTCCAACGTTTGGTCTGCCTACTACAGCAACAAATCCCGATTTATAGCCGTTAAAATCAGGCACTTCTACGCTCGCTTTTAGAGAAGGATCTAAATTAGCAAACATTTCGTCATTCATATCGTCCATATCTTCCATATCGTCACTCATATCATTAACATCTTTCATATCATTCATAATTCAACACTATTTATCGCCATCAACTTGCGATGATTCGCTATCTTTACTACTATCTTTATCGCCATTCTTGCCATTATTCTTGGCATCAGCCTTGCTGTCACTCTTTCCGCCGCTCTTTCCAGCACTATCGTCTTCTTTAAGACCTTGAATATCTTTAAATCCTTGAATATCTCGCTCAACAAGAATCGTGGAGACTTTTTTGCGTCGCCCAGCAGAATCAACCGCGGTTAGCTTAAGACCTCTCGTCACAGCACTTGACCCAACAATCGGCACGTTTCCAAGCAACTTGGTAAGCAACCCAAACACAGTGTCTACATCGTCTTCGTCTATATGAACTTCAAAAATATCTTCCAAATCGGCGATAGGCGTGCGCGCAGGCATTTTCCACACACCCTTACTCACCTCTTGCGGATCCGCGTGCTGAGTGCGATCGTGCTCGTCTTCTAGCTCTCCAACAATTTGCTCAATCGCGTCTTCAATCGTAACAAGCCCTGCAATTCCGCCATATTCGTCTACAACAACGGCAACATGTTGTCGGATTCGCTGCATTTCGTGGAATAAATCATCCACTGGCTTGGACTCTGGTACAAGCATTGGGCTTCGACTAATCGTAGAAACTGCGCGCTCAGATGCTGCTGGATTAAACACGGTTGCGCGCACAGCATCCTTTAAATACGCGATTCCTTCCAAATCGTCAACCGACTCGCCAATTATAGGCACGCGAGAAAATCCAGATCTTGAGCACAATTTTAGGAAATTTTCCAGCGTTTCGTCGTTTTTAACACAAATCATATCGGTTCGCGGAACCATGATTTCGCGCGTTAACGTGTCGGAAAGCGTAAGCACGTTGCGCATCATCTCTGAAACTTCTGGGTCAAAATCGTTTGCTTCCACAAGCCTATCGATACTCGCTTTAGCTTGATCTAATTGAATATTTTCCAACTCTTCATCGTCGGAAAGAGCAGCATTCTTCTTATGATTTTGGCTTTGATTTTGCGAATCTCCACGACTTGCGATTTTTGCAAACGGATTCATAAAAACAGCAATCGAAATTATTCTAGACAAGCGCATCAGCTTAAAAACTGGCTGAGCCGCTCCCACTGCTCTTGGCCGCACAAGAACAGAAACAATTGCAACAATCATTGCAACTATTAGCCCGATTAATAGCGTTAACCAAAGAGGCGCACCAAGAGTCGCCGCGATTGCAGAAAAAGCCACGCCGTCCAACACGTTACACACGATTCGCACAAATGCGCACGCTCCGCTCGTAGCATACCTATCTGCTATAAGCTTTTTTGCTCTGCGAATTCTAGCAAGCTTCCTCAAGCGAACGACTTGACTTTCGTTATCGTTCGTTTGCTCTTCAATCATAAGATTATTAAGACTAGACCTTGTAACTCTTGGCACAGCCCCTTCCGCCGCCGCCATTGCAAGCGAAAGCCACACAAGCAAAACTGCGACTATTGCAATTGCACACAAGCAAGCCCACATATGTGCAGGCAAATCGGGAATCGGCGGAATTGTAATGTTATTTAGCATGATTTTTCTCGTATTCTTCCAGCTCATTTACGGCACCAGCTGGCAAAGTGGCATCGTAAAGCTCGCCAGATCTAGCCGCAAAGAACGTTAGCAAAAGCTGCCTTTGCAAGCCAAACATTTGCTTTTCTTCTTGAGGCGTAGTGTGATCGTATCCAAGCAAATGCAACATTCCGTGAATCGTGAGCAATAGCATCTCTTCCATTGTGCTATGCCCTGCCGCTGCTGCCTGTTGAGCCGCCACCCACGGGCAAATCACAAGGTCTCCAAGCATTCCTTCACTCACTTTGTCGTCGCTTCCAGGAGTCAGCTCGTCCATTGGAAAGCTCATAACGTCTGTAGGACCTTCTAAGTCCATCCACTTTTCGTGAAGACTAGCGATTGGCTCTGGGTCCACAAAAGTAATTGACAAATCGGATTGAACGCTTACTCGCATTTGTTGCAAAACCCACATTCCAAGGTCGGAGAATATTTTTGGGTCGATTTGCCAAACGGTTTCGTTCATCACTTCAACACTCATTATTACTTGATATTCCTCTCAAGATTTTGCGATTCGTTGGCTGCTTGCGACTCAAGACTTTTCCTATTTCTAGCCTTCTCGCGCCTAAAATCAGCCTCGCGATTTTCCCACGCTTCATACGCTTCTACGATTCGCCCAACAAGCTCGGCCCTAACAACGTCTTGCGCATTTAAGTGAACAAACGCAATACTCTTAACGTCTTTCAGCACGTTCTCAATCGAAGCTAATCCAGATTTTGGAACCGCTAAATCAACTTGCGTTCTATCCCCTGTAATCACCATTGTGGTGTTAAATCCAAGACGCGTCAAAAACATCTTAAGCTGCTGAACAGTAGCATTTTGCGCTTCGTCTAAAATAACAAAAGCGTCATTAAGCGTGCGACCTCTCATGTATGCAAGCGGCGCCACTTCCACAACGTTCTCGTCCATATACCTCTTAAGTTGCGGCGCTCCCAACATGTCGGAAAGCGCGTCATAAAGCGGCCTTAAATATGGGTCTACTTTGTCGTTTAGCGTTCCAGGCAAGAATCCAAGATTTTCCCCAGCTTCTACAGCAGGGCGCGTCAACACTATTCTTCGCACTCGCCCATCTTCTAAAGCTCTAACCGCCTTAGCAACCGCTAAATACGTTTTTCCAGTACCAGCAGGCCCAATTCCAAACGTTACAGTATTTGATTCCATTGCTTGAACATAAGCTGTTTGACCCGCTGTTTTTGCGCGAACAGGATTTCCACCCGCAAACGTTATAACACCTTTAGCCATTCGCGCTTTTCTGCTCATTGCACGCCTTTTAGCATCTTCACTAGATGGCATTAAATCGGCAGAACCGCGCGCAAAATCGCTTTCCATTGCGCCAGTTCCAAAGCCAGATTCAGCTCCAGTACCAAAAGACTTTAATCCGCTAAACGCTCCGCCTAAAACTCCGCCATTGTGCCCAATTCTATCGATTCGCACATTATGCTTGCTACCTTTAAGCACATCTCTTTCTAGCATGCGTTTTACAGCATAAGAATCAACAGGAGCTTCGTAAGCGCAATCAACTATTTTGCGCAACGCGTGTTCGGCTTTGCAAGCGTCTTCCTCACTTCTTGCGCTTCTAGATACGATTTTCACACAATCCGCGTGAACGGAAATATCTATGCTTGGAAAAGCCTTCTCCAACTCTCTTAAGTTTGAATCTGCTGCTCCCAAAACAGCAACTGGGCTTAATTCGCTTGGAATTTGAACAATACGCGTTGTACTATTTGACACGATTTATAAACTACCTTCTTCAAGTTTTTCGCCTGTTAAAACATGAGCATGAACATGGAACACGGTTTGACCAGCTCCCAAACCAGTGTTGAAAACAAGACGATAATCGCCATTATAAAAGTCGTTTGCAATTTTTTGCGCAACGCATGCAATATGAGCCAAAACATCAGAATCATTTTGAGCAAGATCTGCAACATTCTTGTAATGATTGCGCGGAACAATCAAAACATGCACCTTGGCTTGCGGATTAATATCTTTAAAAGCCACTACTTCATCGTCTTCATACACTTTGCTGCTTGGGATTTGCCCATCAATTATCTTGCAAAAAATGCAATCGTCGTCAGTTTTGTATGTTTTGCATGCTTTATCCATTATTTTGCCCACTTTTCAATAATTCTTATTGCAATTCTTGTTGCAATTCTTATTGCCGAACACCATTTACTATTTTACACAAAACACGCACAAAGCTTGCAAAAATTGCTTACTACTCATACCTGCCAAGTGCTCTAGAAAGCAACGATAAACATACTGGCCCTGCTGTAGATGCGCGTAAAATATTGCTTCCTAAAACGCAACTTTTGGCGCCAGCGTCTATAAAACTTTGCACTTCTTCTTCGCTAATTCCGCCTTCTGGCCCCACAACTACATAAACAGTGCGCGTTTTGCCATCTTTTAAGCATTTTTCCGTTAAGTCGTTTACGTAGTTTTCGATTTGACTAAAAGAATCCGTTGCGTCTTGATGCAAAACAACTACAAGGCTTCCATAAACGCATGCACGCCTACAAATCGCTAGAATCTGCTTGCTTGTAACTGGTTCTAAAAGCTGTGGAATCCACGCTCTGCGCGATTGCTCCGTTGCAGCCTCAAGCACTTGATTCCATCGCTTATCTGTGCGCCCTGGCTTCCATTTTGAAATCGACCTATTTGCGCACCAAGGAATTACTTCGTCTACACCAATTTGGGTAGCCATGTCTATTGCTTGCTCGTCGTGACCCGTTTTTGCGAGAGCCTGAATAAGCGTTAATCGGGTTGTTGGCGCTGGTTCTTTTATGAACGAATCTACTCTAACTAAGCCGTTTTCGCTGTCTGTAATCGTTGCGTGAATTCGCACTCCTTTGCCGTCCGAAAGGTCTAGCGAATCGCCATCCGAAAGTCGCATTGCGCTTATTGCGTGCCTTTTAACGTGTTGAGGCAAGCTAAGAGTCCACCCTTCTTCAATCCCATTTGCAAGAACGGGCGCATCGTCTTTATTCGTATCCAGCAAAAACAAAGCATCTGTCATAATTTAAGCCTAACGTTAGGCGCAGCCAACATTTTTGCTACTTCTGTGATTCGCTCAAGTATTTCTGTTTCTGCATTTTCGCTCAAGTATTTCTGTGCAAGTATTATGGCAAACTAGAATTATATGAATTGGAGGTATGCGCAAATGGTTGACGATTTTAGACGCAACTTTGCGCATTCTAATAATCAAGATTGCACTACAAGCGATGAAGCTTTTGTGACTTTTCGCGTATCTCGTTTTACGCCAAATGACGATTCTTGCGATTCGTCGGTTACTTGCGACTCCGCGGTTGCTGGCGATTCATCCACCGATTCAGCACCAATCTCCTCCACTAACTCCCCTGGTTTAGTTAGAAGGCACCGAGAAAGCCCTTTTGCAAAAAAGCGCAAAAGTAGCCCATTTTCAACGCAAAATTCTGGCGATTTACCAGCTAAACCATTAAGCGGAAAGCATTGGATTCAAGATTATACGATTCGTGTGCGCAAAAATGACACGATTTTAGAATGCTTGCTTAAAATTAAGCGCACAATAGACCCCACTTTGGCATTTAGATACTCTTGCGGTCACGGCGTTTGCGGATCGGATGCTGCAAACGTAAACGGCATGCCCACTTTACTTTGCACAGCTACAATCGCCCAAAACGCTAGGCAAAATACACAAACTCAAGGTGTTAGATCAAGCGGTTTTAGAAAAACTGGTAGCGTAAAGTCGCAAGCAACCGCAACACCAACTACAACATCATCAGTCGATGAAAATCACAATCTGCAAGTGAAATCTCAAGAAATATCTTCACTAATCCAAAATGGAAGCTTTGGCATTATTGAGATTGCGCCACTTTCAGGCTTTGCTATTCAAAGAGATCTTATTTGCGATCTTTCCCCAATGATTGCACAGCTTAAAAGACTTGAGCCATATTTGCAAGCGCAAGATGTTCAAACAAGAAACAGCAGCGGAAAGCTTGCGATTATTGAGTTTTTGCAGCACCCAGAGCAGCTTGCAAAGTTTGAGCTTTTAAGCAATTGCATAATGTGCGGAGTGTGTGAAGGAATTTGCCCAGTTTATGCAGGCGGAGAAGCGTTTATTGGGCCTGCAGCGCTTATAAATGCTGCGCGATTTATTAACGATTCTAGAGATAACGCCACTAATCGAAGATTAGACTTGGCGGATTCTAGCGACGGCATAAGCGCGTGCCAATCCGTGCGAGCATGCTCCAGGCAATGCCCACGCGGAATCGACGTTGGAGAAGAAATTTGGCAACTTACAACGCTTATAAATGAGCGAAAAATGAAGGAAAACTAGCCAAAACTAATTAATAAACTTGTCTCCGCTAGCGATTCGCACAGCTTCTAGAGGGTCGTCTGTAATCGCAAGCAAATTAGGGTCAAAAGACGATATAAGTCCTCTTTCTTTAACTGTAGTTTCAATCCAATTCATAAGGCCTTTCCAATATTCGCTGCCGAAAAGAACAACAGGAATTTTAGAAACCTTATGCGTTTGAACAAGCGTAAGCGACTCAAAAAGCTCGTCCATTGTGCCAAAACCGCCTGGGCACACAATAATTCCCGAAGAATATTTTAGGAACATTGTTTTGCGAACAAAAAAGTAACGAAATTGCATTCCAAGATTCACCCACTGATTTAGGCCCTGCTCGTGAGGCAATTCGATTCCTAACCCCACGCTTGTTCCGCCAGCTTCTGCCGCTCCGCGATTTGCCGCTTCCATAATTCCAGGTCCGCCGCCCGTAATCACCGCAAAACCGCGTTTTACAAGCTCTTTGCCCATTATGCGAGCGCTACTGTATTCTGGCGCATCTGGCTTTATTCGTGCAGAGCCAAACACGCTAACAGCTAATCCAAGTTTTGCCAAAGCGTCGAAACCATCAATAAATTCGGCTTGTATTCTAAGAACTCTCCAAGGGTCAAGTCCTTGCCACGCATGATTATCTTGCAAATCTCCGTTAGGCAAATCGTGTTGCAATAGCGTTTCCGTTGTGCTTTCCTTAGGAATCATTGGTCCGCGCATCATTACGGCGCCGCTGTAATAAGTGTCTTTCCAAGGTGAATTCTGTTCGCTTTGCGCGCGCAAGTCGCAAGCATTATCTGGATTATCAGATTTACCAGAATTATCTAAACTATCTAAATTACCTAAATTATCTAAATTATTATTAGAAACCATAAGTCACCTTTAGAACTTTCTAGTCACTTTCTAGTCGTCTTGTAATCGCGTTAAATAAACGCATTAAAGTCACTCTTCAATATCGTCTAATTCTTCTTCCATATGATTCGATTGCTTTGCAAGCATAAATCCCGAAACAGCAGCCGCAATAATAGACGCCACTAGCACGCCGAATCGCGCTTCTCCCGAAAGATCCGCATCGCTGTATGCAAGCGAAGCGATTAGCAAAGACACAGTAAAACCAATTCCGCACGCGCATGCTGTAGGCAAAAGGTCGCGAACGCGCAAATCGTCTGGAACGCGCAAGCCAATAACTTTCTTAGCAAACCAAGCAGTAATCATAATTCCAAGTGGCTTTCCAACAACTAGCGCAATCGTAATCGCAATTAGTATTGGAGACAAGAACAGCTGCCAAGTCAATGTTTCAAAATGAACTCCAGTTGCAAAAAGCGCAAAAACTGGCAGCGCAAACAAAGAAGACAAAGGCTGAATTTTCTGTCGATACCTTTCGGCTCTAAGCGACTTTTCGCCGTGAACAAGATGCGCAGGAGTTAGCAAACCAACCATTACGCCTGCAAGAGTTGGGTGAACGCCAGCTTGATACATCATAACCCACGCAAGCAAGCCAACAAGAGCCACAACAGGCCATGGAACGCGCTTTAATCGCACAAGCATAGTCCATACTAATCCGCATAAAACAACGCCCACAAACCAATACCATGCGTTAAGCGAAGAGAAGAACAATGCGATTAATGCGATTCCAAGAAGATCGTCTACTGTAGCCAGAGTCATTAAAAATGCGCGCAAGGCTTTAGGAAGCGTTTTAGCAAAAAGCGCAAGAACAGCCAGCGAGAATGCTATATCTGTTGCCGTAGGAATAGCCCAGCCAGCGCGAACCATGTCTAAAGACGGAAGCGCTCCAGAAGTAAGTCGCATAATCTCTTGACCAGCGTGCAACTCCGAGAATATTGTAACAGTTCCCGCAAAAAGAATAGGAGGAACAACCATACCTCCAATCGCGCAAATCATTGGCATTGCTGCCGCGCGAGGGTCTCTAAGCGATCCTGCAATAAGCTCGTGTTTTAAGTCTAAACCAACTGTAAGAAAGAAAATAGTTAACAAGCCGTCTTGAACCCAGTGGCTAATCGACATGTGAATATTTGTGTACGGAATTCCTATTTGAGTGTGAGAAACAGCTTCAAAAATCGGAGACGTAAATGGCAAATTTGCAAGCATTAATCCAGCTAAAGCAAATCCGAGCATAATTAACCCAGATGTACGCTCATTATTGGCTATTTTGCATACTGTTTTCCAAGAGCGTCTTAGCATGATGTAAATCTTCCCTCCGATTTTCTATCTTTTATTTTCTATTTTCTATTTTTGACTTTTAGTTTTTAGTTTCGACTTTTTACTTTCGACTTTTGTTTAACAATTTACGGCATATAAATTTTATGCGATAAAGTTTATGCACCTAGGACTTATAAGTATATAGGATACGTATCGAAATATAACAAAAAACGCCACCTCGCTTAGAAGTGACGTTTCAAATTGTGGAGCTAGGGGGATTCGAACCCCCGACCCCCTCCATGCCATGGAGATGCGCTACCAGCTGCGCCATAGCCCCGTTTTTAATTGTGCGGCTCAAACGAACCTTTGATAGAATACAACAGATTTTGCTACCAACCAAACTCGGCGTGTCGTAAACTCCTCAATTTTTGTTGTAAAAATATGGATTTCTTGCCGCATAAAACTATTATTCGCCACTACCCGATGATTGTTGCGATCCAGATTCTCCCTGCTGTACAGAAGTACCACCATCTGCACCATTAGGTGAAGAATAAGAAGGAGATGAAGGAGACGAAGCCGATCCAGAATCTGTGTTTTGTGAAGAATCACCCTTAGATCCGCTAGATTTTGAGTCAGATCCAGAATTGTTTAATCCATCCGCACCCTTTGAATCACCACTATTCGAAGAGTTTTTATCATCTAAAGAGTTTCCTTCATGATTATTCGCATCTTTTTTATCAGACGGTTTTTTATCCGAACCATTCTCATCATTCTTATTGTCTTCATTAGATTTAGAATAGTTGCCTGAATCTTGATTCTGATTTTGAATACGATTATTCTCACCATTTTCAGGAGTCTGATTTCCCCTATTAGTCTGATTGTTATTTTGCGCAGGATTCTGCGGTAAATTGTTTAAATTATCAGTGCCTTTTCCTTGCGTAAACAACAGAACCATGCCAGCAGTAATAATCACCGCAGCAAGAGCGCTAAGAACAGCAACTAAAATAGTAAGTCGTTTGTACCTTGACTCATCATCCACGTATTTTTTCTGCTTTGCATAGTCATAATCACTATTGTTGCCTAATCTACGCTTTGCGTCGGTTAGCGTAAGCAGAGAATCCGAATCTCCTTCCGAAAGCGAATTATCTTCTTCTTTCATCTTTCTTAATGAAGACAATTCCATAATGCTTGTGTTATCAACGCTATTATCAGTATTTTGCCCAGAGGCAGTAGCCATAACTTTTCTAACTGTTTTTATTCTGCGAGGTTCGTTCGCTTCATGAACCTCATATTCTTCTGGCATATCATCCTCTAATGCAATAAATCGTGCATTATTTACAACTTTAGTGTCATCATCTGCATAATGGCTTGAAACTGATTTTAATGCAGAAGAAGACTGGATCTTTTTTGAAGACGCGTGAATAACATTTTGATAAAGTTGCGATGCTACAGCAGACACAATCGAACCTATTGCAACACCAATTACTGATCCTGCTATACCGATTTTTGACGATAGAAGGAATGCTGTAACAGCTGCTAAAGAACCAGCCAGCACTTGCGTAAACGATATTCCTTTGAAGAAGTTCTTCACAAGTACCACCTTACAAAATTATTATTTACTACTATTCAAATTGACAATTATTGACAACTATTTAAATTGTAGATGCTGCTGCAGATGCAACTTTAGACTCTGTTTCAGAAATTTTCTGCTTATTTTTGATTTTTATAAGCTCAATATGTTCTGCCAAACTTGCAAGCAGAATCGCAGCAAAAATCAATGCAAAGCCAATAAAAGCAACGCTTGTTACGCGCTCGTTGTATAGAATGCTAGAAAATAGCAATGTAAATAAGCATTCTGTGCACATAATCACGGAAGCGTTAGCTGTTGAAAGATAAATCAGAGTATAGTTTTGAATGATTTGCGCAAGAACAGTTACTATCACTATAAGATAGAACATGTTCGTAATAGTTATCCAATTATCTTCGGCATTAAAATTAGGCAAAGGCTCACTTATTGCAGCTCCGCACAAAAATAGAACTCCAGAAACACTAAACTGACCGAATGTTAAAGCAACGGGATTGTATTGTCTAGAATAATACGCTAAGTATGTTAAGTTAAACGCAAAAACAGCCGCGCAAATAAGAGTTAAAACATCTCCGTGAGAAAGTGTAAGAACAAGAGATCCTGGCTTTAATGCAACTAATCCAACGCCCACAACGCATGTTAGAGCTGCAATAATTCCTAAAAGCGTTGGCTTTTTTCTAATAATCATCCAAGCTGAAAATGGCGCTATAACACAGTAGGCGGCTGTAAGAAAAGCACTTCTACCTGGGTCTATCCACCTTAATCCTTCTGTTTGAGTAACTAAAGATGCGTAGTATGTAACACCTGTTAAAAGCGAAGGAATTATTAGCTTTTTAGTAAAATTTTTGCGGATTGTTTTAAAGAAGACTGCGCCCATTATTATGCACGCTCCAAGCATGCGAACTCCCATAAGCCATTGAGGTGGGAATACCTCTAGAGCGTATTTAGATGAGACGTAGCTTCCGCCCCAAATTGCGGCGCATAAGAGCAACATGATTCGCGCGAAGTTTACGTTAATTCGATTGTTCTGTCTTGGTTGAACCGCGCTATTTATTTCACTCATGTCACTCCCCTCAATTTCTTGCAAATCACAAGTCTATAACATTAAATTTTTCTTTAAGGTAGCTAAATTGCCTTATAAACTTTATAGAATAGCCACAAAAACAAGAAAAGTACAACCTATCGGCGTTCCTTCGGAAAATTTCCTAATTGACAACTGAATTGGTTGTACACACTGCGACTTTACCTTAATATTTACGATTAATGATTGATGCGCGACGACCTGCCTTTTCGCTTAAAGCGTAGCGCGAAAAGGTAATTCGGAGCGCTGAGCTTGCTTAAGGTTGAAAGCACAGTGTGCTTTCAACGCAAGCGAAGACGTGAGCGCGCTTAGACCGCGCGAACGGTATTCTCTGTTTACTATTGTGAGAGGGCTGGCTAATCCTTGTCTCACAACGCTCCGCCTATTACGTGTAGTCTAGAGTTGCGGTTGTTCCGTTTTGTCTTTGATTTTGTTTTTGTGTTGAGGTTTGTTTGTAGTGGTTGATCATTGGATTATTTGGTATCGGCTGCCGCTCTTATATTGTTCGACCAAGAATCACCCAGCCCTCTTACATGCTAGGACTTTTGCGTGGTTTTTATCACCGAGATTCGAGATTTTTCTTGCGCGACGACCTGCCTTTTCGCTTAAAGCGTAGCGCGTTAGCGATTTTCCGCTTTTTGTACGTGATTTAGGTCAAATATGGTACAAAGTGCGGAAAATTACGTTTGCACTTTGTGCAATTGGTGATTTATGTCACAAGTTTAGGCGTTTTTGCAAAAACTTGTCGAATTTTAAGCCTTTATATGCAGGATTGCGCGTAATCTTAGATGTGATTGAATCATAATCATATGATTGCGCGATTGAAAAAATAATCAGTTGAAGAAAGGACTCAACATGGCAACTCTTAGTGAAGATATGAAGACTTTTATTGAGAACAATTTGGCTTGGATTGCAACGATTAGCAAAGATGGCGAGCTTGATCTTGGACCAAAGATGTCAATGTTTGTTCTAGACGATAATCACCTTGCTTACCATGAGCGCACTGCAGGTCAGCATTTTAAGAACTTGCAAGATGGCAGCCAGTTGGTTGTAGCAGTTGCAAATTTGGCAGAAAAGAAGGGCTATCGCTTCCGCGGAACTGTTACGCTTCACACGGATGACGCGATTTACAATGAGCAAGTTCGCGTTGCCGAAGAAAAGGGCACAAAGAAGCCTGCTGCCGTTCCTGTTATGGAGATTAATGAGATTCAGGATTTGACTTCTGGAGCTAATGCTGGAAAGACAATTACTAAAGATTAGTCAAAATACTAATTTTTAGTAAAAATCTAACAAAACGCCGAATTTTTAGGTCTCTAATACGCGGAATACAATATCGAGTGGCGTTCGTCCTCAATGGCGAAGATGAACACCACTCAATTTTTATTTGATTAATTTTTATTTGATTATTTAATTGTCACTAATTTACTTGTTTTCTTTACGCAATGCTTGCAACCTAGCGTTCATTTCTTCCGCTTTCTTCTTCTCGAAGTAATAAATTATTGCAGCAATCGCAATCGGGAAAATAACAGTGAATACAATCCATCCGCAAATCACAGCTGGCCCATCTTTGAATGAAATCCACCCAACAATCACCGATACAATAAATTGAATAGCAATTGGTGGAACTAGCGCAAAAACGAATTTTGCGAGATTTGACATACGCTCATTCGACCAAAAAATAGCGAACACTCCATAGCCTATGCCTATAACAAACGATGCTACAGCATAAGATGCAATTCTGTTTCCAACTGCGCTATGCGCTAACAGGCTAGATACAAAACTGATTGCAGTAAAAATAGTGCACCCTATGCCAATGCCTATAACAATGTTTTTTGCCATTGTTTTGCCTAAAGTTGTAACTTGCTTTTCCATAATAATCATTTCCTTTTTAAGTATTAAAAAATTAGTATTAAAATTTTTGATAGTTTTATATTTGACTACGCTTAAAACTACATTCCTAAGCGCTTTTTGAATCCTGCTAAGCATCTGCGACTAATCCACTCAACGCTTCCGTCGTCCATTTTTACGCTCATACTTCCGCCGAATCCTGGATCTACTCGAACAATGCGATTCAAGTTCACGATTGCGGATTTAGATATGCGCACAAACGACGCGAATTGCGGATTGTCAAAATCCATTAGGCGCTTGTAAGAAACGCACTCGCCTTTATCACTGTGGATGATTACGCGCGAATTTTCTACGCAAATCATAATCACATCTGGCTCGTGCATAACAATAATCGAATCGTTAATATAACCATATATAAATGAATTATTGTTGCTATTTTCCGCATTTACAGTATTATTTTCAGTGTTACTTGCTTTTGCATTTTTAGAATCAATGCCTTGCAAATTGGCTATAATGCGTTTAAGATTGTCGTCAATATTGTGAACTGACAATTGAGCGTGCTGCTCCTCTTCTGGCGGCACAATAGCAATCGTTACTTTCATCAAGCCTCCCTTCCGTATACTACCGTTAGCGTTTACTAGCTTTTGCTAACTTTTCTTAGCTTTTGCTAGCTTTTGCTAGCTTTTTGTTTTGTAATTTTGACTATACGGCACTGTAAATAGTCTGTCTTTACAAAACCGCTAAACGGTAGCTTTTGGAACATAAGCGGCGAAAAATGAAAAGATTACACAACTACTTAAGCCGCTCCCCAAATGCGAATAAGACGCTGACTTGTAGGGTCGGCTGCAGGGCCTTGATCGTAAGCATCCAAACGCCAATGAATCGAGCCGTCCGCATTAAGGCTTGGAATTAAACGCGCCCAACGACCGTTTCCCATTCCGCCAATCGTCTTATAAGAAGAATCTACCTTGTCTAATCCAAGCAGCTTATGAACAGTTTGCGAAAGACAGGAACCATGCGAAAATACTAGCAAATCGCGATCCGAGCCAGTTTTGCGCGCCCAATCCTCAACAGCTTTCGCCGCGCGCTCGCCAACTTCTTGCTTTGTTTCTGCACCGTGGTTGAGTTCCCCACCTTTGCCATCAACCCATGACTTAAAATCTTCAGGCCATTTTTCGCTAATTTGCTGGCGATTAAGACCTTCCCACTCTCCAAAAAAGCGCTCACGCACACCATTTTCAACGTGAACATTAAGCTCAATCTTATCTGCAAAAGCATGAGCTGTCTGTTGTGCGCGAATAAGCGGAGAAGCAATTGCAACAAAACTCGCGTCTGCTTCTTCTGGAGTAATGCGCACGTGCTCCTCGCTATTTGGATTCTTTGGGTCTTCTAAGTCGGAAGCTCCAAAAAGAACACGCAAAGCCTTACCAGAGCGAGTCACCTGGTCTATTCCAGACTCATCTAAAGCAATATCAATCATGCCTTGAAGTCTAAATTGAGCATTATAAGGCGTCTGACCGTGGCGAACAAGCATTACAGAACGCGCAATACCCTCGTGAGAGCTGTTTTTATTTGCATTATGAGCAATTTGCGTCGCGCTTTCAACAAAATCCACCATTATCTTGCGCTACCTTTCAGACTCTTGATCGCCATTTTGCACATCATCGCCATCATCGCCATGTGCATCGCTCTCATCATGCTCTGGAAGTTGCAAATCAATTGTAGGGCAATCATTCCACAAGCGCTCAAGGCGATAAAACTCGCGCGCTTCCTCGTGCATAATATGAACCACAAAGTCGCCAAAATCAAGCAAAATCCACTGCGCTAGTTCTAAGCCTTCTCGAGATAAAGCTTTACGCTTATTGTCTTTTAAGTACAAGTCTTTTTCGATTTCTTCGCTAACAGCTAAGACTTGACGCTCGTTAGATGCAGAAACAACCAGCATTGCGTCTGTAATTCCAAGCAGATTGCTAACGTCAAAAGCTTGGATATTAGTGGCTTTTAACCTATCGGCTGCAGCCGCAGCAATCCTAATCGCGTTAACAGAGCTTTCTAAAGCTGCCATTGTTTCTCCTTAACTATCGAACTAGCGAACTATCGAACTAACGCTCCCAAGCTGGCTTCCAGCCTTCTACAACGTGCTGCGTATTTTCTGAATACACCATGGAATCCGCTGGAACATCGTGACGCACAACAGATCCTGCACCCGTTGTAACTCCATCTCCAACAGTAACGGGAGCTACAAACAGGTTTCCTGCACCAACATGCGCGTTAGAGCCAATAGTCGTGTGATTCTTATGCACACCGTCGTAGTTTGCTGTAATTGTGCCACCGCCGATATTCGTGTGCTCTCCCAAATCAGCGTCGCCCATGTAGCTTAAGTGTGGAACCTTAGTTCCGTTT
Source organism: Gardnerella sp. c11Ua_71 (assembly GCF_055818025.1). Classification (NCBI taxonomy): domain Bacteria; kingdom Bacillati; phylum Actinomycetota; class Actinomycetes; order Bifidobacteriales; family Bifidobacteriaceae; genus Gardnerella; species Gardnerella sp. c11Ua_71. The sequence continues at coordinate 72,099 of NZ_JARFVR010000002.1, read as the reverse complement.
CCAATATGCGCTTTCTTCATCTCCACAAACGCGCCCGCTTTGCTCTCCTCGCCAAGCACATTTCCTGGTCGCAAATACGCCCACGGACCAATGTTTGCAGCGCGGCAAATATGTGATTCCTGCACACGCGAGCGCTCCACAACCGCGTCTTCATCTACTTGCGCATCGACAAGCGTAGTGTATGGTCCTACAACCGCACCGCTTTTAACAATCGTTTGCCCTTGCAAGAAGCACCCTGGAAGTACCGTAACGTCTTCTTGCAAAACAACATCGTCTTCAATCCACGTGTTTTCTGGGTCTAGAATCGTTACGCCTTCAAGCATCCACTTTTCGCAAACGCGCTTGTTGTATGCTTTTGCAAGCGCAGCTAATTGAACGCGTGTATTTACGCCTTCTACTCTCAACGAATCTGATGCTGCCATTGCTCCAACTCGACCCATTGTGCGAGCGTGCTCTAGCGCATCTGTTAAATAGAATTCGCCTTGAGCGTTCTTGGAATTAAGGTTAGATATTGCGTCTGTAAGCACTTCCGCATCGAACACGTACACAGATGTGTTCACTTCCTTAATTGCAAGCTCTCCTGCATTAGCATCTTTGTGTTCAACAATTCTTAGCACATCACCATTTGCTTCTCGCACAATTCGCCCGTAGCCAGTGGCATTGTCTAAAACAGCGGTTAAAACAGTTGCTACATTGCCTTGACTATTGTGAAAATCAATTAATGATTGCAATGTTTGCGTGTCTAAAAGTGGCATATCACTTGCCGCAATTACCACAGAACCTTTAAGCGCACTACCACATTCTTGTTTTGAAGCTTCATTAAGATCTCGCATTGCGCACTGCACTGCCCTGCCCGTTCCAGGCTTATCATCCTGGTTCACAATACGCACGGCGTTATTGTAGCTTTGCGCAGCTGCCGACACTCGTTGCGCTTGAGCGTGCACTACAACAGCAAGCTCCTTAGGGTTTACGCCTGCCATTGCGTTCATTACGCGATTTAAGAACGTTTTTCCAGCGAACGGATGCAATACTTTCGGCGTTGTTGAACGCATGCGCGTCCCATCACCTGCTGCCAGAATTATCGCTGCGGCTACATTATCATTATGCTTTTCCACGCGCGCTCCTTGTTTTTATGAGATATTGTCGAAATGCTTTCGAAATAATACAAGAGCAGAAAATCAAACAAGTGCCCCCGACGCGATTCGAACGCGCAACCAACGGATTAGAAGGCCGTTGCTCTATCCATTGAGCTACAGAGGCGCAAGTCGCAATTATACCAAAATTCTTACATCAACACACCCAGTCTTAAATAATTTGCAAATTAATATTTCTGTTTTGACTCTGTTTTGATTTATATTTATTTATTTTGATTTTACTTTGGGTTTTTGGTGCTCGGCTGCTAGCGACTTTTCAGCACGCGCAACACGCGGTATATTTGATTACTCTACAAAATGTGGTATAGTCATCAAGTCGCGTTAAAACGCGGATAATTTAAGATGCCCCTGTATCCCAATTGGTAGAGGAAACAGCCTCAAAATCTGTGCAGTGTGAGTTCGAGTCTCACCGGGGGCACGTGCACAACGCCGCTTACATTCTAAGCGGCGTTTTTGTTATCTTCTCTCTCACGCGATTTTGTACGATACACAAACGACACACTTAATCCTCGTAGCGTTTTCATTACTGCGTTTGTTCCCTTTTTGGCTCAAATGGTAAACAAACGCGGGAATAGACGACTTCGAGTTTAAATCGTAGCGTGAGAAATCACCAGATTCATGCTAAACGAAAACGCGCACCCAAAAGGATGCGCGTTTAAAAAAACTAACGATTAACTAGCAATCAACTAGAGATTAATCGCAAGCACCAACGGTGTGAACGTAAATAGAGTCGGTACGACCAGCCTGGCGCTCACCCTGAGCAGTGCTCAAAACAACAATCTTGTCGCCGTCTTCAACCTTACCAGCTTCACGAAGAACCTTGTCGGTGAAGATCATAAGATCGTGACGGTTCATATCGTGGTAGTCCTCGCTAATCAAGAAGCCTTCAGTGCCCCAGCTCAAAGCCAACCAGTGATAAGTGTGCTCATTGTTGGTCAAGCCGTAGATTGGAGCAGCTGGGCGTTCGCGAGAAATGCGATGCACAGTGCGACCAGTCTGAGTGTAAGCAACAATCGCCTTAGCGTTAAGCTTGTCCGCCAAGTCAACAGCTGCAGAAGAAACTGCACCCGTGCTAGACATGTCAAGCTCCACAGATGGAATGCGATCATAGCCATTTTCAGTCGCGTATTGAGAAATACGAGACATGGTCTGAACGGTAACTGCTGGATACTTGCCGACTGCGGTCTCGTTAGATGTCATAGTTGCATCGGCGCCGTCAAGAACAGCGTTAGCGCAATCAGAAGCCTCTGCACGAGTTGGAACTGGAGAGTTAACCATTGATCCAAGAACTTCAGTAGCAACGATTACTGGCTTTGCGTATTGGCGAGAAAGCTCAATGCAGCGCTTGGTAACGAGTGGAACCTGCTCAAGTGGCATCTCCACTGCCATATCTCCACGAGCAACCATAATGCCATCAAAGGTCTTAACAATCTCTTCCAAGTTTGCAACAGCCTGTGGCTTCTCAATCTTTGCAACGATTGGAATGCGGCGGCCTTCTTCGTCCATGATTTCGTGAGCGCGATCAATATCGGTAGCAAAACGCACGAACGACATTGCAATAATGTCTGCACCCGTGCGAATAGCCCAACGAAGATCAGACTCATCCTTTTCGGTCAATGCTGGAAGAGAAACGGCAACGCCTGGAAGGTTAATGCCCTTGTGGCTAGAAACTGGGCCAGCAACAACAACCTTAGTGTGTACGTCGTTGCCTTCTACCTTGGTAACCTCAAGACGAACCTTGCCGTCATCAATCAAAATTGGATCGCCTGCGTGGCAATCTCCTGGCAAACCCTTGAAGGTTGTGGAAGTGCGATGCTCATCACCCTCAATATCGTCTGTGGTAATAACGAACTCTTGGCCCTCTTCCAAATAAACCTTGTCTTCGCCGTCAGCGTTCTTCTTGAACCAGCCGCAACGAATCTTTGGACCTTGCAAATCAACAAGAGCAGCAACATTACGACCAGTGGTCTTTGAAGCTTCGCGCACATTGTTGTAAACGCGCAAATGATCTTCAGGAGTGCCATGCGAACGGTTTAAGCGAGCAACATCCATGCCAGCTTCAACAAGCTTGGTAATACCCTCTAACGATTCGGTAGCTGGTCCAATAGTATCAACAATTTTGGCTTTTCTCATAATGCCTGCCTGTTTCCTTTGTTTATTTTTAAATGGGAAAATACCCACTTTCCGAGTAATAGTGTACCAGCAAATTGTGACCTATAGACAAAACTCGCGCTTATTTATTTATCGCGTCTATTTATTAGGCACACTTATCACTTAGCAACACTCATTTATTAAAACATGATTACCTTGCGACTAGCTACGACTAACTTTCCTAGTTGTTTTCTTTCAGCGCAAGTTCTATAAGCTTATCCGTGTAATCAGCCTTTGTTATATTTTGCGCTATCTTTTATCGTGTATCACATAGTTATACGTATTTTAGTGTTTTTTATCACACGATTATAGGCATTGAGTAATGCTCAGCATAGAACATGTATTGATAGGCTTTACGAGTATATCTACACTTTTTTGAGTGTCTATCCACGGATATTGAGCTCACCTTTTAACGATAAAAGCGAGCAATAGCAAACAATTATTTATTAGCAACGCTCACTTACCAGCTCACTTATTAGCCGCATCCATTTGACGCAACTCTTTCTTTAGATCGCGTATCTCGTCGCGCAATCGCGCTGCAAGCTCGAATTGCAACTGTTCTGCAGCAACATGCATCTGCTCGCTCAAATTCTTAATTAAAGAAATAATATCGTCTTGCGGCAACTCAGAAATATTCGCCATACGCTTTTCTTTGCTTTGCTGCCCAAGATTCGGCTCTTTTGGCACGCCATAATGCGAGTTCCCAGCCTTATTAGCATTCCTGTAACCACCTACTAGCAAAGTTTGAGTATCAACATCCTCTTTAGCAAGCATATCGTTCACATCGCTAATCTTCTTTCGCAAAGGCTTAGGGTCAATTCCATGCGCCTTGTTATACGCGATTTGCTTTTCGCGACGCCTCTCCGTCTCACTAATCGCCTTGCTCATAGCATCCGTAACGCTATCTGCATACATAAGCACAGTTCCAGAAACGTTACGAGCAGCGCGTCCAATCGTCTGAATAAGCGAGCGGTAAGATCTTAAGAAGCCTTCTTTATCTGCATCTAAAATCGCAACAAGCGAAACTTCCGGCAGATCCAAGCCTTCACGAAGCAAATTAATGCCAACAATCACATCAATTTTTCCTTCGCGAAGCTCGCGCAAAAGCTCCACTCTGCGCAAAGTATCAACATCCGAATGCAAGTACTCAACTTTAATACCAAGCTCCAAAAAGTAATCAGTTAAGTCTTCCGCCATTTTCTTAGTAAGCGTAGTAACAAGCACGCGCTCATCTTTTGCAACACGCGCCTTGATTTCCGCAAGCAAATCATCAACCTGCCCTTCCACAGGTCGAACCTCAATCTTAGGGTCAAGCAAGCCAGTTGGGCGAATAATCTGCTCAACTACGCCATCCGAAAGCCCCAACTCGTAATCTCCAGGTGTTGCCGAAAGATACACAGTTTGACCAACATGCTCCAAAAATTCTTTCCACTTTAACGGGCGATTATCCATTGCAGAAGGCAGTCTAAAACCATGCTCCACAAGCGTTCTTTTGCGCGAAGCATCGCCTTCATACATAGCTCCGATTTGCGGCACAGTTACATGCGACTCGTCCAAAACCAGCAAAAAGTCGTCTGGGAAAAAGTCAAGCAAAGTATGCGGAGGCGTGCCTGCAGCGCGACCGTCAAAATGCCTCGAATAATTTTCCACTCCTGGACATACTCCAACTTGGCGAAGCATCTCCAAATCATACGTAGTTCGCATTTCCAAACGCTGAGCTTCCAGCAATTTATTCTGCTTTTTAAGCTGCGCAACTCTTTCGTCACGCTCTTTTTCAATCGCCTTCAGCGCGCGCTCCATGCGCTCCGGCCCTGCAATGTAGTGAGATGCAGGGAAAATATGAACACTACTCTCTTGGCGAATCACTTCCCCCGTAAGCGGATGCAACATTGTAATTCTGTCGATTTCGTCACCAAAGAACTCAATTCGCACAGCTAATTCTTCGTAAACTGGAATAATCTCAACCGTATCTCCACGCACTCTAAAAGTTCCACGCGTAAAAGCAATGTCATTGCGCTTGTATTGCATACTCACGAATTGACGTAATAAATCGTCTCGCTCAAGCTGCTCCCCAACGCTCAGCATAAGCATTCGCTCGGCATACTCCTCTGGGGTACCAAGTCCATAAATGCAAGAAACGGTAGCTACAACAACGCAATCTCTGCGCGTAAGCAAATTCGCTGTAGCTGCGTGACGAAGACGCTCAACATCGTCGTTAATATTCGAATCTTTTTCAATATACGTATCTGTTTGCGGAATATACGCTTCCGGCTGATAGTAATCGTAGTAAGACACAAAATAGCTCACAGCATTATCTGGCATAAGCTCGCGAAACTCTGCGCAAAGCTGAGCTGCCAATGTTTTATTCGGCTCAATAATAAGTGTAGGCCTTTGCAAACGCTCAATTAGCCAAGCGGTTGTAGCAGTTTTACCAGTGCCAGTTGCGCCCATTAAAACAACGTCGTTTTCGCCGTTTTCAATACGATTAGCCAGCTCTTCGATTGCTTGCGGCTGGTCGCCCGAAGGATTGTATGGCGCTTTTACTACAAAAGGCTTGTTTGTGCGCTGAATTTTATTCGACATTATTTTTCCCCAAGAGCATTTTATTTATTTTACTAAAACCCAACAATCGCGCGGTTGCTTGCGATTTTTCCTTTGAGTCTCTAATGCTCCTTACCCATCCACGTTTTAATTTTTGAATCAACGCTTTTAAGCATAACTTCCATAGGCTTTGTAGAATCAACCACAAAATCCGCGATTTTTTTGCGCTCAATCTCTTCAACTTGATTACTTATGCGCTGCTCCGCCTGATTCTGGCTCATTTTGCGCTCGCTTATCATTCTCGCAATGCGAACATCTTTAGGTGCTTCAACTGTAATAATATGATCAAAACTAAATGGAATGCTGTCAATTACTTGCGCGAGAAGCGGAATATCGTGCACAATAACAGATCTTAAAGATGCTCGTTCACTGCAATCTTCTTTAGAAATTTTCCTAGAATACTCGCTTATATACTCACCTTCTAAAGTCTTTGCTAAACCATAAATAGCAGGATGAATAAGCGACTCAATCCTGCTTAACGCTTGCTTATGATTTACATCATCGCCAAAAATATGCTCCGCAATAAACTCGCGATTTAAAGAGCCATCATTCTTAACAGCATTTTCCCCAAAAATGCTTACGATTTTCTGCAAGACTGCGCTTCCCGGTTCCACCACTTTACGCGCTAAAACATCGTAATCTATAACAAACGCGCCAAGCGAACGCAAATGGTTTACTACAGTAGATTTTCCAGCAGCGATTCCGCCCGTTACAGCAATCCGCATCATTGTCATATTTTGATTATAATTAATGCCCCAGTAACTAATTACCGGGGCATTATATGCTAAATAGTAATTGTAAAATTAGTCTTGAAGTTCAGCACCATCGGCATCCTTATGCCACTTAGAACCAGGCTGAGAGCAAAGAATGCAAATTCCTTCAATAAATGCCCAAATTCCAGAAACAAAAGCCAGCAAGCCGAAAGAAAGAATAGAAATAAGAAGCTGGGCAATAGCCTTGCCTTTAAAACCAAGATAGAAATTGTGCACACCCAAAGCGCCCAAGAAAATCGCTAACAGGCCTGCAGCAATCTTGTTACGAGAGCTTCTGTATGTGTTTGATGAATAATTAGACCCATAGTTAGAGTATGAAGATGCTTGATTGTACTGAGGAGTAGACTGAGAGTACTGACCATATTGCGGCTGAGCATTGTACTGAGGCTGAGCATATGAATTCTGATTATACTGAGTCTGACCATACTGAGTCTGACCATACTGCGGCTGAGCATTGTACTGAGGCTGAGCACCATACTGGGATTGGTTGTTATATTGTGGCTGAGCCTGGTTATACTGCTGGGACTGATCATTGTACTGTGGTTGTCCGTACTGAGTCTGTCCGTCAGAGCCTGAGTAATCTCCAGTTTGCTTATCTAAATCACTCACAATAATCACACTTTCTCTCGTAAGAAATTTATTTTCTTAAAAACTGTATAATAAAAAATTAATAAATCAAAGCGTTATTACTAAAGATATTAAAAGATGCCCCGATGATTACTCACCGAGGGCATCTTATTTATAAGATTTTAGTAGAAAACTACTTCTTTTCGCTCAAAAGCTGTTCACGCAAAGCTGCGAGCTGATCGGAATCAGCTAAAGCACCTTCGGTAGAAGCCTCATTCACGCGCTAAAACATCGTAATCTATAGCAAACGCGCCAAGCGAACGCAAATGATTTGCTACTGTAGATTTTCCAGCTGCAATTCCGCCCTTTACCGCAATCCGCATCATTGTCATACATAAATTATAAGTAATGCCCCAGTAACTAATTACCAGGGCATTGTTTATTAACAATAATTATAAAACATTAATCCTTTAACTCGGCACCATTAGCATCTTTGTGCCACTTACTTCCAGGCTTTGAGCAAAGAATCAAAATACCCTCAACCAATGCCCATATTCCCGTAATAATCAACAGGAAACCAAAAGAAAGAACAGAAATAAGCAGCTGTGCAATCGCCTTTCCTTTAAAACCAAGATAAAAATTGTGCACACCTAAAAATCCTAAGAAAATCGCTAGCAAACCTGCAACAATTTTATTGCGCGAGCTTACTAAAGTTGCTTTAGCGTTTTCCTCATTATTACCATCATACGAAGGGAACTGAGGATTTTTCTGATTGTTATCAAACGTGCTCATAATCTTCACCAATCCTTTTAAGAATTATGATTAATGTTTAAAAGCATCATATAATCATTATTCTTAAAAGAAAATTAATTGTACCTATATTTAATTACAAAACTTGAGTCACAAAAATACTCGTAAAACATACTCAAAATAGTAGCCAAACATAAACAAAATTGCCCCGATGGTAACTCATCAGGGCAATTGTTAATAAACTTCTAGTAGAAAGTAGAAACTACTTCTTTTCGCTCAAAAGCTGTTCGCGCAAAGCTGCGAGCTGATCGGAATCAGCTAAAGCACCTTCGCTAGCTGCTTCAGAAGAATAGTTGGAAGCAACTTCTTCCTTCTTTTCTTCCTTAGCTGGCTTCTTTTCAGCTTCTTCGTTCTGACCATCAGCGGCTGCGGATTCTGCTGCAGCTGCGAGTTCCTTAGCGGCAAACACCTTGTGCTGCTCCCACAATTCGTGAGCTGCTGCATACTGTGCTTCCCACTCTTCGCGCTGCTGCTCGTAACCAGCAATCCACTCGTTAGTGTTTGGATCGAAGCCTTCTGGGTACTTGTAGTTTCCTTCTTCGTCATACTCAGCTGGCATGCCGTAGAGAGCTGGATCGAAATCTTCAGAATTTGGATCAACAGCCTCGTTAGCCTGCTTCAAGGAGAGCGAGATACGACGACGATCGAGGTCTACGTCAATAACCTTAACGAATACTTCTTCGCCACCCTTAACAACAGTTTCTGGGTTCTCTACATGACGGTTAGCAAGCTCGGAAATGTGAACCAAGCCTTCGATGCCGTCTTCAACGGAGATGAACACACCGAACTGAACAATCTTGGTGACCTTACCCTTAACAACCTGTCCAGGAACATGGGTACGAGCGAAGCGCTGCCATGGATCTTCCTGAGTTGCCTTAAGGGAGAGGGAGATGCGTTCGCGATCGAGATCAACGTCGAGAACCTCAACAGTGACCTTATCGCCAACCTTAACAACCTCGGATGGGTGATCGATATGCTTCCAAGAAAGCTCGGAAACGTGAATGAGACCGTCAACACCGCCGAGATCAACGAATGCGCCGAAGTTCACGATAGAAGACACAACGCCTTCACGAATCTGACCCTTCTTAAGCTGCGAAAGGAAGGTCTCGCGAACTTCGGACTGGGTTTCCTCGAGGAATTGACGACGAGAAAGTACAACATTGTTGCGATTCTTATCGAGCTCAAGAATCTTAGCCTTAATCTTCTGACCAATGTATGGGGAAAGATCGCGAACGCGACGCATTTCAACGAGGGAAGCTGGCAAGAAGCCGCGCAAACCGATGTCTACAATCAAGCCGCCCTTAACAGCCTCAATAACGGTACCTTCAACAATACCGTCTGCATCCTTGATCTTCTCAATATCACCCCAAGCACGCTCATACTGTGCACGCTTCTTGGAGAGAATAAGACGTCCTTCCTTGTCTTCCTTAGTTACAACAAGGGCTTCGATGGTGTCGCCAACTTCAACAACATCATCTGGATCAACGTCTTTCTTGATGGAAAGTTCACGGGAAGGGATTACACCTTCAGTTTTGTAGCCGATGTCCAACAATACTTCGTCGTGATCAATCTTTACGACTGTACCTTCAACTAAATCACCATCGTCAAAATTCTTGATGGTTGAATCGACTGCCTTGATGAAGTCTTCTTCGGTGCCAATATCATTAATCGCAACCTTGGCGACTTCGTTATTATTCTCTGCCATTACTTATTAGTGGTTTCTTCTTGGGGTGGATATTACTCGATATTAAATTATGACTTTTGCACGCGCACTATGCACGCACTCTGTCAATGTTATATATAGGCATAGCCAAAATCGCCGTTTTACTTCGGGCGTGTCGCGCTACTTGATATTTGCTACTTAACACTACTCGCCGCTTGCTGCTCGCTCAGCCATGTCAACAACATTAGCCAATAGCATTGCGCGAGTCATTGGACCCACTCCACCAGGATTTGGCGAATACGCTCCCGCGACTTCTCTACAAGCAACATCAACATCGCCTTTTACACGATACCTTCCCACTTCTTCATCAAAAACGCGCGATACACCAACATCAACCAACACACATCCAGGCTTAACATCGCAAGGCTTTACAAATCCAGCGCTGCCCATTGCCGCAATAATAACGTCAGATCGCATCATAATATCATGCAAATCGCGCGTGCGCGTGTGGCATAATGTTACAGTTGCATCTACTCCCCTGCGCGTAAGAAGCAGCCCGATTGTTCGTCCAACAGTAATTCCTCGTCCAAGTACGCACACATTTTTGCCTTCAAGATCAATGTTATAAGCATCTAGCAGTGCCAAAATTCCTCGCGGCGTGCATGGAAGAGGTGTAACAATATCTCCCGAAATATGCATAACCAGCTCGCCTAAATTGTACGGATGCATTCCGTCGCAATCTTTTGCAGGGTCTATTGCCTCAATAATCTTCTTAGAATCCACGCCTTTTGGCAAAGGTAATTGCACTATAAAACCTGTGCAGGAAGGGTCATTATTTAATTTTTCGACAGCAGTAAGAATTTCGTATTCGCTAGCGTCTTCTGGCAAATCGCATCGGATTGAGCGAATCCCCACTTCTTCGCAATCCTTGTGTTTTCCAGCAACATACTTCAACGAACCAGGGTCGCTTCCAACTAAAAGCGTTCCAAGCCCTGGATTAATGCCCTTTTCTTTAAGCTTTTCTACTCTATTTTTTAAGTCGCTTTTAATACTTGCAGCTAGCGCTTTCCCATCTAATACAACAACCATGATTCACTTCCCAGCTCGCATGTTAATTCTTATGTTCAACTTACAAATCATCTAATACAATTCGTACACGTAGTATATTCGTATGGATAGGCTATCGTGAGGTATAGAGGTGCGCGACACAACTACTAATAACAGGATATTAATAATAGAATGGTATTTATTATTAGTAATACAACTTATTAGCTGTACCACAGCAGTACCACACTTTTGTACGTGCACGCTGTTTACGGAAGGGGCGCAAAGATGTGTGAAAATACTTTTCATTTAAGTCGCGCAAAGAAAATATGCAAAGCGATTTTAGCTTGCGCAATTGTGCCATCAATGTTGATTGGCATGGCTGGGTGCGGTGCAAATTCACAATCTTCTGAAAAAACAACACATACAAAAAAAGAAATTAAACAAATTAAAGTTGTTTCCACACTTGAATCTTGGGCAAGCTTAGCCAGAGAGATCGGAGGCAACGATGTTGTTGTTAAGTCAATAATAAACAAGCCAGATGTTGATTCCTCCTCATTTAAACCATCCAGTAAGGATTTGCAAAAACTTTATGATGCACAAGTTGTGATTTCTAACGGGGCTGGATATGACAGTTGGATTGCAAAATACTTATCTAAAAAGAGCGAAACAGTAAATGCTGCTTCTACAGTTGGCGCTTTAAATGGTGATAATCCTTACTTATGGTTGTCCAAAGATGCGAGAAGTGCTATGGCGTCTAATATTTGCGACGTTTTCTCTAAGATTCTTCCGTCAAAGAAGAAGATTTTTACTAAAAGACTTAATACTGTTAAATCTCAAGAAAAGAATCTTGACGAGTATATTGAAAAGTTTGGTAAAGATCACAAAAACTTAAAGTATGCGTCGACTAATCCTATTCTTTTCTGGCTTATGTCAGATATGAATATAGAGGATTCTACTCCTAAAGAATATGCTACTCAGGCTGCTCAAGACGATGCTATTGATAAGACTAATGTGGACAAATTCCAGAAATTAATAGAAGAAAGAAAATTTGACGTAATAATCAACAACAGTCAACGCAATAATACTGACATAAGCATTTTGACTGGAACAGCTGGAAGAAGCTACACGTCTGTAATGTGGGTTAACGAGCTCATGCCAACGTATGCAACCGATTTAAGAAAATGGGTTATGAAAATTTGCGAAGACATTGACAATGCCGGTAAAGCTACGATTAACATGAGAAAAGAGTTGGGAAAGCACGAAGCCTCTCAGCAAAATAAGCCTATTACAGAAAAGCCTACAGTTTCTAAGCCAGATCCAAGTAGGTCTAACAAAGGTCAGCAGGATCCTGGAAAGTAAATCTGAAAAATAAAAATAAGTAGAAGATATAGGAAGATATAAAAAAATATAAATAAAGAATAAAATTCACCTCCTAAATTTTTATAACTTAGGAGGTGAATTTTTATGTCCTACTTCTTTTTAGATTTTTTAGACCTCTCGGCAAGCAATCTAAGAGTATCTGCAGCAGCTTCTTCTGGAGCTTGAGTATGGTGTTGCTCATCTCCAGGCAGAGGATCAGCATATCCAAGATTCACATTTAACAAGCGCTCTGCCTGCTCTTCGTCAATCTTTTCAGATAATGCAATTTCCGAAATAAGAATACTGCGAGCGCGAGCAAGCATACGCTTTTCTCCTGCAGACAAACCATGTTCGTCTACATCTCGCTGTGATAAATCTCGAACAACTTCTGCAATCTTGTTAACATCGCCAGTAGCGATTTTCTCAACATTAAGCTTGTATCTACGAGACCAATTCATTTCTTTTTCGAGAATAGGAGTGCGTAAAATTTCAAAAACTTTAGCAACTTCTTTTGCGCCTACAATATCTCGAACGCCAACTTTTTTGACATTGTCTACTGGGACATTAATCTCTAAACCATCTGAAGACAATACAACTAAGCGTAAGTATTGCCTAGTAATACCTTTGACAGTGCGTTCACTAATTTCCTCGACTCGAGCCGCACCATGACGAGGATAGACGACCATATCGCCGACTTGATAACCCACAGAACCCTCCGTATGCACAGAAAAACTCATTTCAGTTTTCCATAAGGCAAAGACTTGAGGCTCGAAAAGATATTTTTTTGACTGATTAGTCAAACTTTGCTCAAAACACACAAGACATACGCAAATAATGTTGTATGATAGACAACATGAGTACAGTATCTAACATCAATGAAGATGCAATCGCAATGGCTGTCCGTCAGGACGTGCTTGCTGCGGTCAGCAACGCAGAATACTACAATCCACACGAGGTCCTTGGTGGACATCTCGGAACTGGCAAAGGCGCTGGTACTGCCACGGTTCGCGTATTGCGACCAATGGCCAAGAAGGTAACAATTCTTACTAAGGGCGGAGAATACGAAGCCAAACACGAATACAACGGTATTTTTACTGCTGTTGTTCCTGCCACAAAGCATTCTAAGAGCAAAGAGTGGTCTGTTCCTAGCTATCGTATCCGCACTGTGGAAGTGGATGGAACTGAGTCTGTAGATGATGATCCGTACCGTTACTTGCCTCAGATTGGCGATATGGACATGTATCTGTTTGGCGAAGGCAGACACGAAAGACTTTGGGAAGCACTGGGTGCTCATGTTAAAAGCATTACCGATTCTTGGGGTCTTGTTAGCCCAGAAACAGGAAAGATGGTTAAAAAAGTTACTGGAACTGCTTTTACGGTGTGGGCGCCAAACGCACGCGCTGTAAGAGTTGTTGGCAACTTTAACTATTGGAATGGTCGACGCCACGCAATGCGTTCTCTTGGATCTAGCGGTATTTGGGAGCTTTTCATTCCAGGAGTAGGTGCAGGCGAAGTTTATAAGTTTGAGATTATGACTCAAGCTGGAAACTGGATTATGAAGGCAGATCCTATGGAGCGCTCTCATGAGCTTCCACCTAATACTGGATCTGTTGTTGTTGATTCCGAATTTAAATGGCACGATAGCGAATGGCTTGAACATCGCGCAAAGACTAATGCTCACGATGGTCCTGTAAGCATCTACGAAGTTCAGGCAAATAGCTGGAATCGCGATTACGATAATTATCGCGAACTTGCAGATCACCTGGTTGATTACGTTCAGCAAGAAGGCTTTACTCACGTTGAGTTTATGCCTCTTACCCAATACCCGTTCTCAGGTTCTTGGGGTTATCAGGTGACTGGTTATTACGCTGTTGACTCTAGGCTTGGAAGCCCAGACGACTTTAAGTACTTAGTAAACAAGCTCCACAAGGCTGGAATTGGTGTGATTATGGATTGGGTTCCAGCACACTTCCCTAAGGATGACTTTGCTTTGGGTAGATTCGACGGCACTGCGCTTTATGAAGACCCAGATCCACTCCGCGGCGAGCACCCAGATTGGGGAACGTACATATTTAACTTTGGCAGACACGAGGTTCGTAACTTCTTGGTTGCTAACGCCTGCTTCTGGCTTAGCGAGTATCACGTTGATGCTTTGCGTGTAGACGCTGTGTCTTCTATGCTCTACTTGGATTACAGCCGTGAAGCTGGCCAATGGCGTCCAAACATGTATGGCGGACGCGAAAACCTTGAGGCTATTGACTTTATTAAGGAAGCAAACGCTACTGCATACAAGAATAATCCTGGAATTATGATGATTGCAGAAGAGTCCACTGCATATCAAGGCGTTACTGCTCCTACAGACATGGGCGGCTTAGGCTTTGGCTTAAAGTGGAACATGGGCTGGATGCACGACACTTTGCAATACCTTAAGGAAGAGCCAATTAATCGCCGTTGGCATCACAACGAAATCACATTCTCTATGGTTTACGCATATTCCGAACATTATGTGTTGCCTTTGAGTCACGATGAAGTTGTGTATGGCAAGGGATCTCTTCTTGGAAAGATGCCTGGAGACGAGTGGCAGCAATTTGCTGGTCTTCGTGCGCTTTTGGCATATCAGTGGTCTCACCCAGGAAAGAATCTTCTGTTTATGGGTGGAGAAATCGGTCAGTCTTGCGAATGGAACTTCAACAATTCGCTTAATTGGCATGAGCTTCAATGGCCGTTCCATCAAGGTGTACAAAAGCTGGTGGCAGATCTTAACGCTTTGTATAAGAGTTCTAGAGCATTCTGGAGCCAAGACTTTACGCCAGACGGATTCCAGTGGCTTACTAGCGACGATTCTGATCACAATACTTTAAGCTACATTCGTATTGGTGATAACGGTGAAGAAATTGTTGTGGTTGTTAACTTCTCTGGTCAGGCTTGGCAAGATTACCAAGTGGCATTGCCTAAGGGTGGTCAATGGGAAGAAGTTCTTACAACAGACGACGCTAAGTATTGTGGTTCTGATATTCACAATGGCACATTCACAGCCGCTGCTGAAGAGTATCATTCAAGACCATATTCTGCAAGGATTACTGTTCCAGCGCTTGGAGCTGTATTCCTTAAGCCAGTCAGCAAGTAGTTAGTTGATAATTAATAACTTAAGTTAGGAATCTGAATTAGGTTAAAATGTTGGACACTCCATCAGAAAAAGGTGTTCCTCGAACAATTCTTGTTGTAGAGGATGAGCCAGATTTAGCCACAGCTATTGCGCAACGTATTGTTGCCAGAGGTTGGAAGGCTAGAGTTGTTTCTGATGGAGTGTCTGCTGTTAAAGCTGCTTTAACCTTAAAGCCTGATCTTATAATTATGGACGTCATGCTTCCTGTTATGGACGGCATTGAGGCGACTCGCAGAATAGTATCTAGATACCCTATTCCTGTGCTGATGCTTACAGCTAGAGATGCTGAGTCGGATAAACTGGCTGGATTAAGCGCTGGAGCAGACGATTATGTTACTAAACCGTTTTCTCCTAGAGAACTTATCGCAAGATGTGCTGCTATTTTGAGGAGAGTTGAAAGAGCTACTTTAATCGCAAATAGAGCGCAATATAACGCTCTATTTAAGTTTGGAGATTTGATTATTGACCCTAGACAGAGGCTTGTTACTCTTAACGGTAAAGAAATTCATTTTACTCCTACTGAATTTTCTTTATTGACTACTTTTGCAAAGCATCCTCATGATGTTTTAAAACGAGAAACACTTTTAGAAGAAGTCTGGGATTGGCCAGATGCTTCTGGAACTAGAACTGTTGATTCACATGTTAAATCTTTAAGACATAAAATTGGTTCTTCTTGGATTCGCACAATACATGGAATAGGTTATGCTTTTGAGCCACCTGATGAAGATTATGACCAAATATTTAACTAGAAATAATAAAAATAACAATAACAATTCTGTTGATAAAGTAGGTAAAGTCGATTCTTTTTCTGAGGTCACTTTGCGATCTGCTTTGCATCCTAATCGTTTTATAGGGTTTTTTGCGTCTTTAAAAGGTGAATTATCTGCGATTATTGTTGTTGCAACAGCTATAGCATTTGTAATGGCTTGGTTTCTTTTAAAAGTTGGGTTAAGCGGATGGATTGCAATGCCTATAACGCTAGCTGTAGCGCTAGGCATAACTTACGCATTTTCCAGAGGATTAACTGCTCCGCTTAGACAAATGCGAGATGCTTCCGAAGCAATGGCAGATGGTGATTATTCCGTGCGAGTTCAGATTGAGAATAGAAAAGACGAGGTTGGAAAATTAACTCTAGCTTTTAACGAAATGGCTGAAGAACTAGAGCATGCTGATAATATGAGGCGTGATCTTATAGCTAATGTAAGCCACGAGCTTAGAACACCTGTTAGTGCATTACAAGCTATGGTAGAAAATCTTGCTGATGGAGTTGTAGAGCCAACACCGTCGAATATGGAGGCTATTCTAAATCAGATTCACAAGTTGGCTGATTTAATCACTTTTCTACTCGATTTGTCTAGAGTAGAAGCTGGTGCAGAAAGTCTTGTTATTACAGAGTTCGATTTTAAAGATTTTCTTAACAGTATTGTCGAACCTATAGAAATAGCGGATGCTGGGCATAATCATCATATAAGTCTTAATGTCGAAAATGATATTACGCTTGTTGGGGACAAAAATCGCCTATCGCAATTGTTTACTAATGTGGTTTCTAATTCTATTAAACATTCTGCAGACAATACTAAAATTCTTATAACAGCAAAATCAAATCATGAGAAGAATACTCTAGTTTGTAACGTTATTAATTTTGGAAACCAGATTCCTAAGGAGGATAGGGCTGATATTTTCCGAAAATTTGTTAAGGGAAGCCAAGGTATTGGAACTGAGTCTGGTGGCACAGGATTGGGTTTGTCTATTGCAAGATGGGCTGCACAATTACATAACGGTACTGTAAAAGTTGTTGATGATAAGCGTGGAGCTAATTTTGAAATTACACTACCGCTTACGTATAACAAATAACGAGTTATTATAATCCGTATAAAACACTTTCCTTTGACCATACTCCTGCTATAGCAAAACACGCGAAAACTGTTATACCACAATCTTTTAATGCTTCAACACAATTTTTCATCGTAGATCCTGTAGTGATAATGTCGTCTAAAAGTATTACTTTGCATCCTTTTGGCACTATTCTTGTGTCTACTAAAAACCCTTTTGTGGTTCGCAAAGATCGTCCCCTACTTCCTTTAACTTGAACTGATTTTACTTTTATTTTGCCCATTTTGATTGCTTTTACAACCCGCGCATTAATACCATATTCTTTAAGATTTTTAGAAACGTATTTAGCAATAGGATCCATGTGTTTTCTTCCGCGTTTTCTTTGTGATTTAGAAGACGATGGAATTGGTACGATAATAAGATTTTCAATAATATTTTCATCGGTATTTTTGCAATTACTTTCATAACTATTTTTATAATCACTAATAACTTTGATTATCAATTGAGAAACCAAATATGAAAAAGGCTTATCGAGAAGTTGATTACTATGATCCTTCCAACACAACAAAGATTTCCTTACAAAACCTACATAAGTTGAGCACGAATAAATATTTCCGCACATTACGCTTATCAAAGGATCCTTATGCCATTCTTTAAACATACTCGTGCAATCATCGCACAAAACGCAATCAGGAAGATCACATCCTGCGCAGCCAACTGGAAGAATAAGATTAACCATGGTTTTCAAAACACTCGTCCAAGAAATGTTAAAAATAAGCCCATTTATTTTATGAGTTAGATTTTTTAAAAGCATAAATCGACGATAAATATTACAAAATGTAATTGCAATAAAATTAAGTCAATGTGGTTAAAGGCTATTTTAAAATTTGAAAATATTTATGGAATTAGAAAATTGTCTAAACATCAGCGCACTAGGAATTAAGATGTTTTAACATTCCAGTGCACAAGTTAAATGTGTCACTAGGATCTTTTACTCTAATAGCCAAAGCTCTAGTTAAAGATGTTGGGTAATCATTACCGCCTTCATACATTCGATCTCCAACAAAAGCCATCTTATTTAAAGGAATATGGCAATAGGAAGAAAGAGCCTTAAGAGCTTGAGCCTTATTATCGCCTTTGCTGACAATATCGACACTAGTAAAACCACCAGCACGCACAGAAAAATCAGGCAAATTTTTAGAAATTTCTTGAGCTAAAGTAGTTTTTAAAATTCCACTAGGATCCCACTGTTTTTTAAATTCAACAGGAGCGAGTTGACCTAAAGCTGAAAAAGTGATTTGCGTACCACGATTCTCTATCTGACTCCCCCAAAGTTTCTCATCTGAATCACACTTCCACAAACCCATTTTTTTAGCACAAGATATAATTACTTCAATAACATGATTTGCATCATCGTCAGAAATATTATGCGAGTAAATGCAGTACAATCTCCCATCCGAAATGCGATAATAGCTTGCTCCATTAGTCGGCATAATGTGTAGATTATCAAGTCTTGTATATGCAGGTAAAACATTTAAAATCTGACTTTTAACTAGTCGCAAGTCACCGCCAGTAATAACAGCAATAGGCAACCTATTTATCAAATCACCAAAAACTGTACGCATTCCACTTGTCATAGGCTTTTTTGAACAAGCAAGAGTATTGTCTAAATCAAAACCAATAAGCGAATACGATACAAGATACTCACAAAGTCCTTGCTCATTCCACTCATGAATATTAGACTCCAACACTTGCCTCCTGTACAAACCTTGCAATTCAAGTATTCCATATTATTAACATATTTACTACAACGTGTCTTGCATGTTTTGCAGACCACTCATTTCACCATCTATTTCACCATCTATTCCACTATGAGTTTGTCAAATTGCCCTAGCATACAAATAAAGTTAAAGCATGACGTCTTTAATATGGGAACAGCGAAGATATAAAAATCGACACGGCAGAGGAATGAGAATGCCAATGTTTGGCACAAGACTACCACGGTACAGAACAGCAAGCGGAATGTTTGACTCGATGGTAGCTGGTCAAATACGAAGACTTAATGGAGCATGGTCTAATCTTACAAAAGGCGTGCAGTTTGCTGTAGAAGATGTTCCACCATCTCAACCAGTACTTTGGGAAAGCAACAAAAGAATAATGTCTCAAGTATTTCCAGCTTCCAAAGGAATACCACCTAGAATCGTATTGTACAGGCTGCCGTTATGCACACATGTTACTAGTCGCGCAGAATTACAATACGCCATTCGAGATGAGATGGTCCAACGACTAGCAGAATTGTATGGCAGAAGACCAGAAGAAATAGACCCAGACTGGGGATTGTAAAGATAATTAAAATAGTTTACTAAATAAACTACTTCACAATAGCAGGATTTGCTCTAACCTTAACACTTATTCTGTTAGGATCAAGTGATTTAGAAGGGATCCAAGCAACTCCTGCAAGTCCCGCGCTATTTACCGTATTATTTTGAATCCTAGAAGCAAAAGATACGCCAGACTTTGATTTAAGCGTAAACATAATTGCTTTAGGATTAATATCTTTTGCATATATTGTTGAAACAGTATAAGGTTTAATATCAACCGCTTTAGAAGATACCTTTATTCCATAAGAATCATAAGCATTTATGGTTACGTGAGAATTATCCACTAAACCATTTGCAATATATAACGAAGTTTCATCTGCAGAAAGCGGAGATACAAAAGCACTATTAGTCATAGGATTAACAGCATTAACAAAAGCAATATCGCTCTGACCATCTTTACCGTTTCTTTCAACAGAAGCCATAATAAAAGTCGGGACAGTGCTTTTAGCAAAAATAGCGCCAACTCCCTTAGGAGCATTTCCTAAATCAACAACCTGAACTTGCCTTGCATTAAGATCTACTTCCTTAATGCTTTTCTTTCCTAAATCATCCAGCCAATATAAATCGAGTTTCCCACTTTTATCAGACCAAATATAAGCTTTGACCTGATCTCCATCTGTAATGCCGGGTAAAACAGGTTCCTTAGACGCTGAGCTTGTTGGCTGAATAATATCCACTCCCTTAGAAACAAGTCCTTGAGAGCGAACGACTTTAACAAAAGATGAAACTGGTGCTTGGTCACTTGAAACTTGAATATACAGCCCATTAGTTTTCTCGGCTGCGGCAGAAATGTTAAAAGAAGAGTCACTATGCGCTGGAACAGTAAAAGTACTTCCAGTAGATAGATTCATTTGAGCACCTGATCTACTTGTTGACCACGCTTTAACACTCACAACAGTTGGTTTTGATGAAAGATTAATAGAATTTAATCTTATTGACACACCTTCCGATATTTGCGGAATAATAAAGTTTTGTCGCATTGATGGAGATACGCAAGAAGTAGCAGACAAACCTTTTAAATCCCCATTTGTTGCCCAAGATACACTAGAAGCAACTGATCCAGTACCAGACTGTGCATTAAGAAAATTGCTTTCTAAAATTTGAGCATCTTTGTCTACATTATTTTCAGCAAAATAAGCTTTACTATCATCATCTGAATTAGAAACATTAGTAAAAGATTTATTGACTAAATCTTTAGAATTTCCAGAATCTTTTAAACCATGTACAGAGGACTTATAAACATTGCCAAAGGACGCATATCGCGCAACCGACTTTAAATCACCTTCGGATTCTTGAAACTCACTATCGCCATAATTTGCTAAATCTGGCAAAGATACTCTAGTCGGACAAACCGTTTGAAAATTAGTAGAACTTACTTGTTTTTCCACACTTCCATTCGGATAAATAGGATCATCCATAATATGTTTAAACGGAGATGTGTAGGATATTACAACAGCAGTAGAAACTAGTATTGCAGCGCTTAAAAGCGACAATAACAATAATTTGAATCTTCTAAAACGAGTAGAAAGATTAACAGAAGCATACTCTTCTGCATGGCGATGACTATTTTTAGAATTCTTATTCGACTTCATTTAAATCTTCCCTGACATATTATTCGTTTAATAAATCATAATCATCTAACTAATCATCTAAACGCTCTATTAAATTGCTATTATTAAAACGCGGCAACGCTACTAAGCAATACAATAATAGGACTAAAGCAAAAACAATAAACCAAGGCATTCTCCATGAAAGTGGACGAGAATGGCTATAAATCGATGTTTTTGAAACAGATTTTTTACTGTTATCAACATCAAAACGGCAGTATGTTCCGTGATCAGATGAAACAACAAGTTGAGTACCATCCGAAGCATTAACGTTCGCAATCAGGTTTTCTGTAGCCTCCTTATTAGAAGTACTATCAGAAGACAAGATGGAATTGTTAGCAGATAAGTTAGTTTTAGCTATGGAATCGTCAACAATATAAATTCCACCTATTCCAAGCTGTTTCAGAGTTTCTATAGACTCATCGTCTGCATGAGAAAGAAGCTTAGAAGCTGCATAATATAGTGTGTTTCTGCTAGGAGAATACCCGTAAAGTACATCTCGAACTTGTAATGCTGGAGATAGATCAATAAAATCACCGCGAACAGTTCGCATAAGTGAAATATCTAGCTCACGACTATTTATTGCTTTAATAGCAAGGACTCGATTAGAGTCATTCTTCCTTAAATAGTCAGAAACAACCATTGGTAAACCGTTATCACTTGCATAAACAGAAGTTAAAGGACCACTTGTTATAGCAAATAATCCGAGCAGAATAGCAACAGCAAAAATACCAAAAGCTAAAATTCCTCTAGCAAGATGAATAATCTTACGGAGCATCGCTTTAGCAGAGCGCCTAATAGCAGCACGCTTAGAAACGCGCGTCGTATAATCGTCTGGATTATTATCAATATTTATATTAGATCTTCGCAAAGGCTCAAAACGATGAACAGCTTTACCGGCAACCATGCACATGCAAGCAAGCACACCAAGCGCGCTTAAACATACGCCTGGAAGAACGCTAGAAGATATAGGACCATCAAAATCCGCTGCGATAACGACTCGAGATGCAACTAATGAAAGAGCCATACCACTTACTATCACAACCCACATCATTCTAGAAGTTCTTAAAGCAAATGGAAGAGCAAGAGAAGCTAAAGCCATTAACAAAGCGAGAACAGCAAACACAATCATTATGATTCCGCGAAGCTGCATAATAGGCAAAGATTGAGAAGAAAAATGATTCAAATCAATATTGAAAGCTCTAAGTAAAACATCTAAATAGTTGACAACTCTAGGAGCACCATTGATTTTTTGCGATGGAACAGCCATAGTCGCAAAAAGCTGACGCCACATTCCAGATTCAAAATAGCGAACTACACTACCTAGAGTTGGAAGAAGAACCAATACAGAAGGTATAGGCATAAGCGCTAGCATAAAACGATGTGAACGAACCATTATCAATGATGCTACGAAAATAACAATCATAGGTAGGATAAGCTGAGGGCAAGCTGCAAGAGGAATCATAAAGCATAACGACGCGCATGCAGCACATTGTATAGATGGAACAGGAAGCACTGGGTCTTCTGTAACATACATTCCTACAGCGTGGAAAGCAAACGCAAATGCTGCTGGCAAAAACACCATTGTTAGAAGCATTGGTAAGTCGCCTCTAGCGAATATGCCAAATGCCATTGCAATCATTGTCCAACAAATACCAGAACAAACTCTTACAATATCGGAACGAGTAAATACTCCTGCAAGCGCCCAAAAACTTAACAACATTGCTGGAGCTGCAAGGAAGAAAATAACACTTACTGCAGCGATTGTATTGCCACCAAACACAATAGAGGCGAGCATCCAAATAATAAGAAGAGGAGATGGAGGTATTGCAGAGGCAAAGCCATCATCTGGAATATAAGATCCGATTGCAGAATTAAAAAGTTGATTAAAACTAGAGCCAGTAGGAAGTAATTGGCTTGAATAAAGCGATGATCCAGAAAAAATCTTACTAATAGGAGCACCATAAAGAAGCATAACAGCCGCAAACACAAGCAAAGAAGCAAAAATAGCAGCACTCCAACGAAGTAAAATTCGCTTATGCAAATGTCTTCTTGCAAGCGGACTTAAAATAACTCCCTTTTTTTGAGTTTTAAAAGCAACAGTCTTGTCTTTCCAACGTGTAATTTGGCTACGACTTGCTATAAGGGACGAAAGCCTCTTCAAAGACACTTTCGCCACTCTAGATACTCTTCTTCTAGCAAAAATAGCTTTAGGAAATTGCGCTAATGCTATCCACGGGAGCATAAGGTGCATGAATGCCACATATGGTTGCTTAGCAAACAAAGACTGCAAGGCGCGAATTAATGACATAGGCAGGCTACACAACCAAACAATTGGCCACATAATCACACGAATATCCGTGTACAAATATCTTTGTTTTGCCATAATCGAATACGCAGAACCGTAGCAAATACTAGATTTTTCAACAGGTCTTTCTTCTCCACTTCGAGTGCGGATTCCATCAAAACGCGCTCTTTTATGCGCTATGCGAGCTTTTGGCACAACAACTACTCGCCCACCGCTTAAAATAACTCGCCTACAAAAATCGTTAGACTCTTCAAACGTTGTTAACCAAGGTTGAGTCCCTCGCATTGTTTGCCATGCGCTAAGAGAAACAAGAGCACCAGCCAAAGAAACAGAATAAACATCTCCGCGAAAATCATACTGCTCCTGATCTGGTTCACCTTCTACAGTAAGAGAATGCACTCTATGTTTCCATGCATACATGCCAACATTGTGCAAAATCTTACCCTGCCAATCCACTTGTTTTGCACCTAGAATACAAGCTGTTGGTGTATTTCTCCATGTTTCTCTTAAAGCTTCAAGACACTTGTTATCGCAAGGTTTTGAATCGTCGTGAAGAAGCCACAAGGATTTAACGCCTTGCAATGGTAAAAGTTTTCTCAAAGATTTTTCTACCGCATCGCCAAAAGATTTTGCAGATTTAATAGGTAGAACAATAATCTTTATCTTTGCGTAAGATTCCTGTATATAACCCTGATTGTTGTTAGAAAAATCACCACCATAATTACTAACAAAATCTGCGCTAGAAATTAGACCAGATAATGTTGTTGGTTCTATTTGAACATTAAAAGATGTTACAGATTCTTTTTCTACTCTATTAGCACAATCAGCTACAACAATAGTTCCTGGAAGAACAGTTTGATTTATTAAAGCTTGCAAAGTGTCTTCATAAAACCGCGTATCTCTCTCAACACTCATTATTGAAATAATCGACGAATCAACTTCGCGCGGTTGCTTGCGATTTAAAGCTGAAAAAACGTGTAAAACATTATTTTCAAACGTATCAGTCTCAGCGGTTAATGAATCCATACATAATAGTGTACGCAAGGGGTATGTATTATGCATGTTTAGATAATTCTCAATAGAATGCACTATAATAGTAGCTTATATGTGTGTTTACGAAAGAAGGAAGCATGGCAGCCTCTCGCTATGAACAAGACCGCCGGTACCAAACTAACTATTGGGACTCCTCAGCTCCACATCATAGCTTAAGCAATCATATTTTATATAATTCTCGTAAATTAATTTCTATTGTTATTGTTGCCATTCTAGCCTTCTTTTCTACAATCATAGCAGCTGTTTGGCTTGATTTTTCGTCTACAATACAATCTCGTGTTGTTAACATGATTACAAAAGATGGCAAAAAAGTTCAAGCAGTAGACCCTAACGCTGGTAAAACAATCAACATTCTTGTTCTTGGTCAAGATACTCGAGAAGGCAGAAACCGTGCTTTTCAGGGCGGTGGCGAAGATGAAAATCATCAATCAGATACGGCGATGATTGTTCAAATCAGCGCAGACAGATCCTATATAAATATTGTTTCTATTCCAAGAGACTCAATGGTTAAAGCAGCATCATGCAATACGACTAATGGAAAAATTCCTTCCAGGCGCAAAGTGATGTTCAATTCTATTTTTGCTCTTGGGTACGCTAAAGGCGGCGATTTAGCATCGGCAGCATCGTGCACTCTTGCAACAGTAAATGAAATTACTGGATTAGATATAACTAATTTCATTGTTGCAGACTTTAGTGGTCTAAGCGACATGATTAACGCAATAGGCGGCGTAAATTTGTGTATTCCAGTAGATACTAAAGATTACTACACTGGAGTTAATTTAAAGCACGGATTACAGCATTTAGATGGTGTTCAAGCAACACAGTATGCAAGAATGAGGCATGATACTGCAAGCGACGGCTCAGATATTATGCGAACTACGCGTCAACAATATCTACTAAAACAGCTTATTCATCAAGCATTGTCTAAAAACTTGTTCACACAATCAGGTCAGCTATATCAGCTTGCAAAATCTGCTCTAAAATCGCTTAATATAAGCGAAGGATTAGCAAATCCCGCAACACTGGTTGGATTAGCAACAAGCCTTCACAAGTTAAATACTTCTAATATTTATGCACAAACAATACCGATTACAGCTGATCCAGCTGACGAGAATCGTGTTATTCTTGACGACAGTGCAGAAGACGTTTGGGAATTGATGAGAGAAAATAAACCACTTACTAAGCATCTTGCCTCTAAGCAAAGTAAGTCTGAAAAATCTACAAAGAAAAATTCTAAAGAAGATAAAAAATCAACTTCTAAAGATTCCAATGTCTCAAATGACGATTCGGATAATACGAACAGTACAGGTTCCTACGATTCTACAAATAGCGGACCAGCAGGAAAACTTAGCGCTATTAATCCAAAAACTGGATTAGCTAAAGACGAATTAGGCAGACTAATAGACCCAAATAGTGGAGGCATAGTGGATCCAAATGATGGAACAATAAGAGATCCAAATACTGGGCATTACATGGGTATTGCAGATAAATACTTAAATAACACTATTTGCGCAGTTCCAAAAGGGAAATAATAAGAAAGATAGAAAATATATTTTCGACACTACTTTATAACCACAATGCTTTATAATGCCATTGTTAGTTATTGCATTGAGTTAATACGATTAGAAATTATTAATTAGCAAACACATACGAGTTATGCTACAGGAGGATAAATGAGCCAGCAACGTCCAGAAGACGCTTCAGGGAATCAGAATAATCCTCCTAGTTTTGCACCATCTAATCGTAGAAAAAATAAGAATGGCTCTTACTCACACAATACAAGCGCAAATAATGGAAATGCAATACCGAGTTTTCCTCCTAAACAGAATCACAAATTTAAAGAAATAGAAAATCAAAACTCACAAATCAATCAAAAAGCACCATCTTTTGCACCAACATCGCGCAAAAACGGCAACACAAGTCATCCAAAAATATCGAATATAACACCATCAATTAATGTGCAACCGATTAGCACAGCATATTCAAATTCCGAATCGTATATGATTTCACCTGAGTCTTATATAGGAACGTCTAATAAAATCTTTGAAAAACCAGACGATGTAGAATCAATTGATAATCCTGCTAATAACCCTATAGGTTATAGAAAAAAACATCATTTCTTAAAATACTTAACTCTATTGTTAGTAACGCTCTTAATTATTGTAGGAGTGTGTGGAGCGTTATCTTGGAACTGGGTTGATTCACAAATAAAACGCGAACCATGGTTGACTAATACAGAAGACACTCAAGAAACAACATGGCTTATTCTAGGATCAGACCAGAGAGAAGGCGAAGAAGCTAAAGAGATAACAGGCTTTAGAACAGACACTATTCTTGTACTAACAAAACCTGTAAGCGGACACAGCTCTTTAATATCAATTCCAAGAGACTCGCTTGTTTCAATAAATGGTCAGCAAATGAAAATAAACACTGTTGCGCAAGATATTGGAAAACAAGCCTTAACAAAAACAGTCGAAAAAATAACTGGTCACAAAATAGACCATGTAGCAGAAATAAAATTCGAAGGACTTACAAAAGTTGTAAATTCTCTGGGCGGAATAGATTTATGCTATAACCGTACTGTAAATGATGCATACAGTGGTCTTAATTGGACAGCTGGATGCCATAGCGTAGACGGAACAGTTGCGCTAGCTTTTTCCAGAATGAGATACGCGGATCCACAATCCGACTTTGGTAGAGCAGCAAGACAACGCATGGTGATAAGCGCAATAATGAAAAAAGCATTATCTAGCAGCACACTTACAAATTTTGGGACCGTAAAAGGATTTGCAAAAGCATCTCTCGATTCAGCAATGTTAGACGAAAACACAAATCCTGGAACACTACTAAACATGGGGCTTGCGTTTAAAGAAGCTACAGGAAAAGACGGTGTAACGGGAACAGTTTATTGGACAAATCCTGATTATGAGGTTTACGGAGTCGGATCATCAGTATTGTTAGACGACGCCAAGAACATTGAATTATTCAACCAGTTATCTGCAGGAACACATGCTCCTGGAAGCGTAGGAACACTTGCAGAACTAATGAATCAACAATAATACGAATACGATTAACACGATTAACACAAAAAGTTTTATCGTATTTAAACCTTTAACCACACTGCTGTATTTTCCTTGCACAAACTGTAAAAACTCATGCATGATTGCGCTATGGAATATAAGGAATGTAAAAACTACGGAAACTATGAAAACAACGCAATCTATAATAAAAACGCATCCTCAAAATCAATGTTTTGGATGCAGATTATCGCTAATATTGTGCCGATTTTTGCCAATATTGCTCTAGCAATAATGGCGTGCTTGCAAAAAAGTTGGATGATGTTAGCTATGGTCGTCCCAAGCATAATGATGTATATTGCTTGCTTAATACCACAAATTATTCAATACAATGTGAATAAGAAAAGTGATAACAAAAACGAAAATAATATTAAAAAACATGTTGAAACACAATTTTCTAAAAGGATAAGTCGCCAGCATGTTCAAGGTGTTCCGAATACGCTTGTTCCAATAAATTTAGAAGCAATACTGATAAATAATACTAATCAAATAAGCAACATAAGTAATTCTAAAAATATAGTAAATAGCAGTACTCCTCCATGGAAAAATGTTGTTTACTCTTGGCTAAAATCTTCCAATGAGTCAAATAAAAAACTCGTAGCACCAATCGGGATAAGTGAAAACGGATATTTTTGTTTAGACCTTATTAGAAACGGACCACACGCTCTTGTAGCAGGTACAACAGGCTCAGGAAAATCTGTGTTACTAACATCATGGTGTTTGGCCTTAGCATTCAACTACTCCCCCAAATCTTTGCAATTTGTTTTTATGGATTTTAAGGGTGGAGCCACATTTGACGCTCTTTCCACACTCCCACACAGCATTGGGAATGTAGGAGATCTAAACCTTCAACATGCAGTAAGAGCACTTAAAGGCTTAGAAAAAGAATTAGATAGAAGAGAAAGATTAGTAGCATGCCAAGGATGCCATGATATTAATCAAGTAAAACCATACCAGCCTTCACTGGCTATTGTTATAGACGAATTTCACGCATTAAAAAATCAATTGCCAGACTACATGAATCGTCTTATACGAATAGCATCAGTTGGAAGATCCTTAGGAATGCACCTTATAGCATGTACACAGAATCCAATGGCACAAGTAAATGCAGACATGAAAGCAAATATGTCTATAAACATATGTTTAAGAGTTAGAGATGCAATGCAATCTCATGAATTATTAGGATCATCTTGTGCAGCGAGCATAAATCCAAACAATCCTGGAGCAGCATACTGCAACACTGGAGATGGAATAATAGCATTACAATGCTCACAAAGCAGAAACAAAGATTCTCTTATACAAGCAATAAAATTAGCTGGAAAATTCTACTACTATAATCAGCCTAAACAACTATTCAGTGCTCCATTACCAAGATATTTAGGTTATTCAACAATCAAAAATTATTGCAATAATACTTTTTGCAACAATAAATCTTCTAGGTTTAATTCTGACTTTAGCTATGACTTAAGTAAAGAAGATGGATTGTTAATAGGCTTAAAAGACGATGGCATTAATTTAAGCGAGGCAATTCTACCTACAAATCTGGGAAATATCGCAATTATTGGAGGAAATAAGAGAGGAAAAACTAATCTTATAAACGTAATTTCTAAAGCTATAAAATCAAGAAACACATACAACAATTCGCAAAATATTTATATTTTAGACAATGCAGACTCACTGCTAGAACCTTTTAGTAGCGACACAAAGTCTCAAGAATTTCAAAGTAAACTAGTCAATCCAAAAATAACTGTAATTTTCTGCGCACAAAATGCAAGGCATATTCGCATACCAGAACAAGCGCCAGTAAGAATAATATTCCCAACAGGAGATGCTGGAACAGATACAATGCTTGGAATACCATCAGACTTGCTAAAAACTCTTAATGTAGATGATTATCAAACTCCAGGAAGATGTGTAATGGTAATTCCTGGAAGTGCTAATCTATTGCAGATTTTAAGTTTTACATAAAGTTTTACATAAAAAAGATATTTTAAATTATTCAAAAAATTAAAAAATAAAAAATTCTTAAAAAAGTCTTGAAAAAAAGTTATATTCATGGTTTCCTTGAGTGCGGATAGTTTTTAAAAACAAAGTTTAATAATAGTTTTAACCAGCGTAAGCTACGTTTTTTAAAGGGGATATTTATTTATGAGCAGCGCATTTGATTGGCGTTCAAAAGCAGCATGCAGAGACAAAGATCCTGAGCTTTTCTTCCCAGTAGGAAGTAACAGTGCATCTAATCAGCAGGTTGAGGAAGCCAAAGCAGTGTGCAGAACTTGTAACGTTGCAGACAATTGCCTAAGATGCGCGCTTGAAACAAGCCAAGATTACGGCGTATGGGGTGGTCTTAGTGAAGATGAACGACGATCACTAAAACGCAGGGCTATACGTGCAAGAAGAAACCAAAATGCAGAACTGTAATCTACATCTACTCCACTCCTGGAACTCGTAGCTTAATGTCGAGAAGAACACGAGTTCCACCTTCTCTACGTTGCTCCCATTTAACTGTTCCGCCAAAGTCGTTAGTAACAAAAGTATTGATTAACTGAGTGCCTAACCCAGATCCAGAAGACTTAGCCATACCGTGCAAAGACTCACTTTCAATACCCTCTCCATCATCTTCGACGACGATACTCAGATTATCCCCACCTCTACCAACAGAAATCTTAATATGTCCTTCACTAACTCCCTCAAAACCATGCTCTACTGCGTTAGTCACAAGTTCTGTTAAAACAAGAGAAAGAGGAGTTGCATCTTGTGCTGCCAACATGCCAAACTTGCCACAAAAATCTATCGTAATATTCTGATTTTGCGAAGCAAGCTCAATAGACATTTTAAGCAAACTAGAAATAACCTTATCAAAATCAACAACCTCATCAGCTGTTTGACTTAAACCTTCGTGGACAAGAGCAATCGTCTGAACGCGTCTTTGTGCTTCTTCTAATTCTTTACGTACTTCTGCAGACTTAGTTTTTCTAGCTTGAAGACGAAGCAAAGCAGAAACAGCTTGAAGATTATTCTTAACACGATGATGAATTTCAGAAATAGTAGCATTCTTAGTTTGAAGCTCTTTTTCCCTACGGAGAACCTCTGTAACATCACGACAAAGAACAACTGCACCCGTTCGATCATTTGGACCATACAATGGAAGCGAGCGCATAGAAACAACAGAATTATTAACTTCTAGTTCGCAATCAACATCCGCTTTACCGCTTAGTACAAGAGGCAAACTTTCAGGAACAACATCGTTTGTGTGCAACAATCTTGCTCCAAACTCGCATAGAAACTCGCCTTGCATAGTGTCTAATCCGCCTAATCTACGGAAACAGCTAATTGCGTTAGGAGAAGCATAGCGCACAACTCCGCTTTCTTCTAAAATAATAAAACCATCTGCAACTCTAGCATTGTGGCGCTGATTTAGCATTGAATCGTGGTATGGAAATTGCTCTCGCGAAATCATGTCGAACAGAGTTTTGCCAGCATTAATGCTTTCGGTCTCATACCTACCGTTTGATTCTCTTGTAGCAAGATTTGTTTCTCTAAGAACAAGACCTAACGTCTTGCCATTATGACGCACTGGGGCGTAAACATTACAAACTGTTGCTCTTCCAACAGTTCTTAATACAGAAGAGTGGAAACTTGTTTCCTTACTCATTGCTGCACTTAGTTCTTGATGCATTGATTCGTCTAGTTTTACACCTAGTAAATCTTCAGTTCTAAGTGTGATTGCTGTAGACGGACGACATTGTTCTGCTACAACGTAATCACCATTGCCGTTTTGAATAATCAAAAGCAAGTCTGCAAAACTTAAGTCTGCTATTACCTGCCAGTCTGCTACAAGGTGATGCAGCCATTCGCGATCAGACTCATCAAAATCTGGACGCGTTGCAAGAATATGAGAAAAATCAGCCATAACCACAATAATATAGCCACATGGATAAATCTAAAACTATGGAGGATTTACTCCTACCAATTACGTGGCAACAAATTACAATAACTCTTTTAATAAAATAGTCTTATAAATTTCTGTTCATAGATTTCTGTTAATAAAATAAATTTACGACTTTCCATATTTGTACGAACAAAAGTTAGTTTAAATTTGCATCGTTTCTTATATTTCACTCCAAATCATGATTTGCATAATTTCTATGCAGCAAACCGAATACATTGACACCATATGTAACACCACTTATAATTTTATAAACACCAAAAACACGCTATTAACTGGGGGTGAAATGTCGCAATGGGACAAATTACTTAAGCGAATACTTAGCTTATCTAAAGATATGAGATTTGAGGAATTGAAAAAAGTGCTAGAAGCCTACGGATATGAAATGTGCAATCCAAGAAGCGGAAGCAGTCATTATACTTTTCGCAAAAATCACGCCAACCCAATTACAATTCCTAAGCATGAACCAATCAAAAAGATATACGTAGAAATGGTGAAATCTGTAGTAGAAGCAGAAGACGAAGAAATAAAAGAGGAAAATCAAATATGGTGAAAACACTTACGAATAAAACGCTTAGCTACTACATGTCACTCCCATACAAGCTGGAGATTGTAAAAGATCCAGATGAAGGCGGATTTGTGTCCTACTACCCTGATTTGCCAGGGTGCATGAGTTCTGGGGAATCCGAGCAGGCAGCAGCAGCAAATGCGCAGGATGCTAAAAAGGCTTGGCTGGAAGCAGCACTTGAAAGTAAAGTAAACATAAAAGAGCCGTCTTACCATGAGATAAATGATTATTCTGGGCAATTCAAATTGCGTCTTCCTAAAGAATTACACAGACAATTGTCTGAGCAATCTCAAGCCGAAGGCATAAGCATGAACCAGTATTGCGTTTATCTTCTTTCGCAAAACAACGCTATTGAGCGCGTGCTTGAGCGAGCATAGAAAATAAATACCTGGCTATTTGCTAGCAATCACTCGCAATCACTTGCAATCACTCGCAGTGCAATTTCAATGCCTCGAAGCATATCAGCTAAACTCATAGAACTCGTGCTCGGCTTATTGAGAACCTGCTCAGGCAAATACGGAACGTGAATGAAACCGCTCTTAATTGGCAATTTTTTAGTCTGGCAATAATGACAAACACTGTAAAGCACGTCATTACACACGTATGCGCCCGCAGAAAAAGACACAGACGCCGGCAATTTTGCTTTATTTAAAGCGTCAACTATGCTTACAACTGGCAAAGTCGCTTTATAAGCCACATCACCATCTTGCACAACAGGCTCATACCAAGGCTTATATCCACTATTATCCGGTATGCGCGCAGCTCTACAGTTAATACCAACATACTCGACATTAAAACAAGCAGAACCGCCAAATTGCCCTAACGAAAGCACAGCATTAGGATGAACTTCCTCTATTTTCTCAATAACTTTTTGCGCACCCTTGTTAAATTCCGTAGGAATCTGCAAACGAACAAGTTCCACACCCTCAGGAGCATGCACTGATTGCGCAATCTCCCACGACGGA
This sequence comes from Gardnerella sp. c11Ua_71, assembly GCF_055818025.1. Classification (NCBI taxonomy): domain Bacteria; kingdom Bacillati; phylum Actinomycetota; class Actinomycetes; order Bifidobacteriales; family Bifidobacteriaceae; genus Gardnerella; species Gardnerella sp. c11Ua_71. Next base: position 39,067 of record NZ_JARFVR010000002.1, on the reverse strand, counting down.
TTTATAGACTCATTATCAAACGGCGTAAAACCAGTAATCAAAATACGCATTAAAATACCCCCTCATACAACTCTCACTTATCAAACTTTATCAAAGTTTATCAAAATTTATCAAAAGACATTGCGAAACTATATATACACGAATGCACTTATACAAAACACTCACGATTCTATTACATACTTCACGTTCATAGAAAAGATTAAATCGTAATTACAACTTATACAATAATCAGAAACAACACACCTAGAATCAAAATTAGCAAGACTCGTATCAATGTAATAAGATTTAGTACCAGCGTGTAACTAACGAACAATGTTGTTAACAGCACGCATATGAAAATTAAACAATAACATCAACGACGAAAAGAGATTACCGATGACCAAGATTATTCAGATTGGCGCAAATCATGCTGGCACTGCCTGCGCTAACACCATTTTGAGCTACCCAGGAAACGATCTTACAATTTACGATCAGAATAGCAACATTTCCTTCCTTGGCTGCGGTATGGCTTTGTGGATTGGAAAGCAGATTCAAAGCAGCGATGGTCTGTTCTACCAGAAGCCAGAAGATTTCGTTAAAAAGGGCGCAAAAGTAAATCTTGAAAGCAAAGTTCTAGACATTGATTACGCAAAGAAAGAAGTTACTGTAGAGCTTAAAGACGGATCTGTTATTCACGATTCTTACGATAAACTCGTTCTAGCTACTGGCAGCCTTCCAAACAAGCCACGCATTAAGGGCATTGATTTGGAAAACGTGCAAATGGTAAAGCTTTTCCAAAATGCGCAAACTGTTATTGCTAAGCTTCAAGAGCGCGATTTTAATAACGTTGTGGTTCTTGGCGGCGGCTACATTGGCGTGGAACTTGCGGAAGCTTTTAAGCGCCTTGGCAAGAACGTGACTCTCATCGACATGGAAGACCATATTCTTAACGGCTACTTTGACCCAGAGTTTTCCGATAATTTGAAGAGAATTATGGAAGATAAGGGCATTAAGTTTGAGCTTGGTCAAGCTGTTGAAGAGATTGTTGGAGATACTGAAGTTAAGGCTGTTAAAACAAGCAAGGGCACTTACGACGCCGACATGGTGATTTGTGCTATTGGATTCCACCCAAATGTTGCTCTTGGAAAAGATCATTTGAAGCAATACGAAAACGGCGCTTTCCTTGTTGATAAAAAGCAGCAAACTTCCGACCCAGACGTGTACGCTATTGGCGATTGCGCTACAATCTACGACAACGCTCGAGACCGCGTAAACTACATTGCGCTCGCTACTAATGCCGTTAGAAGCGGCTTGATTGCAGGCCACAACGTTTGCGGAACTCCTGTAGAAACCGAGGGCGTGCAAGGCTCTAGCGCAATGATGATTTACGACTACAAGCTTGTTTGCACTGGTTTGAGCTTAACGGCTGCTCAAAAAGAGGGCATGGACGTTGATTACGTTGATTTTGAGGATACTCAAAAGCCTGCGTTTATGGAAGTTGAGAATCCAAAAGTTAAGATTCGCATTGTTTACAAGAAGGATTCTAAGGTGATTGTTGGATGCCAATTGGCTTCTAACTACGATATGTCTGCAGCAATCCACCTGTTCTCTCTTGCTATTCAAAAGAAAGTCACGATTAAAGAGCTTGCATTGTGTGATATCTTCTTTATGCCTCACTTCAACCAGCCATACAATTACATTACGATGGCAGCTTACACGGCTTTGTTGAAGGGATGATTAGCTTCTGATTAATCTCTGCTGATTAAGTTCTGCGATTAGCTTAAATCGCGTTTATTAAACCAAGCAATTTGTTCTATAATGGAGCGGTTGCTTGGTTTTTTAATCATCCGCGCACAAATCGCGAATTAAAACGCGCATATTAGCGTAAGACGTACAAATTAAAACAAAGGAGTCTAGGATGAAGCAGCTATCTATTAAGCCAACTATTCACAAATTTGAAAATACGCGCGATTTTGCGCAAGAATTTAAGCTTGGCAAAGACGATTTGGTTATTACAAACAAGTACATTTGGGAGCCTTATTTTGGCGATTTAAATCTTGATTGTAATGTGATTTTCCAAGAAAACTACGGCAAGGGCGAGCCAAGCGACGAAATGGTTGACGCGATTGTTCGAGATATTCACACTACTCCAAGGCGCGTGATTGGCATTGGCGGCGGCACTGTTTTGGATATTTCTAAAGTTTGCGCGTTAAAGCAAACAAGCCCGCTTGAAGACTTGATTGATGGCAAGATTCCTGCGCAAAAAGGCGCAGATCTTATTCTTGTTCCAACTACTTGCGGCACTGGTTCCGAAGTTACAAACGTTGCCGTGTTCTCGCTCACAAAGCGCAACACTAAAAAGGGTTTGGCAAACGATTCTTGCTACGCTACAGACGCGGTTCTTATTCCAGAATTGTTAAAGAGCCTGCCTGATTACGTTTTTGCAACCAGCTCTATTGATGCTCTTACGCATTCTATTGAGTCTGCACTCTCCCCTATTGCAACAGAGCTTACAAAAATGTTTAGTTACAAGGCTTGCGGTCTTATTTTGCAAAGCTACATGCGAGTTGTTAAGGAAGGTAACAGCGCTAAAGCCCAAGTTGTAAGCGACTTGGTTTCGGCAAGTCTTTACGCTGGCATTGCATTTGGTAATGCCGGATGCGGTTGCGTGCACGCTATGGCTTATCCTCTTGGCGGCACTTTCCACGTGGCTCACGGCGAGACGAACGCTGCTCTTCTTACAAGCGTTTTGCGCTACTACGCTAAGCACAACTCTGAAAACAGCACTAGCGCTGAAAACACTGAGCTTTCTAAACTTTTTGACTTTATGGCAAATATTCTTGAATGCCAAAAAGCAGATGTATTAAACAAGCTTGACGAAGTTCTTAACACGATTCTCCCTAAGCACAAGCTTCACGAGTATGGAATGACCAAAGACATGATTCGCGATTGGGCTTCAAGCGTTGTTAAAGAGCAGCAGCGACTTCTAAAGAATTCATACATGCATATGAGCGAAGATGCTATTGCCGAAGTCTACGCATCTACTTTCTAATATATAGTTAACAGTGAGATTTTCAATTATTAACGAAAATTTCTCATCTTCTCAAAGGTAGACCCTACAAATCTTGTAGGGTCTATTTTTATTCTCACAGCTTGCTTACTTCGTTAGATTTCCATCCGTTAGATTTCCATCCGTTCGTTAGAATGCTATTCGTTAGATTGCCACAGGAGTCTCATACGAATTATCGAAGAACATGCGCTCCAGCTTTACTGCACGCGCAAAATATTCTCGAGCAATATCAGCATCCTTAGGACCAATACGATCCAACTCATCACGCAAGAACCCTACAAACTTGTGGAATCCTTCATAATCATGCAGGTCGATCCACTGGTAATGAACCTTGCGTTCAGGACGCTTACCTTCAGCGTTTGATGCCCACGTAAGATATATCCATTCTGTAACGTTTAACACGGCTAGCACGGCAGCATAATGTCCACTGTGAGCCGCGTCTAAAAACATCTTTTTAAATTCGCGAGTTGCTTCAGTGTCTGGAATTTTATTGCGGAAAGATTCAGGAGTATTAAATTCGTTAAACGCATCCACAAAATACGTATTCTCATCTCCCGCTACCTCACCAATATATTTCGAAAACACGAGACGAGAATCAAGTGTGTCTGCTGTCGTAACTGCAGCACCAAGCAGAGCCAAGAAACTATCTAAAAATCGGTAGTCTTGAATTAAATATCCAGCTAATACAGCATCAGGAATAGTGCCCTCAACTAACTCGTTAACAAAACGATGATGAATAGCAGCATCCCATGTTTCGATATTCTCATTTTTTAATTCGTCGGTAAATCGTGCAGTCATTGACACGTCCTTTCTCTCTGTAACTCATATAAGCCCTTAGGTAGATTAATATAATTGCGCATAGTTGCGTTAGCCATACCAGTTACGTCATATACGGTTCACATATAGTCGTATAGTTATGCACAACCGAGCACTGCTCGTACACCTATCTGAACAACTACGCTAGTATGAACAATATCATAAGTAGTCATACTTAACTTGGGTACAAATTTGAGCAGCACTCGGTTGCAATTTTTATATTATGGCAACTTCAGTAACTCCAGCAATCACAGTAATTACTACCTACTCATTGTCGTATTCTCATGCCTCCAATGTAATTACAGGATGCAAATCAAACATTGTTACAGTACGCTTCATACGCGCAACAATGCTTGTTATTGCAATTGCAATCACACCGAAAAGCACAAGAATTCCAATGCTGGATGTTATTGCGCCACTGTTCTTTCCAGCCATTGCTTGACGAAGCCCAAGAATCGAGTACGTCATAGGCAAATATGGGTGAACCACCCTAAAGAACGATGGCGTCATTTGCACTGGGAAAGTTCCTGCAGAGCTAGTTATTTGCAGCATAAGTAGCACAATCGCAACTATTCTTCCCGGAATCTTAAACACTGCCATAATCATTTGCATTATGGCCATAAAGACTATTGACGCTATAATCCCCAGCGCGTAGAATGCAGCAACGTTGTCAATCTGCAACTTCAACGCTCCGTGAACAACGCCCATAAGAATAATCGCTTGCACAACGCCCATAAGCACAAACGGCGTAAAACTAATAAGCGCACTTTTAAGCGGATTCATACCATTAAGTATTGCTCGCCTATCCATAACCCTTAAAACAAAGGTTGCCATAAGCGCACCAACCCAAAGACCTATCGAAATAAAGTAAGGCGCAAAGCCAGTTCCGTAGTTTTCAACATGCGAATAATCATGCTCTTTAAGCGCAACTGGCGCACTCATCATCTTGCTTTTTTGCTTAATATTGTTGATTTTGCTAGAATTTTGAGCATTTTTAAGACCTTCATGCAACTTTTTAGCTCCATCAACAAGCTTTGGAGTGTTTTCAGAAAGCTTTTGAACTCCAGAATTCAATTGACTTGATCCATCAACTATTTTTGCAGACCCAAGCGCAGCAGAATTAATACCATTATTAAGCTTTTCACTGCCATTGCTTACTTTATTAAGACCTTCCGCCAGCTTATTTGCTCCAGCGGAAAGCTGCGACGAGCCATTGTGAACGCTTGATATTCCTTTAGAAACGGCGTCAACTCCAGCTTTTATCTTCAAACTACCAGAAGAAAGTGCTCCAGCACCTTGACTCAATGCCGAAAGATTCGTCTCTAAGAGCTTAGAATTTTCGCTTAATCCTCCTGCAAGACCTTGCAATTTTTCTAACACAAGCTCTTTTGTTACAAGCGGATTTTGCGCTTCAACAAGCAATTGAGCAAGCTGATTTTTTGTAGCCTCGTTTCCTGCTTTAACATGTTCTTCAAGCTGCGCACTAGAATCTGAAAGCTTTTGCGCACCATTATATAATTCGTCTGTTGCGTTATGTAGCGTTTGCGCTCCACTATTTAGCTGATTTGCGCCATTTGCCAAATCGTTAGTTTTTTGAGCTAAGAATTGCGCTCCATCTTTGCTCTGTGCATTTGCATTGCTAAGCGATTGCGCTCCCTTTTGAAGTTCACTTAATCCGTTTTGTAGTTTTTGCAAAGATTGAGTAAGCTTGATCGATCCATCAGCAAGCTTATCTACTCCGCCATTAAGCGATTGCATTCCAGCGCTTAAATCGCCAGAACCGCTCACTGCTGAATTAAGAGAATCAGAAGCAGAATTTACTTTTTCAAACATATGCTCCCAATATTCCTGAGCAATCGCCTCGCTAATCTCAGTACGCATAGTGCGGAAAGCAGTTTTACCAATTTGTGAAGCCAGCATATTGCTTGCTTGATCGTACTTTACGTGAAGTTTTGCTTTAGTTGGAGTATCGTATTGCGCGGAAGCAATGCACTTACTGAAGGAAGCTGGAATAGTTGCTACCATAAAGTAATCGCCATTTTTAAGTCCTTTGTTTGCTTTAGCGCTATTTACAAAGTTCCACTGGAATCCTTCACTTCCATCTTTTTGATTCTTTAAACGATTCTTGATTTCATCACCAACATTGCGCATTTTGCCGTTTATCATCGCACCGTTATCTTCCACAACAACTGCGACTGGAACAGTATCCAAAGTCTTATAAGGATTTGTAAACGCCCACAAGTAAAGCGATCCGTATAAAAGTGGAATCAAAGCTACGGTTCCAATAACAAGCTTTCGAGCTTTTCCTTTCATCGTATTGTTAAGCTCACGAAATGCAAGAGCAATAGTATTAACGTGCATTGTTTTCACCACCATTTGCTTCACTTGTAGCAAGTTGAGAATCAGTATGAGAATTTTCTGCTTCCCCATGATTTGGGCTTAGTCTTAAAACTTGATCTGCTTGCTTTTCTAACTCGCTTTGCAAAACTCCCACGCAGCACGAGCAAAAGTGTTTGCTAACATACTCGCGAATATCTGCAATTAAGCATTCACTTTGCTCACTTGTAAGCTCAGTTTCTACGCCGTCTACAAAAAGAATCCACGGCTTTTTTAGCAAAGCAAGTGCGATTCCCAATCTCATGCGCTCACATGGCGTTAAATCACCAATAGCAGTTTCTCTAGGAGATAACACTTTCCAATATGCTAATAGGTTATACGCGTATTGTTGTAGAGCTTCGTGATTTTTAACATTATTCTTGTATTGTTCGCGGAAAAGCAGCGATGCGCTAGCAAGTTTTAGCTCGCTCATAAGCGCTTCTTCTATTGTTTGAGTGTTGTAGAATTCGTTAATTCTGTTGAATAATCCCAATCCCACATATTTACGTGATTCTTTAAAATCGTTAGGAAGAGTTGCATCCGCAATTGTAAGAGTTCCGTTCGTAAATTTCATATAACCAGACAGTGCAAGTAGCAAAGCTGATTTTCCAGAGCCGTGTTCTCCAGATATTGCTACAATTTCGTGCGGCTTAACTTTTAGTGACACATTCCAAAATGGAGATTTTCTAAATTTTTTTAATCCTAATTCTTTCGCTTCTATAAGCGTTTGTTCTTCTTGCATAATTTACATGCGACGAAATAAGCATTTGAAGCGAAACTGTACGGCACGCTTCTATTGCAATCGTCGAGCATTCCTCCTTTTACTCTTTAATCGTGGATTTTTAATTTTCAATTTTCAATTTTTTGGTTTTATTTTGATTTTTTTGATTTTTTTGATTCTTCTAACTTCAGACTCAATATTTAATTCTGATATCGCCTATAATGATTTTGGCGACTACCTCATATTGCTATGTTGCAACAAAAGGTTATAAATTAAGAGACCAATTATTGACGTTAATCTCCTGAAAGTACTTTCATCGTACTATTCAAGGCGAACAAATATTAACTTATTTTTAAACATTTTGTTCATTTGTTTATGTTTTAACCATAAAAACACGATATATAGTGACAAAATGTCACATTTATGATTCAAACATGTAAATTTCAAGCATACTTAATATCTTTATTTTGCCAATAAAAATTTTACGTATGTTTTTATGTTATATTGTCTTTAATTATTAAAATTTAAAAATTATCAAAATTGAAAAACATATTATTTGCAAACATCAAAATGAAGATAACTTTAAAAAGAGGTGAAACAGTATGCAGATTTTAAACATTCTATGCAATCCGGTAATCGTATCGGTTGTAGTGTTATGCGCGTTAAGTCTCGCTAAACTCAATGTTTTACTCGCAATGATTGTTGCATGCGTTGCAGGAGGCATAGCCGGACATCTCCCTCTTTTTGGAGATGGAAGCCATACTATTATGGCGCTGCTTTGCGATGGTTTTTCCACAAATGCGCAAACTGCGCTCGCCTACATTCTTCTTGGTACTTTTGCAGAAGCAATTACAGCAACTGGCCTAGCTCAAATCATTTCTAAAAAAATCAGTAAACTTATCGGCACAAACAAATTTATTCTTCTTGCAGTTCTAACAATTATTGCATGCATGTCTCAAAATATTGTGCCTGTTCATATTGCTTACATTCCTATTCTTATTCCGCCAATTCTTTCCATTATGAACAAGCTTAAGCTAGATCGCCGCGCCGCCGCATGCTGCACTGCGTTCGGACTAGAAGTGCCATACATTGCTATTCCATTTGGCTTTGGCTTAATTTTCCAAACAGTTATTGCAACTAATCTTTCTAAAAATGGTATGAAAGTTAGCGTTTCAGACGTTAGCGCTGTGAACTGGTATTTAGGTGCTGCAATGCTTGCAGCCCTCCTATTCGCAGTGTTTGTGCTATACAGAAAGCCTCGCGAATATAAAACAACAGAAGCAGATACTCGCGCAGCGGACGCTGTTGTTGGCCCGCTTACTAAAGCACACTATGTAACCATGCTTGCGATTATTGTTGTTGTAGTAGTTCAAGTTATTAGTAAGGATCTTTCACTTTCTTCTCTTGCAGGTCTTGCAACCATGATTATTTTTAGAGCCGTTGCATGGAAAGATATCGATAAGCAGCTTATGGGCGGCGTAAAACTCATGGGTCTTATTGCATTTATTATGCTCATTGCTGGCGGCTACGCTAACGTGATTCAAGCCACGGGCGGAGTTAATGAGCTTGTACACTTTGGCGTTGCTTCTATGGGTCAAAACAAGCTAATCGCTGCATTCGTTATTACAATTATTGGTTTGCTTGTAACTATGGGCATAGGCACTTCGTTTGGCACGGTTCCTATTCTTGCAGTTTTGTTCGTGCCTCTTTGCCAAAGTATTGGTTTTAGCACTCCTGCAACAATTCTTCTTATGTCTTCTGCTGCAGCTCTTGGAGACGCAGGCTCCCCTGCTTCCGATACAACGCTTGGCCCTACTTCTGGCCTAGATGCAGATGGTCAGCATAGCCACATTTGGGATACTTGCATTCCAACATTCCTTATCTTCAACATTCCACTTATGGCTGCAGGTATTGTAATATCTCAGTTTATTTAGCATTTAACTGAAAGTCACAAACAATACACATCTAATAAACGTTGGTGAAGATTTTTGCCGTTTGCGGCAATTTTCTTCACCTGCACAAAGCAATCAATCACTAGTAGCCAATCACTGCAAATTCGCGGGCGATTGGCTACATTAGATATACCGTCTAGCTAAACATTTTCGCTAGCCCAATATGCTATCGATATTCTTCTTATTGCTTAAATCATCTTCATCAAGAAAATCCATCTGCTTTATTCCGCTTAATCTTGCAATAAGCGAAATTGGGAAGGTAACAATATTTTGATTAAGAGCGCTGATATTACTATTTACAATTCTTTTTGCTGCAGCCAATTGCTCGTTTTCGTCGTTCACTTCTTCTTGCAAATTCAGAAATTGTTCAGAAGACTTTAATTCTGGGTAGGCTTCTGCCAAAGCATAAATCTTCCCTATTGCATGATTCTGATTTTTCATTGCCTCGCTAGAATCCGCAGAGTTTAATCCCTCTCTTAAACTCACTAAATCAAATAATGTTGTTTTTTCGTACTTTGCAAACGATTGCGCAACTTTAAGCATTTGGCAAATCGTGTCGTATCTTTTAGCGAGCGCAATGTCAACGTTTTTTTGCGACTCTTCTATAATCACTCTATATTTTCTTAGTCTATTTAACGTGCCAATAAACCAACCAATAATCATCACAAGCACTATTGCAATAACTATTAAAATGATGTCCCTATCCATAATGCCATCCATAATGCCATCCATAATGTCACTCATAATGTCTCCTTTAGTTCTAGTCTTTATATAGCTTTAGTTTTCTCTAGTCTTAATTTTCTCTAGTCCTAGTTTTTCTACTTTTGCGATTCGCTAGTATTGCAATATCTAATTTTGCAATTTTCTAGCTTCTAATTTTGCAATTTTTCTTTAATTACGCTGACTATTCCGTAATACTCAGCCAAAACATCTCTAAATTTTTCATATTCTCTTATTAAAGATATATTTTCTATTCCAGATTTTCCAGGATTTCCTAATATATACCGACCAGAATCAAAAGATGCAATAATATGCTCGCTATCTAGATATATGCAAACTCTCATTCTTTTTTGCAAATTATTCAATGCTTCTATAAAACTTGGATCTAATACGAGCTTTGTATAAAAATCGTCTGTAGAAAAGATTGAATACGAATTGTTAAACTCAATGGATTCTGTTTGAACTTCACTCTCCCCTTTTGTTTTTTTGCCATAGTATCCATTTAGTTTTTGCCCCATAAAGGTCTTTCCAGTAACGGGAACAATTCTAATATGACCATTTATATTGGTTTTTGCGTTTATTAATAAGACTTGACCAATAAAATCAGTTTTTTTGACAGTTTTTCCACTTTCAGTTCTAGAAAAGTGCATTGCTTGCATATTTGAAAATTCAGTTTTAGATTCATCGCCAAAAATTATGTGTTTGTTTGAATAATACCTACTAGATATTGGCAGAAGATTATTAAAAATGCTATTGTCAATTCCTTCGGAATTTTCTAATACCGTTCCAGGCAGAATCGCATTCAAAATCGGCGTTAAAACATTATCCGCGTATAGCGAGCTTACATCAACCTTATTTGTTACAAAAAACTTGCCAGCAAAGCAAACAACAAAAGCAACTATTATTAGTAAAGGATATTTATAAGTAGAGTAGTCAAACGAAGGAAGATAATTGCCAACAGCACCAATAATCAGCACTACTGGTATTAATGGAATCAAACGCATTGGGTCAAAAGCGTTGTTTTTTACGCCTTCTTTTAACTCATTTAATTTCCCTTGCATTTGGGGAGATTTTTCTAATTTATTAAGTCTTTCTAAAACTTCGGGATTTGTAAACACGCTACTATGCTTTACATTCATCGTCATCTCCCTCTTATAATCGCCAATGTTTTTTGTAACAACATTTTTATAACAACATTTTTGCAAAAGGCATAAAAGGCTCTTATATTTTTTTATCATAAATAACCATTATTTGGAATAGTAGAATTTTTGAATATTTGAATTTGAAATAGTTGAATAATAACTACTTTGATTTTGCTAGAGAAGTGGTATAGCTGTGATTATTTTCCGCAAAAATTTAATACAAAATAAATAATAAAGAATCAGTTAAAATAACACAAAATAAACAATATAACAATTTATAACACATTAATTTTCAACTACTTTAATAACATTTCTCAAAGCGTATAATGAATTTGAATTTATTCCTTAACTGATAGGAAGTTCCAAAATGGTAAATAAACTAAAAAATATTTGGAGCGTTAAATTAACTACTGCTTCACTCGTACTAATACCAGCCGCAATCGGCATAAATTACGTTGCGAAACTATTTGCAAGCATGCTAAAACTACCACTTTGGCTTGGCACACTAGGCACTTGCATTTCAGCATGCTTAGCAGGTCCAGTTGTTGGCGGAATTGCGGGATTTTTAACTAATATTGTTTACGGCTTAACGATTGATCCAATTTCTACAGTTTATAGCATTACAGCTGCAGCAATTGGTGTAAGCGTTGGAATCGCTGCACGATTAAAATATATGGACAAAGGCCTGCACATTTTTATAACAAGTCTTATTGTTGCAGCAATCGCAATAATAATCTCTACACCTCTAAACATGATTTATTGGGGCGGAACCACTGGAAACGTTTGGGGTGACGCTGTTTTGCAGCAATGGGTTCCAAAGGCTTCTTTGCATCATTCGTAGATGAGCTTGTTGTAGATATACCAGACAAGATTGTTGTTTTGTTCCTTGCAGCTGGAATTTATAAAGTTCTTCCTAAGAGTTTAATAGCCATCTATCAATCCGATGACGAAGATCTTGATAAATAAACGTTTATTGCAAGCAAATAAATCGCATAAACGTTAAGTTCTACAAGTTTTTATAAGCACAATAAGACGAGATACTATGAAAAGCATCAGCCTATTTGAAGATAAGCATTCGTTTCTAAACGGATTATCTGCAAAAACCAAACTTTCATACGTAATATGCGCTACAAGCACGCCGAGTTTGCTTGGAGGCTATACTTCTTTCGCTATCTTTATTATTTTGAGCCTAATATTACTTGCAACATCAAGGGTCCTAGCAAAAATAAAAATTGTAATACAAGTTACTGGTTTTATTATTGTAACTATTTTTATAGTTCAAACTTTCTTTAGATCGGGAAACTACACGATTTTATTCAAACTAGGACCTTTGATTGCTCGCAAGGAAGGTTTTGAAGTAGCAATGAAGATTGTGCTAAATATATTAAATATTTCGTTTGCATTTTGTGTTTTAACGCTTACAACTAAACCTTCCGATATGATGCAAGAGATGATACAAGCTGGTTTACCACCTAAAATGGGCTATGTTTTTGTCTCGCTATTTCAAATCATTCCTCAAATAACACAGCAAACTTCGACTATTGTTGACGCTCAAAGAAGCAGAGGATTGAAAACAAAAGGTTCCCTAATAACTCGTTTCAAAGCTTTTTTGCCTTTAATATCCCCGATTATAATGTCTTCATTTATGAGTTCTAAAGAAAGAACTATAGCTTTAGAAGTTCGCGGATTTTCGTGCAATAATCAAAAAACATTCATAAAACCATTTAAGCCAAGCAAATACAATACGCTATTTTTATGCGCTTGTTTAATTGTAATAATCGCATCTATTATTTATGCGTTATTTAATAATTTAGGATATATAGCATGGAAGCTATTCATATAGAGCACTTAAAATATCGCTATCCTTATAGTAAAACTCTTGCGCTAGATGACATTTCTTGCGATATTCATAAAGGCGAATTTATTGGAATAATAGGTGCTAATGGAGCTGGAAAATCAACATTATCGCAAGCTATTTTAGGTCTTGTTCCAAATCTTTACCACGGAGCGTACGGCGGCAAAGTTGAGGTAGACGGTCTTAACGCAAAAACTACTCCAATAGACAGTCTTTGCAAAAAAGTTGGGCTGGTTTTTCAAAATCCTTTTAATCAAATTACAGGCTCGAAGCTTACTGTGTACGAGGAGATTGCTTTTGGTCTGGAAAATATTGGCATTGAGCAAAACGAGATGCAAAATCGCGTAGAGAAAATCATGGAGATGCTTAACATTGCCCATCTTAAAGATTGTTCTCCATACGATTTATCTGGCGGTCAAATGCAGCGAATGTCTATTGCCGCTATTTTAGTTATGCAACCAGAAATAATAATTTTAGACGAGCCTACTTCGCAGCTTGATCCTAAAGGTTCTGAAGAGGTTTTTAAGTCGGTAGAATCCTTAAAAAATCAGGGTCAAACTATTATTATGGTTGAGCACAAAATGGAAAAAATCGCGCAATATAGCGACCGCGTAATGCTTTTAAGCGAAGGAAAACTCATTGATTTTGATACTCCGCAAAAAATCTTTTCTCGCGAAGACTTGGAAGAATATGGCGTAAATCCTCCTATTTATACTCAAATTTGCAAAAAACTTTCGTTAAAAAACAATAATGGCTTGTATCCAATAACTCTTGAGCAAACGTCACAAATTTTAAGCTCGCACGAAGGGAATCGCTTATAATGACTCCTACTATTGAAATACAAAACGTGTCTTTTTCTCATACTCCAACAACACAAATATTCAATAATCTAAATTTGTCTTTTGCTCCTGGAACATGCGCTATTGTTGGTCAAAATGGCACTGGAAAAACAACTTTACTTAAAATCCTTAGAGGACTTCTTACGCCGAAATCTGGAAGCGTTTTATTAAATGGTAAAGATATTGCAGAATGTACTGTTCCCTCTCTTGCTAAAGATATTGGATTCGTATTCCAGAATCCAGATGACCAGATTTTTGAATCAACGGTTATACGCGAAGTAATGTTTGGACTTTTAAAAATTGGAATTGATAAGAGTCAAGCATTGATCCAAGCAAAAGAAAGTCTAAAACTCGTAGGACTTTTAGATAAAAGCGACTTAAATCCTTACGATTTAAGTCTTTGTGAAAGGAAAATGGTTTCTATTGCGTCAATTTTAGCAATGGATACTCAAGTTGTTATTTTAGATGAGCCTACGATTGCTCAGGACGATCGCGGAAAACGTTGTATTGAATCAATTATTAAGCACCTTGTTTCTCAGGGGAAAATTGTTATAGCTGTTCTTCACGATATGGATTTTGTGGCTCGAGTATTTAATCGCGTTGTTGTGCTTTCAAATGGCAATGTTCTTTTTGACGGCACTGCGCGCGACGCATTTATGCGAGACGACATACTTTCTAGCGCACATCTTGATAAGCCAGATGTTGTGAAGCTGTGCGAGAAACTGGGTTATGAAAATACGTTCCTATCTGTTGAAGATTTTGTGAACTCGTATCGTGAACGAAATAATCGCAGATAGCATAAACTGAATAATCAGAGTGCTAATCGCAAAGTATCCAATACCAAAGTAGCCAATCGCTGCAAATTCGCGGGCGATTGGCTACTATCGCAGAAAGCATGCTGCGTTAATATTTTTACCGAGATTGAAATTGCACAGCACATTACAACAAACCCGCGCAAGCCAAGCCCAAGCCAGCCAACATCCTCACATAGACACAGTATAAAGCGAGTAGAAGTAAGCCTTCTGATTCATAAGCTCCTCAAAGCTTCCGCGCTCAATAAGCTCGCCGCTTTTCATCACAAGGATCTCATCATATTGCTTAAGCGAATTAGCATCCAAGCGGTGAGTTACAACAAGTCGAAGAATTCCTTGCAAATCCAAAATAGACTGCGTTACGTTCGCGCTCGTCTCGTTATCTAACGCGCTCGTTGCCTCATCAACCAGCAGAATCTCGGACTTTTTAAGCAAGCTTCGCGCAATAGCAATACGCTGCTTTTCACCGCCAGAAAGATGACTACCGTTCTCGCCACACTGATAGTCCTTGCCTTTAGCAGCAATCAAATTATCCAAACCAGCCAAGTGAATCACGCGATCCACCTCCGCGTCCTGAAATGGCTTAAAAAGCGTAATATTATCTAAAATCGAAGCATCAAACATAAACACAGACTGCTGCATAAGAGTCGTCTTATCATAAAGCGAACTCTTGCTCACATTGCTAAGTTCGTGATTATTCAGCTGCACACTACCCTTATAATCCTTGTAGTATCCCATAAGCAAATTAATCAAGCTACTCTTACCAGCACCAGAAGGCCCTACTATCGCGTAAGATTTTCCAGCTTGCAAAGTTAGATTTACGTTTTTCAAGACTTTACGATCAGCATCGTAAGAATACGAAACATCTCGCAAAACAATGCTTTTAATAGAATCGTCAATAATATCGCCAGAATCTTCCTTAACGTTACTCATATAATCAGCCATCTTACTAATAAGCTTCTTAGCACCCTTCATCTCGCCAAGCATTTGCGGAAGACTTGCAATAGGCTGAAGCACTCCATTCATCAAATTAGTGAAAGCTAACACCATTCCGGCAGTAATAACACCAACATGAGCGTTAACCATCCAAGCGCCAACAAGCATCACGCCAAGCTGAGTTGCGAGGCTTGAAATCGTTCCAAGAGCAGAAACAGTAGTCATCGTTTTTTCGCGAAGATTCTTAGTATGCTCAAGCTCCATCGACTGATTCTGATAACGGTTAATAACCTCCTGCTCCGCCTTAAAACTCTTAATAACCGAAACTCCGTTCAAAACATCCTTCGTCAGTGCCGTATAAGACTCATTCGACTTAGAAACCTGCTCCTCTCGAGTGGCAATTCCATTAGCTGTAAGAATCGAGCACGCCATTGGAAGCACAGAAACAATAAGAGCAATAACAGTGAGCAATGGACTATAGTAAATCATAAGAGCTAGCGAGCTTACAAGCATAAGAACATCTTGAACAAAGTCAAAAATCTTCTTCAAATACTTTTCTTGAATACGCTCGCAATCATTAGTAAGTACAGAAAGATACGTGCCAGAATTCGCAAGCGAAAAATCACTATAACTCTTTTTTAAAAGCTTCTTAATAACAGACTCTTTATACTGATTCATTGCTTTTTCAAGAAAGCGAGGATACGCGCTGCGCTTCAACGCAAAAATCAGGGAGATTACCAGCATAAAGGAAGCGACAAGCAGAAAAATAGTAGTTAAAGAGAAGGCTCCTTTGCCAGACATATAGTCGAAAATAATTTGCAAAATCCAAGAAATAGCAGTGAAAATCATAGACAAGGCAATAAAAACTATCATCGAAAGAAAAGCTACAAGTTTGTTTTCCTTGAAAAATAGTTTTACGTAATTTTTCACGTCGGGATGCAGTTTGGACGATTGCTGATTCGCCACAGTATTTTGATTCGCGGGCGATTGCTGATTTGCCGCGTTGTCAGTTTTACTCATTCTCGCTACCTCTCACTTCCTTTATATCTATACTATTTCTATTATCTCTTCTCTAATAGCATTTTCGCAGCTAGCATCTTCATAAGCTATTTGCTTATTCACTCGCTACAAAGCATTGAAAGCTACACTATCATACTTATCATGATTATTAACCCTTAACGTAATACTTAAACGCATTTATACGTAATTCTTGACAGAAATAATAAGCATAGAGTTAAAAAAAAAAATCAAATTAAAACACTGATTCCATATGTATTATCAGTGTAAACGTGTCAAATGCGCAACGTTGCTTCAATACAAAGCTCAAGAGCATACGCTTTAGAGTCTCCACCCCAATTGCGCTCATCGTAATTTTCAACATCGTGCAAAGTATCTGCAGTGTAAAGAATCTCACCCCAAACAATCCCACGCATTTGCGCACAAGCCGCTAAAGCAGAACACTCCATCTCAACAACCGCGCATCCCTCCTGCTTACGATTAGCAACTTTCGTCTTAGTTTCACGGAAAAACCCATCCGTAGTCCACGTTTTAACTTCATGATAAGGCAAATTGTGCGCCTGTAAAGTTTGTAAAATAGCACGTCTCGAGCGCTCTGAAACGTCAACATAACGACTTGGAGGCAAATAATGATAAGAAGTCCCCTCATCCCTTAAAGCTTTATACGGAACCAGGAAAACATTTTCCGCATAATCAACTAGCGATCCGCAAGAACCAGCACTAACAACTTCGCTAACACCGTAAGAAATCAGCCAGTCTAAGATCTGAACAGCGGCAGGAGCGCCAACTGGAGCCTGCACTAAGCAGATTTTTTGCGTTTCTTCTTCTACTTCGCTGCCTGTATTTTCTCTTACTTTTTTCTCTACTTTTTCTTCCAAAACATATATTGGATATACTTTAGTTGCAGATTCAAAATTTGCTACAATCGTAGCTTTCCTACTTAAAGCATACTGATCAATTTCATCGCCTAAGAAAGCAAAAACCGCTTTAGATGGAAGCTGAACAGAAATATTATCGTGTTTTGGCATTAAAACTGCACTTTTATCGTAATCATACTCTAAAATCGGCAAATCATATTCTGTCATATAATCAACTCTTTCATACAATCGACTAATTCTACAAGCCATTCAATCCTATATACCAGCACGCACATTATCGCACGAAAATCACAAATCAGCCAAACACAACAAATTCTCGGGCGATTGGCTACTATCGCCAAACAGAGACACTCACGCATGAGAAGGAGTACATATCAAAGTTTGACAAACACAGATCCATTCGCTATAGTCTTCACTTATCACCATTTCTACTAGTAAAGGAGTGCGCATGTATCATACAAATATGATGACAAATTGTTGTTGTAACGTATGCTGTTGCGCATTTCTTAATCGAAATGATGTTTGCAAGCACTAAGTATGCATCATCTAGCCTGTGTTAAAAAGCATTTACGTTAAAACACAGCAAATTACGATTCAAGAAACAGCGCGCTGTTTCTTTTTTTATGCCAAAAATCGAATATAAGACGTTGAAAAGATAACAATTTAATACGGATTAGATATTAAACAGATAAATGGCATCTTTAGAAACAACTAATAAAGCAATAGTCGCTTTATTAATAAAATCATTTTTTAAAAATTAAAAACAAATCAAACAAAACAAAAACAAACAAGTAAAACAACAAACAAGTAAGGGGAAATATTATGTCTAATATCTACAAGTCCGTGCAAGAACTCGTAGGCAACACTCCACTTATGGAGCTTACGCACATTGAAAAAGAGTATAATCTAGCAGCAAAAATCCTTGTAAAACTCGAATACTTCAACCCAGCAGGCTCTGTAAAAGACCGAATTGCAAAGCAGATGATTGAAGAAGCAGAAGCCGAAGGCACGCTTAAACCAGGCTCAGTAATTGTTGAGCCAACCTCTGGAAATACTGGCATTGGTCTTTCAATGATTGCTCAAACAAAAGGATACAAAAGCATTATTGTTATGCCAGAAAGCATGTCTATTGAACGCAGAAAACTTATGAAAGCATACGGCGCCGAACTCGTGCTCACCCCAGCTGCAGAAGGAATGAAAGGCGCAATTGCCAAAGCGAAGGAAATCGTTGAAAACACGCCAAACGCGTGGACTCCAGGACAGTTTACAAATCAAGCAAATGTGCACGCGCACTACAACACAACAGGTCCAGAAATTTGGCAAGACACTGACGGAAACGTGGATATGCTCATTGCTGGCGTTGGAACAGGCGGCACAATCACAGGTACTGGCACATATTTAAAGGAACAAAATCCACATCTGGAAGTAATCGCAGTAGAACCAGCCGAATCCCCTGTGCTCGCAGGCGGCAAGCCAGGAGCGCACAAGATTCAAGGAATCGGCGCAGGATTCGTGCCAGATGTGCTCAACAAAAACATCTACGATCGCATTATTCATGTGACAAATGAAGACGCAATTGAAAACGGCAAGCTTATAAGCAAAAAAGAAGGCGTTCTCGTGGGTATTTCTTCTGGAGCTGCAATCTGGGCAGCAATCCAAGAAGCAAAAAGAGAAAAAAACAGTGGTAAAACCATTGTTGCAATACTTCCCGATTCAGGAGATCGATACTTGTCTACAGCATTATTTGAAGACTAACTACATTTAGGAGCGCTACTGTAAATACGCAAGTTTTGATTAAATAATATATGGATAATATATGGATAATAAATAACATTATTAGATAATGATCAAAACTATAAAATAAAGAAAAATAATAAAAATAACGGGAGAAATGTATGAGTGATCGCCTTGATCTTATAAATCAACTAAACTCAATTCACGATTCAGACATAAGGCAAGCTACATTCATACCTAATTACCGCAATATTATTGCACTCATACATGCGACTCAGGCTCTACTTTTGCCTGAGTTGCATGTGCGCAATGAAATCAACGAGGCTACACAACTCAACGCTAGTTTGAACAATAACGCTAGTTTGAACAATAACGCTAGTTCGAATACAATTGCTTCAAACGCGTTAGACACTATAGAACGCATTATATTTCACGAACTTCAATGCTACACAAGCAACACAATTAAAATTCGAGAAATTTGCGATCAATTTATAAATACTCTTCCTACAATTAAAAAGTTACTTTTAACAGATATTCAAGCTATGTATGAAGGCGATCCTGCTTGCACAAGCAAAGTAGAAGTCACGCTCGCATACCCTGGTTTTTATGCGATGCTTATTCACCGCACAGCTCACGTACTATACGAACTTAATGTACCGCTAATTCCTAGACTTATGAGCGAATATGCACACAGAAAAACTGGAATCGACATTCATCCAGGAGCAAAAATTGGCGCATATTTTTGCATTGATCACGGAACTGGCATTGTAATTGGCGAAACAACTGTAATCGGCGAGCATGTTAAGCTTTACCAAGGCGTAACGCTGGGTGCACAAAGTTTTGCGCTAGACGAGGATGGAAATCCTATAAAAGGCGGAAAGCGGCATCCAAATATTGGCGATAACGTAGTAATCTACGCAAACGCAACAATCTTAGGCGGAGAAACCACAATAGGAAGCGGAAGTATAATCGCAGCAAACGCGTGGATTAACCGCAGTATTCCTGCAAACACAACCTACCACTTCCCTAAAGCCTAATACACAATAAAGTACGAATTGCACTTCTACTATGTTGCTATTTCTACTTTTTGCTATTTCTTTTCTAATATAATGGCACTAAAAGCAAGTAAATCATGCTTTGTCTTTTATAAAACCGCAGCACTCGATTTCTGACAACTCAATAAAACCAGCAGATTTATAAAAAGCAATAGTTTTTTCAGTACAATCCGTAGTCAATTGAATTTGACGAACATTAGGGTAAAAATCCACAATCGTCTTTAACAAAGCAGAACCTATCCCCTGACGTTGATACTCTGGCAAAACGAGAATATCTTGAATAAGAACAACCGTGTATCCGTCACCAACAGCTCTAGCAATTCCAACTAGCTCATCATTTTTATACGCAGCTAAAACCTTGAGCGAATTGTTAAAGCCATTTTCTAAAGCAACTAAATCATTTGTATACGAAGACCAACCAACGGAATCATATAGTCTTAAAATATCTTTGCTATTATATTTTTTATACTCTTTTATTTGCACGTCTGTTAAATTCATTTACAATAACACCTCGCAAAATATAGCAAAAGTACGCGATTCTAAAACGTAAAAACGGAAGAACGCGCACTAATAATAATACTTAACAAAAGCTACAACAGCTAAAACAGCTACTTTTTAAGTTGTACTGGCTCGTGATCCTTGCCCATCTTAAACTTAAGACCTGCACGCTGCCACATGCGATATTCACCAACTGCCGTAAAGAGAACATCTGTGGAAGAGTTAAGCGCAGTTTCGCACGAATCTTGAATCACGCCAATAATAAGACCAATAGCAACTACTTGCATAGCAATATCGTTTGAAATACCAAACGATGAGCACGCAAGAGGTATAAGCAAAAGCGAACCACCAGCAACACCAGACGCGCCTGCAGCGCTAACTGCAGAAAGCACAGACAAAATCACAGCTGTTGGAATATCAACGTAAATCCCAAGAGTGTGAGCAGCACACAAAGCCATAATCGAAATCGTTATAGCAGCACCACTCATATTAATGGTTGATCCAAGCGATATAGAAACTGAGTAATTGTCTTTGTTAAAACCGAGTTTTTCGCACAAATTCATGTTTACAGGGATATTTGCAGCAGAAGAACGCATAAAGAACGCTGTAACTCCCGAATCGCGCAACGTTCGCAATACAAGAGGATACGGATTCTTGCCAGTGAGAGCAAAAACCAAAATTGGATTAACAATCAAAGCAACAACAGCCATAGTGCATACTAATAAGGCAATAACGGAACCGTATTCACTAAAAATACGAAGACCATTGCTTGCCACTGTTGTATAAACAAGACCCATAATGCCAAAAGGCGCTGCGTTAATAATCCAGTGAACAATTTTTCCAATAGCAGACGAAACGTTGTCAAAGAATGCTTTAGTGGAAGGCTCAGCCAAACGAAGCGCCACACCGAAGGCAATTGCCCAGAATAAAATACCAATAAAGTTTCCCTTAGCAAGAGCGTCTACAGGGTTTACCACAATATTTAACACAAGAGAATTAAGAACTTCACCGATTCCTTGAGGAGATGGTGAAGATGCTGCTTCAACATGCGCAAAAGTGAAGTCAACAGGGAAAATCATAGCTGCACATACAGCTATAAGGCTTGCAGTGAAAGTAGAAATCGCATACAACACGATTACAAGCTTCATGTTTCCAACACTTTTTGCTTTTGCAAGCGCTCCAATCACAAGGCAAAATACCAAGATAGGCGCAACGGATTTAAGTGCGCTCACAAACAGCTTTCCAATAAGATCTAACACGTAAACGTGAGCTGGCACAAAAAGACCAAGTGCAGCGCCAAGAAAAAGACCAATGACAATACGCAAAATAAGGTCAATGCTATTCCACTTTTGAATAATCTTGTGCATGAGAGTCTCCTGTAATTTAGTTTGTGCAGAATATTTTATACTCTTTTACTTGTATTCATACTCGCAAGATCTTCTATTTTTACATATTATACACATGCATGCATACATATGCGAATCGTTAAATTTTAGCCGATTAAAAATGACTTTTGCTTAGGAGATAACACTGATTAATCACATATCACTTCACATATTCTGCAGCGCCAATCGTCTAATCTACATAACTCGTATTTGGTAATTGAGGCAAAACAACAATCAATCCTACTGTGAAAATCAGTGCCAGTATAGGCAAAAGCTGCCATTGGAACGCCGATGAGAATGCAAATCCAATCCAAGAACCAGTAGTAGCACCAATCGCAAACGCGAGGCGCGCCCAACCAGAAAACTTAGCGAGAGCACTCCCCTTAAACAGAATCTGACGCGCAACAATAATCGGCTCTACTAATAGCATTCCGCCAATCGCTTCAAGTAAGAATGCAAAGCACATCATTGGCAAAAGATTAATAAACATAAGACAATAAGCAAGCAAGCTCACAGCAATACCTAAAATCGCCACTTTTCTTAAACCGAGCTTTTGAGACGAATGCGCATACAAAACGGATGCGAGCACGCTTCCTACACCAGTGAAAATATACAGTATTGTTAAAGATTTAGAGCCATATTGCTTACCAAGACCAAGAAGAATATAGGAAACAGAGCATGCAGGAATAAAAGCAACCAAAAGAGATCCAGCAAGAAGCATGATTTTACTCTTTAGTAATGGATTCGCAGATTTATTAGATGCAGATTTGGAATCAACATCATTTTCTTGATTTTCTTTCGATTCTTTCGACGCTTCCTCTACATCTTGCGGTGTTTCTTCTACTTCATTAGACGCTTGCGCTTTTTCCTCTATTTCGCAAGACGCTTGCGCAATGTCTTGTTTCATAATAAATCGCGTAGCACAAGCCGCAAAAGAAGTGACGGACGAGAAAATCAAAACCGCAGGAATCGACCAGCTTGCAATCCAAGATCCAAGCGGAGAGCCGAGCAAGGTTCCTGTAATACTTGCCAAAATACTAACAATGCCGCTGTAGTTGACAATCATACCGTCATCGCCACCTGCAGCATCAACCTCGAAAACTTCGCTAGCAATGTCAATCACTTGACCTGTAATCAACAATGCGCAAGAAAGAGCTACAAGCGACCACTTCTACGCAGGAGATCCAAGCATAAGAAGCGGTAGTAAACTGAGCACGCCTTCTACGCCTTCAGTCATAGCAAGAGCGCGAAAACCGCCAAGCTTATCAACTATCCAACCAGAGCATGGCGAAAGAAAATCGGCAACCGTCATAAAAGTCTTACGAAAACCAATCACCCAAGCCGGCAAGCCCACAATAATAATAGAAGGCAAAACCGAGCCTTCATACGCTTGGTTACCGAGCATAGAAAAACAGAAGCCAACCAGCGCCCATCGCAATGCTGGGCTAATAGATCTCATACGAATAAAAATATTATTCTTGCTAAATATTGACTTCACAGCAACCAACTCTCCTCTAAAACTCTTTCAAAATCGCAAATCATAATGCAAGTTTACGCAAACTTACAGGCAAACTTACACAACTACTCACAAATCGCTATCAAACTTAAATAATTCACTACAAATTACACAAATCCAATAGCTTATTTAGTAAATTTGATATCACTATACTCTTGTTTAAAAAAAGCAAAAATTGCGTTATTATCGCACATGAGTATTTCTACACTTTTTTGAGTGCACACTATGGATAGTGGGTGCACTTTTTAAAGATAGAAAAAGGTAATCGTTAAAAAGTTTAAGATTAGCTTGGTAGCTTGCTGAACAATCTTACGCAATAATCAACATGCCACTAGCATTACACCCACTCCACACCAGCGAATCTAATCCTTATATAATTAACTAAATCCCATATTTATCAGCTAAAACCCTATATTGGTTAAGGTACCTTTACGCTGTTGAACCGCCACACCAACATTCCATATGATCACACCAACAATTGCCCATAACATGCCAACAACAAGAATCACAAGTAGCGATACGCCAACATTTACAGAACCATCAACTATACTACGCGATACTTGAGTAACATGAGTTACTGGAATCACATATAACACGTATTGCATCATCTTAGGAAATACGCTAATCGGAGCAATCACACCACAAACAATAGGAAGTATTGCACTAAGCGCGTTAGAAATAGTATAAACATCATTCATCATCATGCTTATAGCAGCTATAGCAATACCAAATCCCGTAGAAGCAACAGGAACAATAAGGAACAACAGCATCAACGCACTCATATTAATCATCAAGAAAGCACTTGGGCTTACTACAAGCATTGTTATAAACAAAGTCACAGCATCACTCACTAAAGAAATAGTCAAGAGCGCAATAATACGACCTAACCATAATGGTAATGCAACTTTTGCGCTTGTAAGCACGAATGGTGTTGTGCCTTCAAAACGATCCCATGCTAGTGCTTCTGACACAGTCATACTTGTGGAAATAGAACACGCTCCCATCACAGCAGCAAGAGTTGAAGCAATCAAACTATGATTAAAACCCACGCTAATTGCAGCACTAGCTGTTCCATTGAATCCTCCACTTACAGCTCCAGCTAGAAAAACGTATAAGAACGTGGATAAAAGAGGCTCAATAATCATACGAATAACAGCAGTATTCCAACTATTTAAGCTAGGTATACTCTGTATACTCACTCTTGCACCAGTTCGTATACTAGATAACACGCTCACGTGACCATACTGAGAATATTGATTATATTGATGCAATCTAGCGCACTTACTATTTTGAATAATTTTATTTCGCATAGTTTCAACCTGATTATTATTTCGTATCATATTATGTTTAAACTCCCATTAAGCGTTGCAAGTCGAATAGCATGACGTAACATAAAACCTGCAATAACAAGCAAAACGCTGGATAATACAACACATAACACAATTGCTAACACAGTAGTAGCATTAAACGATTGCGCATGAGCCACCCACACTGCCGACGTAAGCGGATGAATAAATGCAATAATGCGAGCAGGCAATGGCATTGATTCTACAGGGATTACTATTCCACAAAGCATCCATACAGGAATTAAAATCAAACCTTCATAAACTGTAGCTTTACGGCATAATACAAAAATTCCAGATAATAATGCAGCAGAAGCTACGCAAGCGAGCATAGAAAGTAAGTATCCAACTAGCTGCGTGAATGTTATCATAAAGAACCCATGGCATAAAACAGCAACGGTAATAATCGCAAGCGGCATACCAATGCACCCAAGTAAAGCTGCGGATCCTACAATAGGAAGAAACACTGCAGAATGTGATATAACACTTAAAGTTAAATATTGTAATGTTCCTAAATAACGCTGGTATCCAATAATTCCAACAGCAGTAGTTGTAGCAGACCATAATCCAGCGATAGAAGAATCAACCCAAATATTATTAAGACAATTAGCGCAATCATGAGAAAAACCATAGTATGCAACAATTTTCATCAACGCAAAACATACTGGAGCAAGTATCGCATTTTGCAAGAAAAACGTTGTTTTCGCTAAACTTTTAAGCTGAAACCACATGCCACGAATCACAGAAGCGTATGAATGAGTAGAAGTATTCATATTAAACCTCCTACTTACTTAATGGGAGCAAGGACGGCGAAGAAGACGGCGTAGCAGCAGAAGAAGTAGAAATATTTGGTGCAGAAATATTGTCATTTTGCACAATAGCAAGATACGTTTCTTCCAAACTTGCAGCGCGATCACCTAAACGCGTAATCCCATCAACAGGAATTTTAATATTTCGTTCTTGAGATAATGTTTTACTCCACGCGATAGTAATATTTAACACTCCGTGTGATTCAAAAACATCACACCACAGCACTCCATCAAGTTTTTGCAATTCTTCCTTAACACTAGGATTTCCGCTTGATAGTTCACCGTCATACGCGTACATTGTTACATGATCAATATGCTGCAAAGAAGCCAACTGCTGAACACTTCCCTGAGCGATAATATTACCGTGATTTATTACAGCAACAGTATCAGCTAATTTTTCAGCCTCACTCATCTCATGCGTAGTTAGCAAAATCGCTATTCCTTGATCTCGTAAAGCATGAATAATTTCACGTACTTTCCTAGCATTTTCAGGATCCAAACCAGTGGTAGGCTCATCTAAAAGCATAAGATCCGTTCTGGCGACCAGCGATCGAGCAATATGTAACCGCTGCCACATTCCCCTTGAAAAAGTTTGAACAGCATCATGAGCTTTATCAAGTAAATCAACTTGCTCAAGAGCATCGTGAATACGCTTTCCTTGCTCCCTATATGGAACAGCAGAAAGATCAGCAAAATAACGAAGATTATCTAATGCACTTAACCTTTGATAAAATCCTCGCTCACCTCCAAGAAGTAACGACACGTGCTTACGCGCTTCTCGAGGATTACTCACAGCATCAATATTGGCAATACGAACACTACCACTATCAGGAGCTAACAACGTACCAACAATTTTTACGGTAGTTGTTTTACCTGCACCATTAGGGCCAAGCAAGCAAAATATTTCACCAGAATGAATATCAAAAGATACGTTATGTAAAACTTGGCGAGTTGTTTTCTTACGACCGAATCCACGAGAATAAGATCTTGTTATATTATCAATACGCAATATTAAGTTGCTAGTTGACTGCTTATTATTGTTATCGCGACTATTAGTTGCGTCTTCTATATTATTATTCATTATTATTGCTTCGTTCTTACGTGTTATTAAAGCTTAATTCTTACTATTATTGAATAAATTTCAACAATGAAAATTAATTAGATAAAAAAGATAACGCTTGCTTACAAGAACGATAAGAACACGCAACAACATGCAAAAAACGTGCAAAAAACCAACGCGCATGTGCAAACATAATGACAAACATCATATGCAATGCGTGTTTAATACTGCTAAAGAATATGTATCTTAAGCTGTTTTATGTGCTTTTATATGCCTTTCAAACCGTTCTTAAGATTAGCGATCATTTGGGCAGTCATAGCGCAACACCTCATAAACTTAAATGTGCTTTACGTGGAAAATTATACGAGCATTACGTCAAAAACTCAAATATAAGCACGCTTAAAACTCTAAAAGAGCTATTGCTGAGTAACAATTATCACATTAACACATAGAAAATAACATTTATGCTCTATTGAAGCATCTTACTTTGCAATTTTTAATATTCATCAAAATCAATCACCTTATCAAATACATCACAATTAGTTTGCGAGCGCAACGCAACATCCAATTCAAGTAGTTATGAAGCAGAATGCAAAGGTAAAGCCGATAGGAAACGCTAAGTCTATATCTTTATTTGGTCCATTGCTATATAACTTCTATATTTCAGCAATATGCATTACATCATCTTTACACTTCTTTATCTAACTTTTCCAATCCTTCAACTAGAGTCTCTACAAATTTTTTCCTGTCTACCTGTTTGAGCACAAACACATTATCTTTGTGCTTCGGAACTTTCCTCAGATCAGCCAATGTCTGTCCTCTTGAAATCCCATTATCAGTAAACTTTTTGTCATATAACCAGGATACCAACCGTATTAATATCAGAAAGCCTCACTCCGCGAAAAATATCACGAAGTGAGGCAATCAGTCACAAGCAAAACCAGACTAAAAGTCCAGTCTTAACATGCTACTACTTGTTGCAATGACGCGAAACACCACGACGCTTACCAGCGAAAAGTGTTACACAAACAGCAGCCAAAACAGCAGCAAACAATGGATTCTTCGTTACGTTGGCATAAGCATCGCAGGCAGAACGGTAACACTCAAGGTCATAGATACAACACACAAAACAGCACTAGACACTGCTAACACACGATGCTTCATATTTTTCTTCATATCCCTCACCTCGTGATACGCAATAGTCGTTAATTCACGTAAAATGACACATATCCCTTATTTTGCGCACTGACGAAGTTCTACCGTGAACCACACTATTTGCGTTCGCTATACCTTTCATAGTGTACTCCTATAACACTAATCAGTAAATATCCATAAACTATGCGCGAATTTGTTTGACATTACCAATTGATATGTGGGTTATAGGTCCAAAAGTGCGTAAAGCTAGGATGATTAATATTTTTGGTTTATACTCCAAGACAATTAGAAACAGAGAGTTGTTAATTTTTTTGTTCAATAATTTTATCGGTAAATGCCTTTAAAAATTCTTTAGAATTGCTCCAGCCTGCACCATTGTTTAATCCCGAGAAATCAAACCCAGATATTTCATCTAAAGCTTTACTACAAACCCATTCATACATTCCAGCCTCTTTGCTTTTATATATTATTAGGAACAATGGTTTCATTGCTTTTTTACCTAATAATATGACACTAATATATTGTTTAGAATACATTACATCGTTATACCATTGTCCTGTCAGCCAATAGAATTTATCTTTGCGCCCCTTTTCACCAATCTCATCGCATAGATTTTGTAATTGTTTAGCCACATACGTGAGAACCTTTTCATCTATGTTTTTTATTAGCAAAGTTTCATCAACACCATTTTTACTTATCTCTTTCCAGTCAACATCTTCATTATTTTCTGAATTTCCTTCATTTCTTGCAGACTTTTGATTTTCTGTTTTTACTTCTCTATTATTATTGCTAAAACTATTCTGATTCTTACAACCTGAAATAAGTGGTATAAGACAAACTACCATAGTCAAAAAAGCATAATGCTTGATATACTTCATTATTTATACCTCCTCTACAACTTAATCTCTACCTAATTGCAACTACGATTCTCATGTTCAATCTTCACTCTGTTATTCGCTATCATCTGCCCAATATTCATTCATCTCGTAGTACAAGTCATCTTTGAGTTTAATAAAACTGACGGGATGTAAATTATGGACAAAGAATGCATATATTCAGTTTACAAAATAATTGTAGCTAAAAATCATCCGATAATCTACAGGATTTTATTTCCATACATAAACAGATGCGTAGGCAAAGTGAATGCACCTTTTAGCAATAGAAGCGAGCAACGTTAAAAGGTTTGCCATTTATTAACAAATCCCAAATGCTTCAAATTCTCTAGAATTGACTTCTGAAATTCTCTTTCATTACCAAGCTCGGGAGCATGGATAAATTCTAAAACATAACTGTCCATAAACAAATTATGCGTCTCTTGTTTTACCCTTTGTATAGCAGGCAAATTATTACTATTTGAAAGCATATAACGCTCATAATAGCCACTGTCCATCTGCCTTACCAACTCTCGGTGAGTTAGATTCTCGTTAATAGCTAAGTTAATGTAGAATTCTCTTTCTTCTTTACTCTTAGATCCAGATATTATTTTCAAATGATTAGACCAGCTCAATTGTGTCAACAACGTTGACACTTTTTCATCATCCTTATCACAGCACTCATCGCTTATAAGTGAAATTTAATGATAAAATCGATAATTTATAAGTTATAACTGATAAAATAGCAAAATCGTATCTAAAATCTCAAGAAGTAAGCTTAAAGCCACAGCACGCTAAACCTTTTAACATTTAGTCCCTACAACCACATTTTTAACCAAAGCCAATCGTCGTACTAATATCCCGCCAAACGTCGGAATAAAAATCCGCCAATTCGCAAGGAAAACAATGAAACATCGCGCTTACGCTTGCAGACTAAACCTTTTAATAATAGCCATCGCGAAACATAATCTACATAAGAGCAAAATCAAGCAGATTACGCATTATCTTCCAGTAGAAAATCTGGTAAATATTTGTGTATAATCCCTTCTTGCGAAAAATTCATTGTATCCATCGACAAAACATATTTAGGATAATTATCCTTAACCAATCGATAAACACCAAATTCCCGGCTACGAGTCTCTTCGCTAGCCATCAAATAAGAGACTTGATAATACTCAGTTTCACCTTGTCTAGTAGCAATGAAATCGATTTCTTGATTATTAATACGACCAACTTGAACCTGAAAACCACGAGACAAAAGCTCAATATAGACAATATTTTCTAGAATACGTTCAATTGACGCAACATTTGAGAAACCTACTGCTTGCCTAAAACCATGATCTGTTACATAATATTTTTCCTCAACCGTCAATAACTTTTTCCCAACACTGTCATAGCGTGGAACTTTTTTCAGAAGATACGCCGCTTGGAAAAAATTCAAGTAATTCAAAATGGTATCAACTGAAACTTTACGATTTTCGCTAACAAAATATTTACGTAAACTGTTAGCCGAAAAACTTTGTCCAATATTATCTAAACAAAAAAGTAAAATGCGATTAAATACGTCAACATCTCGGATCGAATTGTATTCAAGTATATCCTTAACAACAACGGTATTATAAATGTCGTTTAAATATCTAAAACTCGGCTCCTCTTCCCCATTAAAATAATGAAGAGGAGGCATACCACCAATTTTGATATATAGCTGAAATAATTCCTGTATGCTTAAATTCAAACTTTGATACAAATTCACGAATTCACTAAAAGTAAAAGGAAGCACCTCAAAACTTACGTAACGCCCCGCAAGCAAGGTGGCAAGCTCGCCGGACAATAATTTTGAGTTAGAACCAGTCAAATAAATATCGCAATCATAATCAACTCTAAGCGCATTTATAACACGTTCCCAGTGAGAAACTAATTGAATTTCATCAAAGAAAAAATATATTTTACCTTCTATTTGTTGACTACGTTCCGTAATTAATCTCTGCAGATCAAAATCATTTTTCACAGATAAGTATTGAGCTGATTCTAAATTGATATAAATAATACGACTTTGAGGAACGTCTACAAGCAATTCAGATTGAATCATTTTTAACAAAGTGGACTTTCCCACTCGTCTCATACCTGTAATCACCTTCACAATAGGCTTGTCAATAAAAGGTTTGATCTTATTAAGATATTTTTTACGTAATATATATGACATATCCTCACACCTTTCGATTACAGCCTTGCTTACAATTTCGATTATAGTCGATAAATTTATTGTTTTTTATAGTTGTTTCTATTATAAACGAAACAAATTAAAATTCACCTTTGAGGTTTATGATTAAAAAAAAAATAAAACATCTTTATTCAAACGTCTGCAATTCGTATGCTTTTAATACACATCCCGTGACATCAAGCAAACGTTCTAAACGTGAGATTTAGGAAACTTACGAGTATAGCTACACTTTTTTCAAGTGCACACTATGGATATTGGGTGCACTTTTTAACGATAGGAAAAGCTATCGTTAAAAGGTTTAATTTTCTAAAACCAAGATTACCCCACGGTTTCCTATCATCGTTCAAGCTCTTCAAAAACATCATCTATCGGATAACTATCACTTTGAGCCGCCTGATCATAGCCTTTAGCCATCAACGCGTTAAACGTTTTCTCATCCATATCATCTTGCGCTGGAAGAGACTTCGGAATAGTAAGCGAAAACGGAATACCCTTATTAAGAATGATTTGACGATAAAACATGTCAATAGCAGTAGCCCTAGGAATTCCAATAGTTTCCAAAATCTGCTCCGCCTGCTGCTTAATATTTTCCTGTATTCTCACATTCACCATCAGTAACGTCTCAACGAACGCAACTCACAGTACTTTTGGATTCTTAATATTCATCAAAATTAATCACTTTATCAAATACATCACAATTAGTTTGCGCGTGCAACACAACTACAAGCTTGTTATTCCTCGTTTTAGCACATCTAATAGCTTGCACGATTATTTCACGTTCACTACAACCATCAGCATCAGTTACACTTTTGAACGTCTCATCCAACATAACAACAGTTCGCTGCTGAGAACCAATACACTTTGTGAGCGACGTGAAATCTGGAGCAACAATAGCACCGTTATCATCAAATAAGTAATCTTCAATCAGCATACAATTCTGAGTATTGTTATGATCAAACCAATCTCGCAACAATACTGATTTACCAGCACCACTAGCGCCAATAATAGCAACTGAAGAAATATCACTATCAGCAATAGTTTTACTAAGATTCTGATATGCTAATTCATTCCTCTTATACGCTTGCTGCTTACGCTCATAATTTTCCAAACTGAAAACTCGCTGAGCAGTCTGGGTTAAAACTCCTGAATCTTGCAAAGTTTCAATCACATTTTCCAAGCTTGACGACAGCATTACCACAAAATACAACACAGCACTAGCAGAAGCAAAATTCATTGATGATACTGTAAGCATATAAAGTATTGAAAATTCCAACACTAAAGAAAGACTTTGCATCATGCAATTTCTCACTGTGTAAATATTGATAAAACGACGCATACGCTGCCAATACTTATTTTCTGACGAAGCATAATGATACTTGCGCGAACTATCAAAAATAGCACCTTGCGGTAAGCTTCGCGTTGATAATAACGACGATAATGCTCCTAAGAACTTATCGCGATATTGTGCTTGTTTATCCGCAGCCGTATTAAGTAATCGAGAACCGGCATACCATATTAGACAAGATAACGGCACCATAATAATCATTATGTATACGTACTGCGGTACTGCAGCAATTGTCATAGCAAGAACTATTACTGTTTGAACAATAATAAAAATAACGTGTGCAATAGCACTAGGAATACTCATCTGTAAGTCAGAAAAATCATCCCCAAGTCTACCTAAAACATCACCTTTATTATCAATATTTGAATACTTATGCAAACGCATAATCAAACGATTATGCAGTTTTGTAAGTCTCACAATTGGCACAGCATATACAGGAAAATTAAGAGCAATAATACCAACTACAATAAGCAAGCTTGCAAACAATGCAGAAGACTGAAGCATATTTAAGTTGGTGTTCGTAGCAATATTCTCTACAAACATTAACTCAGCAAGAACTATGAGTACTGTTGCTATCGGCAAACAAACAATACTAGCGGAGAATAATTCGCGCACAGTTCTAATGAACTTACCACGTGATTCTGCACCTGTAGGAATTTTCGATTCCACACAATCCGCTTGCATAGTTTTACACTACAAGTATTCTGCAAATGATTTTCTTCAACCACACTATGCGTGACTTGCTTAGAGTTGTTACCATAAAACACGCAAGGAATATACTCTGGATTACGTGCAAATAAAACAATATGATGAACTTGAGAACTTAGCATAGCTTGTGAAACTGTTTCTCGAAGCTCTGGATTTAACACAGAAAACACGTCATCAAGCACCAAATATTCCACGTCTTGAGCAAACGCCATAGCCAGCACCACGCGTTGACACTCACCAACAGATAACGTTTCAGGATTATGCAAAAACCTATCCGCAACCTCACGTGACACATTAAATAAACGCAAGAAGTTTTCGTACTTCCGACGAGTATCATCGCTCGCAATATCAAACCAAGCTTCAATAAGCCCCTGCGACATAATAGGATTACAAGGCACCAATATTTTACTACTGCTAACAATGGAATCATACGCATTCAACGCCGATCCAGCTTCTTTAGACAAAAGAGCGAACTTATTATCAAACACAACAGAATCAGAAATATTAGTAGCATCCGCGAGAGTATTATTCATAGCATTTTGCTCTAATTGCACTAAATCCTTGTCCATTGGAAGAGCAAGCCGAATCACGCGATAATTCACAATATTATTCTGCATGGCGACATACAAATATTTAATCGCAAAAAGAATTCCAACATTAAACAACGCATTTGGAAAAATAGTTACATGAACAAGAACAACACCAGCAAGCAGTAATGTCAACCCACCTTGCTCGACAATATTACTCAATAATTGAGGAAATATGCGCTTATAAAGCACTCTTTCTTCTGCTTTACGTGCATCTTCAATCGCTGTAATACCAACATTATAACGATACACTCTTGAAGCGTGAGGAAGTTTATCAATAATTTTACTGAGAAGATTACGACGTTTACCTTCTAAATCCACATAGTTCTTCCACAATACGCCAATCCAACGTATAAGGAACAAATTACCAACACATAAGAGAACTAATAGTAAAACCGCTACAATACTATTCTCGTGATATTGAACAACACAGATAGCAAAAAGAATAATAAACTGCAATATTGATAACACAAAATCAACACCATAAGCTATCTGACTTATCTGATTTGGATATGTTAATGCCGAAGACTGCAATGTTTCATCATCATTATTCTGAACAGATAAACGCACAAAACGATGGAAAGTAAGCTGACGAAACAAAGCGATAAGAAGCATCTCACAACGATCTTTAGCAATAAAACCAAATGCTTGTAAGAAGAAAGATAACGCCAACTTAAACGCAACAAACCCTTCAAGCAGCGTCGAAGCAGAATGCAACGATCCCATCGTATAAATAAGCAGCAACATTCCAGCAAGCTGTATCAAACCAGTAATAAAAACTGATAACACCTGCGGCATAAGAACTATAAAATATACTAAAGCACCTTTTGTACGTTGATGCTTCGCAACGAACGAATCATAACGAGATACAACCCTATTTAACATATACCTCCAACATACATATTCATTCCAAACCCTCTAATCTACAAGTTTCATTAACTAATTCATCATCAGGGAAACGATTCAAATCAAGTGCAAAATATCACTATTTCTTCTTATAACCTACAGCAACATTACCTGCTTTATTAAGCCCTGGTACTTTAAGAACATCAGAGCCTGGCTTGTCTTTTAAATCAAATTTCCCAACTAAAAATAAAGATTTAAGTCCTGGACCAGGTAAATTGAACGATGAGTCAACTAACTTAATACGCTTATCTCCAAGAGTGACTTTAGACAAATCATAGTGAGAATCAAGAATATCGCGCGACACAAATAGATACAACTCATCCTTATTCATATAGTTTTCTGGCATACGAAACTCTTCCCGAGACACCGCCACCGTTTCCCAATGATACGACGCAAGCGCCGCCTTCTCATCATCGTCGGAACATCCCGCAAGAGAAAAGAGAGGGCCTAGCAGCAGAAGCACAACAAGACAACTTTGAAAAATGGTTTTACAAAAAATAGTTTTACTTCTCATAACACCACTAGCCTCCTTTTCGCTAACACGACTCTGTATCAAATGATTATAAAACAGATTATTAAGCAAACAAGATCTACAATTCACTCTGATTACTGTAATAGTCTTAATAAATATATTATTTTTTTTATTAATTTGTCTAGATAATAATCACGCTAATTTCTTCATTTACTAGCAAACTATACTTTTCATAAACAGCAAGGTTCACGAAACAGAAGAACCAGAAGGATCAATATCATCATGCTCGTTTAATGCTTCCAACAATATTCCCTCATAAACGAAGCAATTACCTGCAAATCTTCACCTTCATAATATTCAACAAGCAACTTCTTAAACTCAAGAACCCTATTTTCTGGAATAACCAACAAGCCATTACCATGAGAAATCAAATAATGTAGGGAACTTTTTACAATTTTTACACTGATTTGTTACCTAAAACATAAGCAACTAAATCAATAGGCATTCGAGTAAGAAACAGCCAAAACACGTTCAAAAACTACGAGAACCCAGCCTAAAGCCGCCACACGCTAAACCTTTTAACGATAGACCTCGCTAAGCCCTGCTACACAAGGGCAAAAATGCACCCACCTAATCTGCCCTTAACATCAATACTATAGTCTCGACGTACGTAGAGCCTTTTGCTCAAAGAAGAAGAAAACAGTCTTATAAAATCTTATGCAGCTACTGCGGTTCTTCTCCATGGATGATGCTTTATAACGATAACAATATCTGTAAGCACAACGCCAACGACTACGCTTACCCATACTAAGCTCGGTGTAAGCAGCCAAGCGAGAACACCGAAGATCAGCAGTCTAAGCAATACAACAATAACTAAGAAAGGCCAACTTTTTGTTAGGCATTTCTGTTGATCAGCCTTCAATGCGCCCATCAGAACCATAACCGCAGCTGCCGCGCAAGAAAATAGCATATTGCCCAAGAATATGACGAGTAGCGTGCTCCAGCCAGCGATAGTAGAAAGCATCCACCATTGCAGCATCAATGCAAGCAAAAATGTAACAACAGCATATACTGCTTCCAGCAGCATATTCGCAACGATTAACGAGGAAAATGTTAGAGACGTACTTCTAGGAGTGTCTGTTTTACCTTCGCTCGCATGCTGTAATGCAATCTTGTTTCTCGCCTCGGCGCGCTTTACGCGTTCTTCTTCAAGCATTTGAACGCCAAGCTCAACCGATTTCTTTGAAGCTTCCTGTAATTGCGCATCCGTCATACCTGGCTGCCAAGGCTTTTCAAGAACAAACAGCAACACACTAGTAATCGCTGCGCCAATAATAATGCTTAGCAGAGTAGTATTGGAAACAAGCAATAAAGCAATACCAGAGGTCACCAGCAGCCTGAGCACAAAATCGATGATTCCAATAAGCAAATCACCAGACCCGTCATCTGGTCTGCGATGCCTATCCCACTGCAGATACGCTGTGCTTAGCAGCGAAAACACCACAACACTCAGTGCGAGTATTGCCACAGTTTCCCAACCTAATACGCGGTGCCCTATGAACTTTTGTACAAGTAACGCAATAATAAGCGTGCAAATGCCAGCAACAGTTTCTGTAATCACATGACCCCAAAAAGCATGCTTGAAAAGCACTGGTCTTACATTCGTCTCACTCATCATCTTCTCCTAGAAAAAGCAATTACGGAATATCGTGCTATGATTGCACAGCTTCGATTGCACAAAATGTCTAAAAATTGTCCTAAGTCACGATTGAGTGGTCAGTATAGATAAAATTTAATATTTTTCCTATATATTAATCCAATACCTTCTTGTCGTAACATTTCCTCTTGATAAGCTATTTTTCACTTTGTTTTCTAAAATTCCACCATTATTTTCTATAACTTTTATAGATCCGATATTGTCATCATCACACGTAATTAAAACTTTATGCAGATTCAAAGTCTCTTTACAATATGTAAGTGCCATAGAAAGCATTTTTGTTCCATAGCCCTTCATGCATTCAGATTGTCTAACTTCGTACCCTATGTGACCACCATAGTTAATTAAAAAAGAATTTAATTCATGCCTAATATTAATTTCACCAATAAATTTTTCATTATCTATCAGCCAAAATGTAGTAGCTCTAACATAATTTTCAGGTAAATTTATACCATGTTCAATATTATAAGAACTCTCTATAATTGTCTCATAGTTTCTAAAACGTCTTTCAGCATTCGGCCTAAAAATCTCATCTTCTTCATTTGCTTCTATATAACCTTGGATATATTTACTATCTGGTCTAATTAATTTCATAAGTTCTCCTTATTCTTAATATGTGATTCTAATAAGAATACAATTCTATTAAAATTAGAATCAATAATAGTCTGTTTAGCTTTAATAGTATTACTATTAAAAAAAAACCATACATACAAACTTTATTAAAGAAAAATTTTTTATTTTTCAAGTGCACACTATGGATATTGGGTGCACTTTTTACGATAGAAAAAGGTAATCGTTAAAAGGTTTAAAATTGGCTTAATAGCTTGAGTTTGAATCCGAAGATACAACAACGGAAAGCTATAATCTGAATAGTGATTAAACTTTTGCTTTCATTCGCTTGCATATGCTTGCAAGAATTTTGTAAAATAAGGTCAGAAAGGAAGCCAACACAATGACAAACACGAACGCTGTATATGCAAGAATCGATACAAATCTTAAAGAAAACGCCGAAAACATATTGAACCAACTTGGAATAACACCATCTTCAGCAATCCAAATGCTTTACAGCCAAATCGTTTTACAAAAAGGCATGCCATTTGAACTCCGCTTGCCAGTTAATACGCCTACTGCTTTAGGCAGCTTAACAAGAGATGAGTTGGATAAAGAATTACAAAAAGGCATCGACTCTATTTCAACTGGCAAATCTTATAGTGCAGATGAAGTAGACCAATTCTTCGCTAAGGAATACGGCGTATGAGCACAACCTATAGCGTCATTTATTCTCCGCAAGCGTTCCTGGATCTCACTGGGCTATACGAATACATTCGCTTTAATTTACAAGTTCCTAAAACGGCTGAAAAACAAGTCAACCGCATTAAGCATGCTATACGTTCTCTTAACACTATGCCTATGCGCTATCAGCTTGTAGAGTGGGAGCCGTGGTGTTCTAAAGGAATACGTAGAGTTCCAGTCGACAACTACACTGTTTTCTACCAAGTAGACGAAAACCAAATGACTGTAACAGTTATTCGCATATTCTACTCAGGCAGAAATACAGAAAACATTGTTAACGACACAAACAACTAATGCGCGATTTGGACTAAAAAGTAACGAATGAAATAGCGTAATTTCGAACGTTATAAAACACACCCACCTAATCAGCCTTTGACATCAATACTATAAGTCTCAACGTGGATTTAGAGAACTCCTAGTATGGCTACACTCTTTTCAAGTGCACACTATGTATAGTGGGTGCACTTTTTAACGATAGAAAAATATTGCAAAAAGGTTTAAGACCTGCTTAATAACACGTTTACATTACAATTGTTCCAGTTGCCTAGCCTAGTAACTTCTAACGTAAATAACCGCGAGTATTTGAATTTCTTTTCTATTCTCATCAACCAAAAAGTAAATGTAATAATTTTTTACGCGTATTTTTCTAAAACCAAGATTACCCCACGGTTGCCAATCATCGTTCAAGCTCTTAAAAAACATCATCTATCGGATAACTATCACTTTGAGCCGCCTGATCATAGCCTTTATCCATCAACGCGTTAAACGTTTTCTCACAACATGAAACAATATATGACTTACAACAAATATATTTTTTCTTTATCAACACATATTTGCGAAGTACGATTGTAAATTTGAGTTATATCCTCCATTTTTTCAACAAACACTTTTGTTTCCGGATCACGCAAAACAGCAAACTCCTTTACTGCTTTTGCTCCCATTGCATTAGCATTTTCATGTAATCCGTTTCCTTTATCTTGTAAAAACTCATCAACAGAACCATCTTTAACTAAAGGAATACCACCAATTAGCTTACCAACAGCAGTACCAGCAGTACCTATAGCTTTCACAACGTTGACTTCCACTTCCGAATTACCAAGTTTTTCTAAATATAAAGAGCTTTTTTCAAATTTCTCACAGTAGTCATCAGACAATTTCTTTATCTCATTTTCTGCATTACTAATGTACTCTTCCGAAAAATTACCACTTAACATTATTTCCATCAAAGATGATAGAGAGAAAATATACAACGACAATCTGTAATACTTAAACTTTTTC
>NZ_JARFVR010000018.1:0-616 GCF_055818025.1 Gardnerella sp. c11Ua_71 | reverse complement strand
CGTTTATTTTGTAGGTGTGGTCTTTTTCTATCATCTTATAGTGCATGATTTTTACGTGTGAAAGTGAGATAGTTGCAACAAAAACAACTGACAGTGCAATTTCTACGGATTCGTTCAGTTTAAGAGTGAGTGCAAGAATTAGTCCGCAAATTCCTATTACATATCCTATGTACCAAAAATTTTGGGTTTTCTGTTTTTTCATTTTTTATCTTCCTCGTAGATAAATATTTCATCGATTGTTAAATCAAAGTACTTGGCAATTTTGTATGCCAATATGATTGATGGGTTGTATCTTCCATTTTCCAAAGAGCCGACTGTTTGTCTTGATACTTCGAGTGCGTCTGCAAGTTCTTCTTGTGTTATTCCTTTTTCTTTTCTAATTTGTTCAAGTCTATTTTTCACATTACATTCTCCTTTCTAATGGAAAGCTAGCTTTACATATAAGATAATTGTTTCGATAGTAAATGTCAAGTTTGCTTTCCGTTGGATTTAATATCGATAATATTGTTTGCAAAGTTTCATAGTATTCAAGAGAGTAGAAAACTAAAAGTATAATTTTCTTTCAGATGCTATTTCAGATAGTATTGTTCTTATGTGTAACAGTGGTGAGCTTTCT
>NZ_JARFVR010000017.1:0-618 GCF_055818025.1 Gardnerella sp. c11Ua_71 | reverse complement strand
TATTTATTTTGTAGGTGTGGTCTTTTTTCATCATCTTATAGTGCATGATTTTTACGTGTGAAAGTGAGATAATCACAACAAAAACAACTGACAATACAATTTCGACGGATTCATTCAGTTTAAGAGTCAGTGCAAGAATTAATCCGCAAATACCTATTACATAACCTATGTACCAAAAATTCTGGGTTTTTTGTTTTTTCATTTTTTATCCTCCTCGTAAATAAATATTTCTTCGATTGTTAAATTAAAGTACTTAGCAATTTTGTATGCCAATATGATTGACGGGTTATATCTCCCATTTTCCAAAGAACCGACTGTTTGTCTTGATACTTCGAGTGCGTCAGCAAGTTCTTCCTGGGTTATGCCTTTTTCTTTTCTAATTTGTTCAAGTCTATTTTTCACATTACATTCTCCTTTCTAATGGAAAGCTAGCTTTATATATAAGATAATCGTTTCGAAAGTAAATGTCAAGTTTGCTTTCCATTGGATTTAATATCGATAATATTGTTTGCAAAGTTTCATAGTATTCAAGAGAGTAAGAAAAAATAGAAGTATAATTTTCTTTCAGATACTATTTCAGATAGTATTGTTCTTATGGGTAACAGTAGTGAGCTTTCG
>NZ_JARFVR010000016.1:0-653 GCF_055818025.1 Gardnerella sp. c11Ua_71 | reverse complement strand
AAGAAGGACGATACTACCACTCCTGATCAGAAGATCAAGGATCTTGGTAAGTTGAACTTGTCTGATGCTGCTAAGAAGAAGCTTGCTGTTCATTACGTGTATAAGGCTAAGCTTGCTTTGGATGAGGCTGATAATAATCTTGCTGAGAAGAAGGCTGATTATGCTGCTAAGAGGAAGACTCTTCTTGAGACTATGACTGAGCTTGCTGCTCGTAAGGCCGCTGCTGAGAAGGCTAACCAGGATTTGACTGATTTCTTGGCTTCTGGTGAGAATAATTCTGCTAAGGAAACTGCTCTTCGTGATGCTTTGAACCGTGCTCATGCTCATGAGCAGCGTGCTTTTGACGCTGAGCAGAAGGCTGAAGCTGAGTTTAATGCTGCTCGTGATGCTGCTTTCGCTGCTGTTGCTGCTTATAACAAGGCTTTGGCTGAGTATAAGGATGCTTATAATGATGCGGTTCGTTTGGGTGTGAATCCTGCTGCTCTTCCTCCTGTTGTGACTTCTGATCCTTTGGCTGCTGATTTCCCAGCTGTTCCTGGTACGAAGCAGATTTATGCTGATGCTTTGAATGGTAAGTTTGGTCCTGCTGCTCAG
Organism: Gardnerella sp. c11Ua_71; assembly: GCF_055818025.1. Classification (NCBI taxonomy): domain Bacteria; kingdom Bacillati; phylum Actinomycetota; class Actinomycetes; order Bifidobacteriales; family Bifidobacteriaceae; genus Gardnerella; species Gardnerella sp. c11Ua_71. The sequence goes on along the minus strand of NZ_JARFVR010000016.1, from coordinate 59 downwards.
GCTTCTGCTAAGAAGACTGAGGCTGCTAAGGCTCAGGCTACTGCTCCAGCCGCTGCTGG
>NZ_JARFVR010000015.1:0-689 GCF_055818025.1 Gardnerella sp. c11Ua_71 | reverse complement strand
CCTAAATCAGACAACGTCGAATTTACGTTACTTTTAGACACAATAAACTTCTTTAACAGAAGAATATCAGTAATCTTTTTCTGATAAGCAATAATGTTCTTTCTAGCACGATTCTTAATATCGATAACAAGCTTATGATTATTCGTAACAGAAATTTCATTATCCCAACTGCACTTATAAGTAGAAGCAATCCCCATCAATGACTCAACATCTGCCTCAATCTGTGACTCATTCTCAACTTCCATGAAGGTAAGTATCTTTTCCTGCGTCTCTTTAATCTTTTTCATATCTTTTTCAATAGAATAAATAGCCACAGCCATCATTAAAAGAGCAGGATTAAACGCAGATACTGTTTTCATAGAACCTTGCAAAGACTCCATCTTTGAAATCTGCATCATTCTAGAGCCACCGTCAGATTTTCTTAAAGATCCCCATAGATTCCCATTTTTTGCGTATTTTAGAGTATCACCTGCAGCTTTATTAGCAATCTTATAAATACCATCCGTAGGAATGGTTATTGTTTGAGTAACTGTATTACATGCAGGAATTAATGACGATAAACCAGATCCAAAATTCAATAATTCAGATACGGGAACACTTAATACTTTATTGTTGTTATTAGTAAAATATTTAACATCAACAAGAAGTTTTTCAGTAAAATCTACTAACGTATTTTCACTGTTACTTGC
>NZ_JARFVR010000014.1:0-1001 GCF_055818025.1 Gardnerella sp. c11Ua_71 | reverse complement strand
GACGAATAATCCTTAAATGGCTTCCAGCCAGGCAACGGCTCAAAACTAGGAGAAAGCTGCTTCGGTGACGTGTGTGAGTTAAACCATGCGCGCGCCTCGCTAGGATTCAAACCAGCTTGCAAAGTAAGCGGCACGTCCAAGCTCACGCCACTATCATCAGTCGCGCGAAAATGAATAACAGTTCGCGTAGTACTAGCAAACTTCTCATCAGGCGTTATAACACGCAAACCGTGACCAGGCTGCTTTACCAACTGTACGCGCGAATCATCACAAGACACGTCGTAAAGCTCCGCGCGACTCAAATCCATTATTGGCGTAATCTGCAAGTCCACACTTTGATTTTTAGAAAGCGTTAGCGAGATAGCAGACGCTGTAAGAGACTTAAGCTTAATACTGCCATTACCGCCGCTGCCGCCGTAGAAAATAGGCTGAATAACCGTCATCGTCTAACCTCCTGCTCAAGAACAGTGAACTTCAAATCTGTTGGCTTTTTAACAATCACTCGCAAATTCCCCCCAATACTCGAATCATCATCAGAATCCAGGAAAATAGGAGACGCTTCAGCATACAATTTCGCTTCATCTTGAGATTTTGGTTTTAAAGAAACAATCCGCACGCGATGAGTACCAGCAAGCGTATTAGGGATTGGAATATTGGCTACATTCCCTTTAAACTCATTAGCTTTAACCGTATAAGTACAAACATATGATGTTGTAGAGATAGTAATGCCGTCCATTGGATTGCTTTGAGTAGTAAACTCAATGCCAGCTCCAGCATTCAAGTATTTACCTTTGCGGCAAGCCGTGAGCGTATTATCCATTGACGCTATTTTATTTTTATTGTTATCAGTAGCTTCAACCGCGCTGTTAGCCGTGGATTGTGCACGTTGAGCTGCGTTAGCCGCATCATTGGCTTTGCTCTGAGCTTGCTCAGCTGTAGCGCGTGCCGTTTCCGACGTACTATTCGCCGTACTAGCCACGCTTTTAGCATCTTGAGCCGCC
>NZ_JARFVR010000013.1:0-2091 GCF_055818025.1 Gardnerella sp. c11Ua_71 | reverse complement strand
ACTATCACATTCCGCGTCCATGAGCTGCTCTAGCCATGGCATTATTCGCTTATCTTGTATGCGCTCAGAGGCTTGTTCTAAGACTTTTCCGCGCGGAATTGACGCAAAATAATTCGAGTAATCACACAACAGTATCCAGCCTTGCGAACCATGCTTCCTATAGTGTCGTGCGAGCTGTTTGCGTAACAGTTTTATCGCATACATTTCGCCGCGTCCACGCTGGTTAGCACTATTACCGTGAGTGTACGAGCGCGTATAACACGGTATTAAAACGTTTTTTGAGATTGTTTTCTGTATTACTTTCTCCCAGAATGCGCTAGCTTGAATGTGTCGAACTTTGCCGCGCTCCATGATCGTGAAACATTTGCGACGACCAGTTATTTTGCCGCCGCTAGTCATCAGCTTGTGCGCATGTAGAGCATTGAGCATCGCGTCGTTCATGTACTTTTGTACGCTATTCTTCCACTTAATTGTTTTACAAGACTCATAAGCTGCATCAGTGAGTGACTGTAGGCTGCTGGTGTTTTCAAACGTTGCCGTCTTGGTTTGTGATGCCCTGTTTTGTTGCCGTTTTAATTGCCTGCGCTTATATCGTGCTTCAACGCGTTTAATACTCATGTGTAGTCCTTTATAAAAAAGAGTTGATGTCTGATGCTACTTCTAAAGCCCAATGCGATACGCTATCGGGGTGCAAGACGACTTCCATAGCAGCTTGAGAATACAGCATGAAACAATCATGGTAAGCGAGTACGATTGCCATGCACTTTTTGGCGTCCGCTGCATCTTATCAGACACTTTTTTACGCTTGTTAGCGATGGAGATTAAGCCCCTTCTGCATTGCATTGCGTTCGCGCTTAATGTGCTACTAGGTCTAGCGTTATGCAAAATCACGGGAGGAGACCGCCCGAATCGTTGTAGTCGTTGTAGTTGTTCGAGCCGCCACCGCTGACCCCAGACACGACCGTGTAGTCACCACTGTACGTGCTAATGGCTTAATCCCCAAAGAATTGTTATTTTTGCTTTACTGTTCGAGCGTGAGCTAACTGTGATGCAATCATTGTTCGCTCTTGCTCAAGCAAATCAAGCAAAGGTTGTAGCGTAGCCATGCCGCGCTTCACGGTGCCTAGTTGGAAAAGCATTTGCATGTCGTGTACTAAATCAATGCACGATGCGCCTGCTTCTATTAAATGCTTTTTGCGCTCCGTTAATCGCTTTTCATCTGACGGGTACCATGCGTAGGCATGTTCAGCTTCACGTTCCAGACTTTCCGCGTGCCCTGTAATGTCTTTGCCCACTAGAAAGCGCAATGATTTTGGCAGCACTGTTTCACGCTTGATTAATTTCAATACCTCTATGCGGATTTTACTAGCGGTTACTACATACCCTGTTAGGGTTTCTTTTCTTTCTCTTGCGTAAACTTGAGTCAATTTAGTTTCTTTCCTTAGATATGATTTGGGGTCGCACGGAGGCGACCCCTAGAATTGATAGATGCGCGTATCCTACGGCTACGCGATGCAGAAGCACGGGAGGAGACCGCCCGAACCGCCGTAGTCGTAGGAGTTGCCCGAGCCGCCACCACTGACCCCAGACACGACCGTGTAGTCACCACTGTACGTGCTACGCAACCAATACCATCGGTAGTCGCGCGCGCGACTACCGTTATCAGTAAAGCAAGCCCACTTCGAATAGTAGCCAGAAGACTCCTTAGAATAAGTAGCAGATCCAAACGCCTCAATCTCAGACGGTGGAAACACATGCTCGTTCAAATAACTGGTAGAACCATAACTGTTCGTCCACGGCAGTCTCATGTTGCACACATAAGACTTCAAAGAAGCCGGCATCGCATTGTAAAAATCATTAAACTTGCTCTCTAATATGGAGCCACTATAAGTGTTATCCGAGCTTGCAAACTGCGTAGTGCCCGGAATTAACTTATCCGGTACCATAAGTGCTTCATTTTGACCATAGTGATTAAACTCCGCAATAGTCCAACGATATGTTGTACCATTCACCGTCTCATCAAAATAGTCACCGACATTCACCATGTAACGCTTACCGTCACGAATAGCACGCGCAATAATCTCTGCACCC
>NZ_JARFVR010000012.1:0-2096 GCF_055818025.1 Gardnerella sp. c11Ua_71 | reverse complement strand
GCTGTCGCATTCCGCGTCCATTAGCTGCTCTAGCCATGGCATTATTCGCTTATCTTGTATGCGCTGTGAGGCTTGTTCTAAGACTTTCTCACGCGGAATACTTGCAAAATAATTCGAGTAATCACACAACAGTATCCAGCCTTGCGAGCCGTGTTTTCTGTAGTGTTGTGCTAGTTGTTTGCGTAGTAGTTTTATCGCATACATTTCGCCTCTACCTTTTTGGTTTGCGCTGTTGCCGTGAGTGTATGAGCGCGTATAGCACGGTATTAGCACGTTTTTTGAGATTGTTTTTTGTATGACTTTCTCCCAGAACGCGCTAGCTTGAATATGCCGTATTTTGCCGCGCTCCATGATCGTAAAACATTTACGGCGTCCTGTTATTTTGCCGCCGCTAGTCATCAGCTTGTGCGCGTGTAGAGTGTTAAGCATCGTATCATTCATGTACTTTTGTACGCTGTTTTTCCATTTTATTGTTTTGCAAGCCTCATAAGCTGCATCAGTAAGCGACTGTAAGCTGCTAACGTTCTCGAAGGTCGCTGTAACTGTTTGTGCCGCGCGATTGTGCTGACGTTTTATTTGCCTACGCTTATATCGCGCCTCAACGCGCTTAATGCTCATAGATAATCCTTTATATAAAAGTAGAGTTGGTGTCTGATGCTGCTTCTAAAGCCCAATGCGATACGCTATCGGGGTACAAGACGGCTTCCATAGCAGCTTGAGAATGCAGCATGAAACAACCGCGGTAAGCGAGTACGATTGCCATGCACTTTTTGGCGTCCGCTGCATCTCATCAGGCACTTTTTTACGCCTAGAGGCGATGGGAATTAAACCCCTTCTGCATTGCATTGCGTTCACACTTAATGTGCTACTAGGTCTAGCGTTATGCGGAATCACGGGAGCGCGCCGCCCGAACTGTTGTAGTTGTAGTAGTTGTTCGAGCCGTCATTGTTGACCACAGGCACGTTCGACGAGTCGTCAGCGTACGTAACAGTGGTTTAATTCCCAAAGAATTTTATTTTTGTTTTACTGTTTTAGCGTGGCTTAATTGTGATGCTAGCATTGTGCGCTCTTTCTCTAGTAAGTCGAGCAGCGGTTGTAACGCTGCCATACCGCGCTTAACTGTTCCTAGTTGTAAAAGCATCTGCAAGTCGTGCACTAGGTCAACACATGATGCACTTGCCTCTATCAAGTGTTTCTTGCGTTCTGCTAGTCGCATTTCATCCGACGGATAGAACGCGTAAGCATGCTCAGATTCACGCTCTAAGCTTTCAGCGTGACCTGTTATATCTTTCCCGACTAGAAAGCGTAGCGACTTTGGCAGCACGGTTTCGCGTTTGATTAGTTTTAGTGTTTCGATGCGGATCTTGCTAGCGGTTACTACATACCCTGTGAGGGTTTCTGTTCTTTGTCTTGCATAGACTTGACTCATCTTAAAATCTTTCTTTAGATACGAGTCGGGGTCGCACAGAGGCGACCCCTAGAATTAATAGATGCGCGTATCCTACGGCTACGCGATGCAGAAGCACGGGAGCGCGCCGCCCGAACCGGAGTAGTCGGCGTAGCCGCTCGAGCCGCCAATGCTGACCACGGGCACGTACGACGAGCCGTCAGCGTACGCGCTGCGCAACCAATACCATTGATTAGATCGCACACGGCTAGCATCATCAGAGAAGCAAGCCCACTTCTTATAAGAACTAGAAGACTCTTTAGAATAATGCTTTGTGCCAAAAGCCTCAATCTCAGACGGAGGAAACACATGCTCAGTAACAGTCCTTTGTGAGCCGTCATTATCCGTCCATGGCAAGCTCATATTGCACACATAAGGTTTCAATGACGACGGCATAGCATTATAAAAATCGTTAAGCTTACTCTCTAAATCAGAGTGTGGATATTTATTACTATAATTCGTCGAAAACTTCAGAGTGTCTGGCAATAGCTTATCAGGCACAAGCAAAGCCTCGTTTCGCCCGTAGTGATTAAACTCGGAAACGGTCCAACGGTAAGTCGTGCCATTTACCGTTTCGTCAAAGTAGTCGCCAGCGTGCACCATGTAGCGCTTATTATCACGAATCGCGCGCGCGATAATCTCCGCTCCA
>NZ_JARFVR010000011.1:0-2365 GCF_055818025.1 Gardnerella sp. c11Ua_71 | reverse complement strand
ACTTAAGCTACGCTCAACGCTCGAACAGATTAAAAAGATGAGCGCCGAACTGGGGCTGACACTCAACCCTGTAAAAACATACATAACATCATTACATCATGGCTTTACGTGGCTTAAGAAAAAATGGTACTACACGAATACTGGGCGTATTATCACGCGTCCAATACCAAAGACTATTAAGCGAATGAGACGGCACTTACGCGCACTGACACGCCTCGCAGACCGTGGGGAAATCAGCTGGAAGCAAATCAGTGCAATGTATCATTCTTGGCGCGGTACACTCAAGCACTATAACGCGTGGAGAACAATTCAAAGCATGGACGCTTATTATAAACAGCTCAAAACGAAAAATGAGACACTTTAGGACAACGTAGGACAAATAGGAAAAAATTTGAAAGTCTTCAACAAGAGTCCAACAAGAGTCCAACAAGGACAAAAAACGGAAAGTATGATACTTTTCATCCGAATCCGTCCGAAATCATCCGAGAAATCCGAATTTACACGAGAGCAAGCGAGTACAATACGTGATTTTGAACATGTCGGAAACTCCGACAGATTCAATTTTTTAGCCACGCAAACAGCGTGGCTTTTTTAATATAGGAGGAAAAATATGGCATTGAATGGTATTGACATATCAAGTTATCAGTCAAGCATCAATATCGCAGCCGTGCCGGCTGATTTTGTCATCGTTAAAGCCACGGAAGGCACTGGCTACATAAATCCGTGTTTTCGCGCGCACGCCGACGCAACGCTAAACAGCGGCAAACTTTTAGGCATCTATCACTATATTAGCGGCGGCAACTGGCAGGCGGAAGCAGAATATTTTGTGAACGCTGTAAAAGACTATGTTGGTCGCGCCGTGCTCGCTCTGGATTTTGAAAGCGGCGATAATAGCGCTTATGGCGATACCGCGTATCTGCAGCAGTGTGCTCAAACCGTTTACAATCTCACTGGCGTGCATCCATTACTTTATGGCAGCCAACGCGATTATGGCAGACTCGCAGCCGTCGGCAAAGCCACAAATTGCGGCTTGTGGATAGCACAATACCGCGATTATGCTCACATAGGGTATCAGAACAATCCTTGGAATGAAGACGCTTATGATTGCGCTATACGCCAATACTCTAGCGCTGGGGCATTGCCAAACTACGGCGGCAACCTTGACCTTAACAAATTCTACGGTGACGCGGCAGCATGGCAAGCGTACGCAAGAAGCGATAGGCAGCCACAGCAGACGCAAGAACAGCAGCAGGCAGAACAGCCAATGCCAGCCATCTCCGAAATTACGCATGACGGGGATATTAGTACCGTTTACGTGCATATCCCATGGAGCGTGCAGCAGGATATCAGAATGGCTGTTGTGCGAGTTGGAAACGTTGTGACCGTAAATGGTTGCGGAGGCATGAACGCTGGAGACGCACAATGGGCTAAAGCAAATGAAACAATACCCGAAGGTTTCAGACCTACCTCGCTCGCAACAATCACACTAACTGGAGGACGCGGCGCATTGCTAGTACAGCCAGACGGCTCAATCTATTATGACGGCGATGCTCGAGATTGCACTACACACCTCAGCGGCGCGTGGGTAACAAAAGATAATCAACCAGAATAAATAAGGAGAAGAAAATATGACAAAACCAGAAGTAATCATCATCGGACTCACGGCTATTTTAATCGCACTAGACTACGTCACGGGACTAATGAAAGCGTTCGCAACACGTACTGTTTCTAGTAGCAAGATGCGCGCAGGCTTATACCATAAGGCTGGATATGCAATCGTGATTGCTTTAGCTTTCTTGCTTGAGCATGGGCAGCAGTATGTAAATCTTGGGTTTACAGTGCCTCTTATTACACCTGTATGCTTGTATATTGTTTTTGCAGAAGTGGTGAGCGTATTGGAAAACGCAGTAGCCTTGAACCCTGAGCTTGTGCATAGCGGCATTTTTAAAGTTTTTTTAAACTCTAACGACGCTTTGAAAGATGAAGCGCAATCGCAGGCTGGTAAGCACGCAGCGATTCTTGGCGATGGTGTAGAACCTACTGATCGCAGCATTAACCCAGAAGATGAGACTGGCGAAAACAAATAATATGCGCTACGCTTAAAGTATTCTCTAAATGAGAATACAAGTTGAAAATTAACAATTGCCCCTCGCTTCATGCGGGGGGTAATTTTTTATAACTATTTTTCAAATTGTGGAAATGGTATAATAGAAGTAGGTTCTTTTTAGCGTGTCGCACACGGTTTTAAGAGCAGTTTAATCGCTTAAATACGCTTAAACATAGTGGTTCAGGTGTGTCGTTTGGTGTGTCGTTACTGTTTGTGACTTGCTGAAAACGTTGAAATAAAGCCATTCTAATATACTAC
>NZ_JARFVR010000010.1:0-5721 GCF_055818025.1 Gardnerella sp. c11Ua_71 | reverse complement strand
TTTTTATGGTTTTTTGTTTGTTTTTTGGGTTGTTTTTGGTTTTGTGTTGGTGGTTGTGGTGGTTTGTTGTGGTTTTTTGCGTGTTTTCGACACGCCGATGTTTTGGCTTGTTTTCAATGGTTTTGTGGTGTTTGTTTGGTGTTGGTTTGCGTTTTGGTGGGGTTTGGTGTAAGTTTATCTCTTGCTGCTCAGCGCGGCTGGTTCTCCTCGGTTGAGGTTGATGAGCCGGCTGGTGTGGTGGTGGTTTGAGAACTCAAGAGCGTGTCTGTACTACTTATTAGTTAATTATTGCCAGTTCATTGTCAGCCTCACGGATTGTGGGGTGCCTGAGAGATGGTTAAATGATGGTGAGGTTTTTTGTTGGGATGTTCTTTCCTTAAAGAATGTCTCGTCTTTTTCTTTTATATTGGAGCCTTTTGTTGGCTCTTCATTGAAGTTTTTCGTGGAGGGTTCGATTCTGGCTCAGGATGAACGCTGGCGGCGTGCTTAACACATGCAAGTCGAACGGGATCTGACCAGCTTGCTGGTTGGTGAGAGTGGCGAACGGGTGAGTAATGCGTGACCAACCTGCCCCATGCTCCAGAATAGCTCTTGGAAACGGGTGGTAATGCTGGATGCTCCAACTTGACGCATGTCTTGTTGGGAAAGTGTTTAGTGGCATGGGATGGGGTCGCGTCCTATCAGCTTGTAGGCGGGGTAATGGCCCACCTAGGCTTCGACGGGTAGCCGGCCTGAGAGGGCGGACGGCCACATTGGGACTGAGATACGGCCCAGACTCCTACGGGAGGCAGCAGTGGGGAATATTGCGCAATGGGGGAAACCCTGACGCAGCGACGCCGCGTGCGGGATGAAGGCCTTCGGGTTGTAAACCGCTTTTGATTGGGAGCAAGCCTTTTTGGTGAGTGTACCTTTCGAATAAGCGCCGGCTAACTACGTGCCAGCAGCCGCGGTAATACGTAGGGCGCAAGCGTTATCCGGAATTATTGGGCGTAAAGAGCTTGTAGGCGGTTCGTCGCGTCTGGTGTGAAAGCCCATCGCTTAACGGTGGGTTTGCGCCGGGTACGGGCGGGCTAGAGTGCAGTAGGGGAGACTGGAATTCTCGGTGTAACGGTGGAATGTGTAGATATCGGGAAGAACACCAATGGCGAAGGCAGGTCTCTGGGCTGTTACTGACGCTGAGAAGCGAAAGCGTGGGGAGCGAACAGGATTAGATACCCTGGTAGTCCACGCCGTAAACGGTGGACGCTGGATGTGGGGCCCATTCCACGGGTTCTGTGTCGGAGCTAACGCGTTAAGCGTCCCGCCTGGGGAGTACGGCCGCAAGGCTAAAACTCAAAGAAATTGACGGGGGCCCGCACAAGCGGCGGAGCATGCGGATTAATTCGATGCAACGCGAAGAACCTTACCTGGGCTTGACATGTGCCTGACGACTGCAGAGATGTGGTTTCCTTTCGGGGCAGGTTCACAGGTGGTGCATGGTCGTCGTCAGCTCGTGTCGTGAGATGTTGGGTTAAGTCCCGCAACGAGCGCAACCCTCGCCCTGTGTTGCCAGCGGGTTATGCCGGGAACTCACGGGGGACCGCCGGGGTTAACTCGGAGGAAGGTGGGGATGACGTCAGATCATCATGCCCCTTACGTCCAGGGCTTCACGCATGCTACAATGGCCAGTACAACGGGTTGCTTCATGGTGACATGGTGCTAATCCCTTAAAACTGGTCTCAGTTCGGATCGTAGTCTGCAACTCGACTACGTGAAGGCGGAGTCGCTAGTAATCGCGAATCAGCAACGTCGCGGTGAATGCGTTCCCGGGCCTTGTACACACCGCCCGTCAAGTCATGAAAGTGGGCAGCACCCGAAGCCGGTGGCCTAACCCTTTTGGGATGGAGCCGTCTAAGGTGAGGCTCGTGATTGGGACTAAGTCGTAACAAGGTAGCCGTACCGGAAGGTGCGGCTGGATCACCTCCTTTCTACGGAGTTTTTGTGCACGCTCGGTTGAGTGTGGTTACTGGTGTGGAAAACAATAGTTAATGTTTTTAGATGAGTTTGTTGGGCATGCTTTTGGGTTCCCGGATTGCCACCCCCTTTTTTTGGGGTTGCGGTCCTGGCCCTTGGATTACAGGTTGAGGCTTTTTGGTTTTTGGCTTGTGTTCTTGGTGTTTGGTGGTTTGAGAACTGGATAGTGGACGCGAGTAAGAATAGTGAGACTGTTTTTGGTTTTGCTTGTTTTTACTTTTATCAATTTCAACCGGCTCCATTTTGGTGGAGTCGCTTGATCGTTTTGTGATCGTTTAGTGTGATGATTTATTGTCTAGAGAGTTAACCGATAGGCTTTTTACTGGTGTATCACTGGTAAGGGCGTATGGTGGATGCCTTGGTAGACAGGACCGATGAAGGACGTGACGGGCTGCGATATGCCTCGGGGAGCTGCCGAGTGGGCTTTGATCCGAGGATTTCCGAATGGGGAGACCCGGCCACTGTTATGGGTGGTCACCACAGTTTTTGTGGGGGGTACGCAGGGAAGTGAAACATCTCAGTACCTGCAGGAAAGGATACTCCGTGAGTAGTGGCGAGCGAAAGCGGATCAGGCTAAACCGAGTACGTGTGATAACCGTCAGGTGTTGCGTATTCGGGGTCGTGGGATTGACTGTTCAGCCTCTGACGGGGTTGAGAAGAGTGATAAAATGTCGTGTTATGTGAATGGGATTGAATTCCCAGCCGTAGAGGGTGATGGCCCCGTAGCAGGTTGCGCGATGTCTTTTTATGTTTATTCCCAAGTAGCGCGGGCCTCGTGGAATCCCGCGTGAATCTGCCCAGACCGTTGGGTAAGCCTAAGTATTCCTGTCTGACCGATAGTGTACTAGTACCGTGAGGGAAAGGTGAAAAGCACCCCGGGAGGGGAGTGAAATAGTTCCTGAAACCGTGCGCTTACAATCCGTCGGAGCCTTCTTTGTGGGGTGACGGCGTGCCTATCGAAAAATGAGTCTGCGAGTCAGTGGTATGTGGCGAGGCTAACCCGGGTGGGGGAGCCGTAGCGAAAGCGAGTTTTAAAAGGCGTTTTAGTCGCATGTCCTGGACCCGAAGCGGGATGATCTAGCCCTGAGCAGGTTGAAGCGCGGGTAAGACCGTGTGGAGGACCGAACCCACCTAGGTTGAAAACTGGGGGGATGACTTGGGGTTAGGGGTGAAAGGCCAATCAAATTCCGTGATAGCTGGTTCTCTCCGAAATGCATTTAGGTGCAGCGTCATGTTATTGCTTGCAGGGGGTAGAGCTACTGGATGCTTGCGGGCCCATACCGGGTACTAATAGCAGCCAAACTCCGAATACCTGTTAGGTTTATCATGGCAGTGAGTCGGCGGGGGATAAGCTCCGTCGTCAAAAGGGAAACAGCCCTGATCGTCGTCTAAGGTCCCGAAGCGCGTGCTAAGTGGGAAAGGATGTGGAGTCGCATAGACAGCCAGGAGGTTGGCTCAGAAGCAGCCATCCTTGAAAGAGTGCGTAACAGCTCACTGGTCTAGTGGTTCCGCGCCGACAATGTAGCGGGGCTTAAGCACGCCACCGAAGACGCGACTGCATGATTTAGTTCATGTGGGGTAGGAGAGCGTCCTGTATGGGGTGAAGCGGCAGTGTGAACTTGTCGTGGACTATACGGGAGTGAGAATGCAGACATGAGTAGCGAGAGACAGGTGTGAATCCTGTCCGCTGAATGACTAAGGGTTCCGGGGCCACGTTCGTCGTCCCCGGGTGAGTCGAGTCCTAAGGCGAGGCCGACAGGCGTAGTCGAATGGATGAACGGGTTGATATTCCCGTACCGGTGTTACACCGTTCGAACTGAATCTGAGAGTACTAACCTTCGTTATTCTGGTTGATTATCTTTCGGGGTTTTCTTCTGGTTTAGTGTTGGGACTGTATCGGTAGTAGGTTAGCGTGGGAGTGACGCGGGTAGGTAGCCGGCTGCGGAGGTGGTTTTCCGTGGCTAAGCGTGTGGGCTGTCCTCTAGGTAAATCCGGGGGATGTTTAAGCTGAGGCGTGATGGGTAGGCTGTAAGGCTGATTCCGGTGATCCTGCTTGCCGAGAAAAGCTTCAACGTGAGGTGTGATTCCGCTCGTACCCTAAACCGACACTGGTGGTCTGGTAGAGTATACCAAAGCGATCGGGCGAATCCTGGCCAAGGAACTCGGCAAATTACTCCCGTGCCTTCGGCATAAGGGAGACCCCTGATGGTGATGTTTTTTACAAGCGGAGCTGTTGGGGGTGGCACAAGCTAGGGGGTAGCGACTGTTTACCAAAAACACAGGAGCGTGCGAAGGCGTAAGCCGCTGTATACGCTCTGACGCCTGCCCGGTGCCGGAAGGTTAAGAGGATCCGTTAGCTTCGGTGAAGCGGTGAATTTAAGCCCCGGTAAACGGCGGTGGTAACTATAACCATCCTAAGGTAGCGAAATTCCTTGTCGGGTAAGTTCCGACCTGCACGAATGGCGTAACGACTTCCCCACTGTCTCGGCCAGGAGCCCGGCGAAATTGCAGTACGAGTAAAGATGCTCGTTAAGCGCAGAAGGACGAAAAGACCCCGGGACCTTTACTATACCTTGGTATTGTCGTTAGGTGTGGATCGTGTAGCATAGGCGGGAGGCTGTGAAGCGTGGGCGCTAGCTTGCGTGGAGTCGATCAGTGAAATACCGCTCTTTCCATATCTGGCGTCTAACCTCGACACGTTATCCGTGTTAGGGACAGTGCCTGGCGGGTAGTTTAACTGGGGCGGTTGCCTCCTAAAGAGTAACGGAGGCGCTCAATGGTCCGCTCAGCCCGGTTGGCAATCGGGTGTTGAGTGTAATCGCACAAGCGGGCTTGACTGTGAGACTGACGGGTCGAGCAGGGACGAAAGTCGGAGATAGTGATCCGGTGCCGGCGTACGGACGTGGCATCGCTCAACGGATAAAAGGTACCCCGGGGATAACAGGCTGATCATTCCCAAGAGTCCATATCGACGGGATGGTTTGGCACCTCGATGTCGGCTCGTCGCATCCTGGGGCTGGAGCAGGTCCCAAGGGTTCGGCTGTTCGCCGATTAAAGCGGCACGCGAGCTGGGTTCAGAACGTCGTGAGACAGTTTGGTCTCTATCCTCTGCGCTCGTTGGAATGTTGAGGAGACCTGCCCATAGTACGAGAGGACCTGGGTGGACGAACCTCTGGTATGCCGGTCGTCACGCCAGTGGCGCTGCCGGTTAGCTACGTTTGGAAGGGATAACCGCTGAAAGCATCTAAGCGGGAAGCCTGCTCCAAGATTAGCATTCCTTGCACTTTGTGTGTGAGCCCACATGTAGAACACGTGGTTGATAGGCTGGATGTGGAAGCCCTGTAAGGGGTGGAGCTGACCAGTACTAATGGGCGATTGTGATACTACTTGTATTGCTTATCGTTTAATTCTCTTAGATAGTATGGAGTGTTAAATGATCATGATTATGGTTAAGTTGTTGATTTTGATAAAAGTTTCTTCTGTTTGCTCGCGTTCATGTCCGGTTCCCAAACCGCCAATTTGCCGCTCGTTTAAAGCGAGTGTATAATCTAGTTTTGCGGTGGTCATGGCTCAGGTGAGACGCCCGGTCCCATTCCGAACCCGGAAGCTAAGGCCTGACACGGTGAGGGTACTGCACTCGATAGGGTGTGGGAGACTAGCACGCTGCCGCATTATTCTTTCTAGCGGGGAACTTGATTGTTCCCCGCT